>JBIOTP010000001.1:0-4616 GCA_044865965.1 Solirubrobacteraceae bacterium
TGCCGCAGAGCGCGCCGCGCTCGTAGTCGGGCAGCGTGAGCCGCGGCTCCCACTCGGCCGCCAGTTCGGGATCGACGCGCAGCGCCGGCACCGCGGAGTAGGTCATCGAGACCGGGCACATCACGCCCGCATTGGCCTGGCTCCACAGCAGCTCGAGCGCAGCGCGAGCGACGTGCGCGCCCGCGCGCTGCTCGCGCCAGGGCAGCGCATGGATCTCGCGCTCGACCGCGCCGCGCAGCAGCCAGTGCCAGCTCGGGTCGAGCTCGACCTCGTCGACGCGGTGGCCGTAGCGGTCGTGCGTGCGCAGCCGGGGCTCGTGGCGCTCGGCGCGGCGGCCGTGCGCCTGCGCCTCCGCCGAGCCGGCGGTGATGCCCGCCTCGCGCACGCCCTCGCGCGCCCAGCCGCCGCCCTCGCGCTCGAGCGCCTCGGCGAGCGGCGCGTCGAGCGCGAAGAGGTCCACGTCCTCGAAGGGCACGGACTGGTTGAGCACCTCGTGCGTCGCGCGGGTGGTCGTTTCAGCGGACACGGGCGGGCTCCTCTGCTCCCACGGCGGACAGGACGAACGACTGCAGGCCGGCCACGAGCGCGGTGGCGTCGGTGTCACGGCGGGCGAGCGGGCCGACGAGCGCCTCGGCCAGCGCGCCGACGGTCGCCGCGGCGGCCAGGTCGGCGTCGACCGGGAGCTCGCGCAGCGCGCCGGCGAACAGGTCAGCGTAGGCGCGCCGGAACACGAGCCGCTCCGCCTCGACGGCGGGGTCGACCGGCTCGGCGATCAGCGCGTAGGCGCGCACCGGCTCGGCCAGCGCGCGCCGCACGAACGCCTCGACCCAGGCCGCGAGGCGCTCGGCCACGGAGCCGGCGTCGATCGCCGCCAGGGCGTCCACCTCGCGCTGAGAGGCGCGCCGGAAGACCTCGGCGAACAGCTCGCCCTTGGACGGGAAGTGGCGGTAGACGGAGCCGGTCGCAACCCCGGCGCGCCGCGCCACGGCGACGACCGAGGCCGACGCGTAGCCGCCGTCGGCGAGCTGATCGAGCGCGGCGGCGACGATCCGCTCGCGCACGGCCACGGCGCGGGCGCGGGTGCGCTCGGTCTGGCGGTAGGGCATCTCAGCCTGAAGTATGAACCATCGTTCACTGCTTGGGCGACCAGCGGAAGAACCGCGTCGCGAGCAGCGCCCCCGCCACGCCCCAGGCGGCCATCACCGCGAGGTCGCTCCACTCGACGCCGGCGCCGGTGGTGGCCGGGTCGAAGGCGCGCAGGAACGCGTCGAAGGCCGGCTTGACCGGGAACACGCTCGCCACGCTGAGCATCCAGTCGGGGATCTGCTCCGACGGCACGAAGATGCCCGAGATGAACTCCAGCGGCAGCACGATCGCGTTGGCGATCGGCGGGGCCGCGTTCTCTGACGGCACGAACGCGCTGGCGGCGAAGCCGAGCGCGGTGAATGAGACCACGCTCACCAGCAGGGCCAGCAGCGCCCCCGGCAGCGCGTTGTCGGGCAGCGCGACCCCGTACAGCACGGCGCCGAAGGCGCACACCGCGACGGTCATGACCGCCGCCACCGCGAGCGCGCTCAGCGCGCGCCCACCGAGCACCGCCCAGGGCGGGATCGGGGTCGCCCGCAGGCGCTTGAGCTGGCCGCGGTCGCGCTGGAGCGTGACCCAGATCGTGAGGTTGACGAACGTCGCGTTCACGATCGCGAGCGCGAGGATGGCCGGGAGGTAGTAGGTCGAGTAGCGGATGAGATGGCCGTCGACCTCGGTGTTGTCGTTGCCGAAGATGGCGACGAACAGGCTGAGGAAGATGAGCGGCAGGACGGCGGTGAAGAACACCGAGGCCGGCTCGCGCCAGAACTGCTTCTGGTCGTAGCGATACTGGTGGAGGAGCAGGCTCACGCGACTGCTCCGCATGGCCGTGCCATGGCCACTCGCGCGGTCGACCCAGTCCGGACTCTCATGCGGTGAGCTCGAGGTAGACGTCCTCCAGCGTCGGGCGGCGGACCTCGAGCCCCGGCAGGTCGTGGCCGTGCTCGCGCGCCCACGTGGTGAGCACCGCGAGGTCGTCCACCGGGCGCTCGCTGCGGAGCTCGAAGCGCCCCGTCGGCCCCTCGACGGCCGCGACCGGCGGCGCGACGCCGGCCGGCAGCCCGAACGAGATCGTCGTGACGGCGCCGGCGCGCCCGCCGAGCTCGTCCGGCGCGCCCTCGGCCACCACCCGCCCGTCCTTGACCACGACCACGCGGTCGGCGAGCCGCTGCGCCTCGTCCATGTAATGGGTCGTGAGCAGGATCGTCTTGCCGAGCTCGCGCAGCCCGCCGATCACCTCCCATGCCTCGCGGCGCGCCGCCGGGTCGAAGCCGGTCGTCGGCTCGTCGAGGAACAGCAGCTCCGGGTCGCCGACGAGCGCCAGGCCGACGTCGAGCCGCCGCCGCTGGCCGCTGGACAGCTTGCCCACGCGCTGGCCGGCCTGCGGCGCGAGGCCGACCTGGGCGATCGTCTCCCCCACCTCGCGCGGGCGCGGGAAGTAGCCGCGGAACATCTCGAGCGCCTCGGTGACCGTGAGCAGCCGCGGCGGCTCGGACTCCTGCAGCACGACGCCGATGCGCGACCGCCACGCGGTCGGCGCACGCCGCGGATCCTCGCCCAGCACGCTCACCTCGCCGCCGTCGCGCGTCCGGAACCCCTCGAGGATCTCGACCGTCGTCGTCTTGCCTGCGCCGTTGGGCCCGAGCACGGCGACGACCTCGCCGGCGTGGACGTCGAGATCCAGGCCACGGACCGCCTCGAGCGACCCGTAGCGCTTGACGAGGCCGCGGACGTGGATGACGGGCTGCACAGCGATCAGCTTGGCGCGATCTTCAGGTAGCTGAGCGCGAAGTTGACGATCTGCCGCCATGCGGGCGCGGCGACCTGGCCGCCGTAGATCTGGCCCTCGGGCTCGTCGACCACTACCGCGGCGAGCAGCTTCGGGTTCCGCGCCGGAGCGAAGCCGACGAACGAGGCGACGTACTTGTCCTTCGAGTAACCGCCCGGCACCGGCTTCTGCGCCGTGCCGGTCTTGCCGGCGAGGTGATAGCCCTCGATCGAGGCGCCGGAGGCGGTGCCGCCCGGCCCGAAGACGCCCTCGAGCATCGAGCGCAGCGACGCCGCCGTCGCCTGGGAGATCACGCGCCGGCCCTTCGGCACGCGCGTCCGGCGCCCGCCGACGGCGGCCACGATGTGCGGGGGGCGCAGGATGCCGCCGTTGGCGATCGCGGCGTAGGCGGCGGTCATCTGCATCGGCGTCACCGCGATGCCCTGGCCGATGGGGAGATTGCCCATCGTGGCGCCGGAGTAGCGCGCGCGCGGGAGGACGATGCCCGCCTCCTCTCCGGGCAGATCGACGCCGGTCGGCTTGCCGAAGCCGAAGCGGTGGATCCAGGCGTCGAAGCCGTCGGCCCCGACCCGCTGGCCGATCATCACGGCGCCGATGTTCGACGACTGCTTGAGGATGCCGCTGGTGGTCAGCGTCTCGTACCCGTGGTCCTCGGCGTCGTGGATCTGGCGGTCGGCCACGTTGAGGATCGGCGGGAGGTTGAACGGCGTGCTCGGCGTCACCTTGCCGTCCTGCAGCGCGGCCGCGACCGTGAACGCTTTGAACGTCGACCCGGGCTCGTAGGTGTCGGAGATGGCGCGGTTGGCGCGTGCGTAGTCGGGCGCGTCGCGGGGGGCGTTGGCGTTCACTCGCGGCCAGTTCGCGAGCGCGAGGATTGCGCCGGTGCGGGGGTCCATGACGATCGCGGTCGCGCCCTTGGGCTGCCACGTGAGCCCGACCTGGGCGAGCACCTCCTCCGCCCGGTCCTGGAGGTTGGCGTCGAGCGTGAGGCGGACGTCTGCGCCCGGGACGGCGCGCTTCGTGTCGCGCATCTCGATCGGGTTCCCGAGCGCGTCCTTGACCAGGCGGCGCTCGCCGTCGCTGCCGCGCACGCGCGGGTCGAGCGAGTACTCGAGCCCGCCGAGGCCCTGGCCGTCGGTGCCGACGGCGCCGAGCAGCTGCGAAGCCATCCAGCCGCGGGGGTAGGTGCGGCGGTACTGCGGGATCAGCTCGAGCCCCTCGATCTCGAGCTTCTCGATCTTCTGGGCGCGGCCGGCGGGGACGTGCCGCGCCAGATACGCGAAGCCCGTGTCGTGGCGGGCGAGCTGGCGCAGGAGCTCGTCCTCGGGCCGTCCGAGCAGCGGCGCCAGGCGGGCGGCGACCGCAGGCGCGTCCTTGATCAGGTAGGGGGTCGCCGCGACGTCGACCGCGGGCTCGGACACCGCGAGGTCGGTCCCGTTGGCGTCGACGATCGAGCCGCGGCGGGCGGGGATCGTGATGTCCGCCTCCTGCTGGGTGGCGGCCGCGTGCTTGAGCGTGCCGGCCTTCACGACGCCGAGCCACGCCGCCTTGCCGGCGCCGATCAGCAGCAGGACGAGGAAGGCCGCGAACAGGAGCCCGATCCGGCGCTCGATCAGCCGCACCGGGCTAACCCTGAGGAACGGCGGCGCCGCCGGCCGGGGCGGCGGTCGGGATGGGGGTCGCGGTGGGAACGGGTGTGGCGGTCGCGACCGGCGTCGTCGTCGCGACGGGCGTGGCGGTC
>JBIOTP010000002.1:0-3730 GCA_044865965.1 Solirubrobacteraceae bacterium
GGCCGCAGAACGGCTCCTACGCGGTCGCTCGCGGGCCGCGTGCGGGCACGCGGCGACGCTCCGAGTACCCTCCGCCATCCGTCGCCTCCCGGGCGCGGGGTCCCTTCGGGCCGGCGCACTGCCGTCCCAGCCCCGGCGTCGTGATCCGACCGCCCGCAGTCCCCTCCATTGAGCGGCGGCCGGGCACGGGCAGCGCGCGCAGGGCCGCGGCCGCAGCGCCGGCTGCCCGCAGACACGACCAAACGCCCCTCGCGCGAACGCCGACACCGCCGCCGACAGCGACCAGCACCGCGGTCGCCCTCACCGCCGCGCGCCCGACCCTTCCGCCGTCGATTCAGCCCATCCCAACCAGCCCAACGGTGGATCCGGGCTTAGGCGTTCTTGTCGGCCCCCGCAGTCACGCTGTTCGCCGCCATTCGCGGCCATGGCCCTATGCCCGGGCACGGCCGTTCTCGCCGTCGTGCTGCAGCGTGGGAAAGGGCATCGCGGGCGTGTCGGCCGGCGAGGCTACTCGTGGGCACGGCGGCTCCCGATGTCGTGGCGCGGTTGCGCGCATGAGCAGTAGGCACGGTGGCCGCCCGAAGGTTCGGCCCCGTGCGCGGAACGCCGTCCTCGGCCGGGTACCCAGTGGGTAACGGAGAATGTCGAAACGTGCCGGTCGCTACGGCGTGCTGCGGCAACCCGATTCGCGGCTTGTCCAGCGGCTTTGGCCGTCTGGAGAGGCTTCCGCGGCATGGCCGGACCGCCATGGTAAGGAAGGGGTCGCCGGTTCGAGTCCGGCAGAGGGCTCTAAAAATCGCGCCACAGCGCGATTTACTCGTTCTCGGAGCGGATCCGACGACCACTTCCCGGCGCAAGGGAAGGGGTCACCGGTTCGAGTCCGACAAGGGCGCCCTCCCCGCAGAGCTCGGTACGGCGCCTGTCGCGGTGACACCGCACCCAGGCAAGCATCGTCGGCTCGGGGCTCAGCCCGGTACCCGGTGGGTACCGTTGCGCGCTACGCGACTGCGGATGGGGCGGGCTGCGGGAGGAGGTCCGTTCGAGCAGGGCCAGGACGTCCTCTTCGTAGACCGGGGCGCCGGCGTTGAACATCGCCTGTGTCAGCGGCGTGCTGAGCGGCACGCCGTCGTCGGCGAGCCGACGGCGTCCCCGGGGTGCGCCCGCCGCAGTCCGGCCTGGTAGGTGCTCATGTCGTAGCGCCAAGAGGCTGCGCCGTGCGCGTGCACGAGGTGGCGGTGAATCCGTACACCGTCCCGGTCGAGGTCATCCTGGGCGCGCAGCGGCCAGCCGCAGGAGCTCAGCTGGCGCAGCAGCCGCGCGACAGCGGTGTTCGGGCCAGCCGCTGCAACAGACCACGACAACGGCGGCGAGCTCGCGTTCGGCGGCGTAGGAGACGACCGCGGGGTTCTCGCTGATGAACACCGGCTGCGCGCGGATCGTCAGCGGGCGTCTGGACAGGGCGCGCAGGGTGACACATGCGGTTCGCGGATCGCGGTCATCGCGCGCGTGGCCGCGGCGACCTCGTGCGCATCGAGCGGGTCCAGTCCGTAGGTAAGAACGGTGCACGACAACGCGTTGCACAGCACCCCGGCAGCCACCCACACCGCCCGCCAGCCCGCCGCGGTCGCGGGCCGTTCGCGGCCGAGGACGAATGCGACGCCAGCCGCGGTCAGGTTATCGGTCGGAGTGCCGCAGTCGAGCGCGTGCGTGTCCCCGGCGAGTTCGCTGGCCAGCGCGAGAGCTCGATTCCGTCCGCGGGCAGCGAGCCGATCACGGTCAGGGCGGCGTCGAGCACCCGCCAGCGTTGCTCGGCGCCGCCGGGGACCGCGCGGGTCAGCGTGCCGTGGCGGCGCACGGACTCGACCCACTGGGCGACCTCCGGCCGGGCCGCGGCAGGGTGCGCGGCGGCGCGTTCCCACAGCCCGGCAGTGTCGGCCTGCGCGGCGGCGCGTTCTGCGCGCCGGTCGCGCAGCGGCCCGCCGGTGGCTTCCAAGCGTGACGCCAGGCCGGGCGCGCAGTCGCTCGTCGAGCTTGGCGAGGGGATCGTGAACGTGCCGCCCGCGTGCAGCGGCGCGCCGCGTCGGCGGTCCGGGTCGTGCAGGCCGTCGAACAGCGCGGCTTCGCGTTCGGTCAGGCCGGTCACGCGCGCGGTGCCGCGCGCGCCGCCATTGCGTTCGAAGCGCTCGCGCGCGGCCTCCCACAGGCGCGCGAGGTCGGGCTGGTCCAGCTACGCGGCCGCGGTCATGCCGCGTCGGCGACTTCCATCCTCGTGCGCCCGTCCCAGAGGAACTGGACGGCGCCGACGCCGGCGAGCCCGGCTCGCGGTGCAGGTGGTAGATCGACAGCCGGTCGAGCTCGGGCTCGCTGCACCACAGCTCGTGGCTCGTGATCAGGAAGTCGGCTCGCCACACGAGGTCGACGGCGATCCCGGAGGACGTGCGGCAGCCGGCGATCGCCTTGTTGATCTTCTCGACGAGCTGGTGCGCGTTGAGGATCCGTTCGCGCAGGTGGCTGGCCAGGCCGTTGAACAGGAACTCCTCGAACGTGCGCTCCTCCTCCTCGGAGAGCAGCCGCTGGTGCGCTTCGATCTCTTCCGCGAGTGCGTGCCGACACGCACCGGCTCCTGGCCGCCCTCGCCGTCGTGGCGGTGGCGCGCGCCTCTGCGCAGCGGCGCGTAACCTCGCGCAGAGCGCGGTGCGCGGAGCGGACGTGGTCGTCGGCGGGCAGCGCATCAAGCTCGGCGTCGAGGTTCTCGCGGCGGGCGGTGAGCGCGGCGAGCCGCTCGTCGGCGACGGTGATCTCCCCGTCGGGCTCGCCGATCGCCGCGGTCAGCTCGGCGATCCGGCGGCGGCGGTCCTGCTCGCGCGCGGCGGCGCCGATGAACTGCGCGGCCGGCTTAGCGTGCTGGCCGGCCGCTGGCCCGACCCGGAAGGAGCCGTCGAGCGCGACGGCGACCGGCTGCGGACCGTCGGCGGCGTCGCGTTCCGCGCAGCCGATCGCGGCGAGGATCGCGGCGGTGACCGTCGCGGGGACGCCGCCGTCCTCCACCAGTGTCAGCCACGCGGTGAGATCGCTGTCGCCGCCGGCGGGGAGCGCGAACGTGTCGCCGTCGACGTCGAGTAGATCCCCGTCCGGGGTGACCCACGCATCGAGCAGCCCGCTGGCGTGCAGCGCGCCTTCCAGGCCGGCGCGCTGGGTCGCGGCGAGCGTGTCGCTGAAGTCCAGCAGCCGCCACAGTGGCGCAGGACTCTTTACGTTTCACTCTCTTCACCTTCTTCGCCTCCGTATCCCTCGAACGGCTCCGTCAGCAGGCGAGCCTTGTGAGGTCCGTACTCGAAGAGGTGAACGATGCTAATGGTGGAATCGGTGCGCTCGACGCGGGTCTCGACCAGCGTGAGCTCGTCGGCATCGCCGAGCCCGAGCTGGTTAAGCCGCTCGGCCTCGGCCCGGCAGACATCGCCCGGGGTGGGGCGGCTCGCCGGATAGGCATCCTCATGATGCCGAATCAGGGCGTGCCAGTGTTCGTCTCCCGCCCGCTCCACTGCTTCCCGGAGTTGCGCCCTCGTGTAGGCCATGTCAGCCCGTTGGCTCCAGGCCAGCGCCAGACTCGCCATTGCGGCCGCGCGAGCAGTGCGCCACGTGGGCGTCCCCCCGCGCTTGGACACCCGCGCCCATCGAGACGATGCTGTTGATTCCTGGGCTGAGTGTGAGTCCGGCCATGGTGCTCCTT
>JBIOTP010000003.1:0-20370 GCA_044865965.1 Solirubrobacteraceae bacterium
ACGGGCTCGTCGAGATCCTGCCCCAGCGCGGGGTGCGCCTGCGCGAGCTGAGCGAGGCCGAGATCGTCGACTACTACGACTTCCGGATCGCGCTGGAGAGCTGGGTCATCCGCGGAGCTCGACGCCGCGCTGCACGAGCGGCTGGCGGAGATCGCGGGCAACGCGGAGATCCAGCGCCATGCAGACGCAGCACGACAAGCGCGCCCGCGTGGTGTCCACGATCCTCCAGCGCGAGCCGGAGTGGATCAAGACCACCACGGGCGAGCACGAGGCGATCGTCGAGCGCGGCGACGCCGACGCCGCCGAGCGCGAGGTCGTCGCGCACCTCGAGCGCGGCAAGGAGTTCATGCGCCGCTCGCTGGCGGGGGCTTAGCTCAGCTCGTCGGCGAGGTCGGCGACGGAGTCCACGATGCGCGAGGCGTGGCGCTCGGCCCCGTCGCGCGTGGTGACGCCGGTCAGGACGAGGATCGTCTCCAGGCCGGCCTCCAGCCCGGAGACGACGTCGGTGTCCATGCGGTCGCCGATCATCGCGGTCGTCTCCGAGTGGGCGTCGATCGCGTTCAGCGCGGAGCGCATCATCAGCGGGTTCGGCTTGCCGACGTAGTAGGGCATCACGCCGGTCGCGCGGCTGATCAGCGCCGCCACGGAGCCGGTGGCCGGCAGTGGGCCCTCGACGCTCGGACCGGTGGGGTCGGGGTTCGTGGCGATGAAGCGCGCGCCGTTGACGATCAGGCGGATCGCGAGCGTGATGCGCTCGAACGAATAGGTGCGGCTCTCGCCGAGCACGTTCCTGGCCGGCGGGCGCGGGCCGCGTCGCGGCGGAGAACCTGGACGACGTTCCTGGCCGGCGGGCGCGGGCCGCGTCGCGGCGCGGAACCTGTACGACGGACCTGGCCGGCGGGGCCGGGGGCGGACTACGATCGGCCGCGGATGCGCGCGCGCAGCCCACGGATCGGGACCGGCCGCCTGTTGCGGGCGGTCGTCGCCGCCGTCGCGATCGCGGCCGGCGCCGCGGCGCCGGCGGCCGGGGCGCAGGGCCCCGCGGATCTCCCGCCGCAGCTCTACGAGCCGCCTCCGAGCCGCACCGCCGCCGGCGCGCCACTCGCGCCGGACAACGGCGGCCGCTCGCCGGTGATCGCCGGCCTCGGCGTGCTGGCGCTCGCCGGCGCCACTGCGATGGCCGCGCTCGCACTCCGCCCGGCGCGACGCCGCGCCGAGGGCCCCCGTCCAGCGCCGGCCCCGGCGCGCCCCGCGGCGGCTGCGTCGCCGCCGCCCCGCGCGCGCCCCGCGCCGGCTGCGTCGCCGCCGCCGCAGTCGGCGCCGCCGAGTAGCGACTCCGCCCAGCTCTGGCTGCCGACCACGACACGGTCGACGTCGGCGCCGCCGCCGCCGCCGCCGCCGCCGCCTCCTCCTCCTCCGCCGCCGAGCCGAACCTAAAAGGGGTCTGACCCCCTTAAGGTTCGCGCTGCATGGCGTGGATGTCGTCGGCGGCGGCGAGCAGCCCGCCGAGGCCGCCGACCGCGGGGCACATGACGGCCGCGAGCACGCAGCGCCGCAGAGGGGGCTCAGCGGGCAAAGCGGGTCACCGTGTCGTCGCCGGCGTCGGCCACCCAGACGTAGCGGGAGTCGACCGCGACCGCGGCCGGGTCGCCTCCGACGCGGCGGCGCGAGCTGACCGCGCCGCGGCGGCCGTCCAGGTGCACGAGCGTGCGGTCGCCGGTGCAGAGGACATAGACGTCGTTCCCGGCGGCGGCGAGGGCGACCGGCCGGCGCCCGACCGCGATCCCGCGGCCGTCCATGCGGCCCATGCGCAGATCGACGCGCACCACCCGGCCGCGGGCGGCGTCGGCCACCCATGCCGATTCGCCGGCGATAGCGACGTCGGCCGGCTCGCCGCCGACTCGCACGCGTCCGATCAGGCGCCGGCGGGCGGCGTCGATCACCGCGACGCTCCCGGACCCGGACTCCGCAGCAGCGACCCGGCGCTCGTCGGCGTCGAGCGCCACGGGGGCGTCACCGATCGGCAGCTTCCGCACCGCTCCGCCGGGCTCGAGCGCGCGCACGCTGTCCTCGGCCGAGCTGGCCACCCACACCGCCCCCGCGGACAGCGCGACGTCGCTGGCGTCTGCGCCGATCTGCACGGGCGCGAACACCCGGGTCGGGTCGCGCTGGACCGGGACGAGCGCGCCCCGGGAGACGTCCGCCGCCCACACGCCGCCGGCGCCCACCGCGAGCCGCGCGGGCGCGCCGCCGGTCCGCACGGGGCGCCCGGCCGGCCGGGCGGACTTCGCGTCGAGGACCCACACCGCGCCGGAGCGCTGCGCGGCCACCCACACCTGCCCGCCGGTCGCCACCAGGCCCGTGGGATGTCCCGGAACGCGGACCACCACCGACGGCGGCGGCTTGCTCGGCGGCACCGCGAGCAGCAGCACGCCGACCGCGGCGAGCAGGAGCGCCGGGCCCAGCAGGAGCCACCGCCGCTGGCGCGGCAGCGCCGCGGGCGGGGCGGTGGGCCGGGCCGCGGTCGCGGTCACGCCCTCGAATCGTCGTTGACGCGCATGGTCCGGTCGACCGTAACCGGACCGCGGCGGTCACGGAAGCGAAACTGGTCGGAAGTCGACCTAACGGGACCGTCAGGCGCGTCGCGGGGTAGGCGGGTCAGGCGAGCTTCGGGCAGGTGGGGAGCGGGTCGGACCTGGGCGCGCCGAGTGGGCCGGTTCCGGCCGGGTGGCGGGTCGGGCGAATTTCGGGCAGGTGAGGAGCCGGTCGAGCCGGGCCGCGCCGCGCCGGTGATCGGGCGAGGGCGGCGGAGTCGCGCGCACCGCCCGGACGCGCGCGATCGCTCACGCTCGATCGGTGATCCCCGGGGGGTGACGCAACCAGGTGTCGCATACCGACAGTTACTTGCGTCACCCCCACGCGGCGATGATCGATTCGTGAGGCGCGCCGCCCCGGGCTCCCCTGAACGGCGATGCTCGATCCCGCTCCGCCGATCCGGGCTCGCCCTCACCTGCCAGCAGTTCGCCCGCGCCACGCCCAGGCCGGGTTACGACGTTGCCTTTCGGCTTCGAAAGCTGTTTACACTCACGCCCGAGATGGCGAAGCCAGACGCGCAGTCGCCGGCCGGCAACGGCGAGGCGCGTGTGGGCGCCGACGTGCGGCGCGACCGGATGCTCGCCGTCATCCGCGAGCGCGACTATGTGCGCGTCGGCGAGCTGAGCGAGCGGTTCGGGATCTCCGAGGTCACGGTCCGCAGTGACCTGGCCGCGCTCGCCGAGCGCGGCGACGTCCGCCGCATCCGCGGCGGCGCGATCCCGCGCACGATCCCGGACAAGGAGCGCCCGTTCGAGGAGTCCGAGCCGAGCTTCGCGGATGAGAAGGTCGCGATCGCCCAGGCCGCCGCGCAGCTCGTGCGCGACGGCGAGGCGGTGCTGATGGACGTCGGCACCACCACCACCACCACCGCCGCCGCCGCCGCACGCGCGCTGACCGCCCGTACCGAGCTGAGAAACGTCGTCGTCTTCACGAACGGCCTGAAGACGGCCCTCGCGCTCGAGGCCGCCTCCCCGCGGATCACGGTCGTCCTGCTCGGCGGGACCCTGCGGCCGCTGCAGCACTCGCTGGTGGATCCGATGGCGTCGCTGATCCTCGACCAGATCAAGGTCCACACGCTGTTCCTGGGCTGCAACGGCGTCGACCCCGTGGGCGGCGTCACGAACATCAACCTCGCCGAGGCGGAGGTCAAGAAGCGGATGCTCCGCGCCGCCGGGCGCCGCGTCGTGCTCGCGGACGGGAGCAAGATCGGCCGCGTCGAGCTCGCCCACCTGTGCCCGATCGAGGAGCTCGACCTCGTGATCACCGGCGAGTCGGCCGACCCCGCGGTGATCGAGGCGCTGCGCAAGCGCGAGTGCGAGGTCCGCGTCGTCGCCTGAGCGGTTTCGCTTCCGCGGCAAATACTTACGAAGTTGAAACCCGTTCGGGTGTATAAACGGCGCCGGGTCCAGGAAGCCGAGGAGGGCACAGATGCGGGTCGCCGTACGCGCAGGCGTGCTCGCAGCCGGCAGGGGACTCCGGGACCGTCGGCGGCACCGTACGTGGTCTCCACCGCGGGCGACGCGGCGCTGAGCGTGACGGACCCGAGCCCGACCGCCACCGGACACCTCGTCAACGGGTCGTTCTCGCTCCCGCAGGCGCTGCAGGCGAAGGGGCGGGCGCGGTCGCGCCGCTCGGAGCCGGCCCGCTGGCGCTGGCGAGCTGGTCGGCGCCGGTCAGCAACGACGCGGCCTCAGGCAGTCGATCAGGGCGACCGACCCGCTGCGGACGGGCAGCTACGCGAAGACGCTGGTGCTCACGTTGTCGACGACGACGCCGTGACCTGAACGGCGAGCGCAGCGAGCGGGGCGCCCCAGTCCTCGAGCGAGGCCGGGGCCGCCACGCCGTACCCGGCGACGGAGGACACCGCGCCGCGCAGCGCCCACTTCGCGAACGTGTCGGCGAAGCGCTCCTCGGGCACCGCGCAGTCGCCGCTCTCGGCGACGAAGCACTGGCCGGTGGTCGGGATCGAGGCGGCGAGGCGGTCGCGCAGCGCCGGATCCACGAGGGCGGCGGAGATCACGTGCCCGAGCTCGTGGAGCACCGCCTGGTCGCGCGTGAGCTTCTCGTCGCCGTCCAGGTAGGAGATGTCGAACGTGATCCGGTAGGACTGCGGCCCGGTCGGCTCCATCAGTCCGACCCAGGGGCCGTGCTCGCTGACGGTGCGGACCTCGACGAGCCCGTCGACGGCGTCGATCAGCTGGCGCGCCTCGGGCCGCGCCCTCGCGATCGCGGCCTGCACCCACTCGCGGTCGCGCGGCGCCACCTCGGGGGCGAGCCGCAGTCCGGCCGCGCGGACCGCGGGCGTGATCTCCGGCCCGTCGCTCGCGCCGGCGCGGTGGTGAGCCCCCCACAGGGCGATCAGGAGCGCGCACAGCGGCACGGCGAGCAGGAGGCGGCGATCCATCGCGCAGTACATCGGCCCGCGCCGCCGGGGGGTTGAGAGATCGTCGTCCGGGCATCCGCGTCATCGAGTCGCTCTACCTCGAGGAGCTGGCCGCCGACGGCGTCCGCGAGTTCGCGTTCGTGTGCCTGCCGCTGAAGCTGCGCGGCGGCACGGGCTCGCCGGTCCGCCCGATCGCCCTGATCGCGTAGGTTCCCCGCATGCCTACCTGGGACGACGTCGTCGCAATCGGAACCCGCTTCCCGGATGTCGAGCTCACGACGTCCTACGGGACGCCCGCGCTGAAGGTCCGCGGCAAGTTCATGTGCCGCCTGCGCACCAATCCGGACGCGCTCGTGCTGCGCGTGATCGACCTCGGCGACCGCGAGGCGCTCCTGCAGGGGCAGCCGGACGTGTTCTTCTCGACGCCGCACTACGACGGCTATCCGGCCGTGCTCGTGCGGCTCGAGGCCGTCGATCCCGCGGAGCTCGCCGAGCTGATCGAGGACGCGTGGCGGCTGCACGCGCCGAAGCGGCTCGTCGCGGCGTACGACGCCGAGCGCTGAACACCGGCAGGAAGCCTGGCGCGCGCCGCGAAAGTCGCGGCATGAGCGAGTCGGATCACCACAGCGAGCCGCACATCTCCGCGCAGGACCTCCGCAAGGCGTTGAGCCCGCGCGGGGAGTCGCGCCGCAATCCGCTGATGACGCACGTGCTGGAGGAGGCGCCGCCGGGCGAGCTCGCTGCGCTGCGCCGCGAGCTGGAGGCGTCCCAGGCCGATGCCGCCGAGCTCCGCACCGCTGTCGACGCCGCCCGGGCCGACGCGATCGAGCTGCGCGCCGCGCTCGACGCCTGCCGGGCCGACGCCCAGGACATGCGGGAGGAGCTCGACACGGCGCGGACCGAGGCGCGCAGCCGCCGCATCGCGCTCCAGCGGATCGCCTCCGCGGGCCCGTTCCGCCGCCGCCGCGTGCTCGCCGAGCTGGCCGAGCAGGGCGTGCTCTAACGCAGTCGCAGGGTCTGCATCCCGCCGTCCACGCCGAGCACGGTGCCGGTGGTCGACGCCGACGCCGGGCTCGCGAGATAGACGATCGCCTCGGCGACCTCCTCGGCCGTGACCAGCCGGCCCATCGGCTGGCGCGCCTCGAGCGCCGCCCGCTCCGCCTCCGGATCCTCGGCGGCGTCGAGCAGACGCCCGACCCACGGCGTGTCGGCCGTGCCCGGGTTCACGCAGTTCACCCGCACGCCCTCGCGCAGGTGGTCGGCGGCCATCGCCAGCGTGAGCGACAGCACCGCGCCCTTGGTGGCGCTGTAGAGCGCCCGCTGCGGCAGCCCGACGGTGGCCGCGACCGAGCACGTGTTGACGATCGCCGCGTGCTCCGACTCGCGCAGGTGCGCGAGCGCCGCCCGTGCGACGCGCACCATCCCGACGACGTTGACGTCGAACACCCGGTGCCATTCCTCGTCCGAGTTGTCCGACACGGTCCCCTGCGCGCCGATGCCCGCGTTGTTGACGAGGACGTCGAGCCCGCCCAACCGCGCGACCGCCTCCGCCACCGCCGCCTCCACCGCGCCGGCGTCGCCCACGTCGGCGCGTACCGCCACGACACCCTCCGGCACGCCGGAGACGTCGCGGTCGAGCACCGCCACCCGCGCGCCCCGCTCGCGCAGCAGCGCCGCCGCGGCGGCGCCGATGCCGGACGCGCCGCCGGTCACGAGCGCGCGCAGACCGGTCACAGGACCGCCTCGACGAGGTGCGGTCCGGGCTCGGACAGCGCCTCGCGCAGCGCGGCGGCGAGGCTCGCGACGTCCTCGGCGCGCCGCGCCGGGACCCCCATCGCCCGCGCCAGTCCCGTGAAGTCGAGGTCCGGGCGGCCGATCTCGAGCAGGTCCTTGGCGGCAGCGCCGCCCTCGGCGCCGACCCGCGCGAGCTCGAAGCCGAGGATCGCGTAGGAGCGGTTGGCGACGATCACCGTCGTGACGTCGAGCCCCTCGCGGGCCTGCGTCCACAGCGACTGGATCGTGTACATCGCCGAGCCGTCGCCCTCCAGGCACAGCACCGGGCGGTCGGGGCAGGCGACCGCGGCGCCGGTGGCGACCGGCAGGCCCCAGCCGATCGAGCCGCCGGTGATGAAGAGCCAGTCGTGCGGCGGCGCGCCGGCGGTCTGCGGGACGAGCAGGAAGGACGCGGTGACGGCCTCGTCGACGACGATCGCGCCCTCCGGCAGCAGGGCGCCGACGGCGGCGGCGAGCGTCTCGTACGTGAGCGGGCCGCCGTCCGGCAGCTCCGGGGGCGGCACGGCCGCGGGCGGATCCGGCTCGCCCGCCCCGAGTGCGTCGGCCAGGGCCTCCAGCGCGCCGAGCGCGTCCTCCTCCGGGCCCGCCAGCGCGACGATCTCGGTCTCCGGCGCGGCGAGCAGGCTCGGCTTGTCCGGGTAGGCGAAGAATGCGACCGGGGCCCGCGCGCCGACCAGCACCAGCGTGCGCAGGCCGGCGAGCGCGTCGACCGCCATCTCGGTGAGGTAGGGCAGCGGCTCCGCGCGCGGGCGCGAGCCGCCGCGCTCGAGCCGGGCCGGGAACGTGTCGCGCACCACGCGCGCGCCGGTGGCCGCCGCGACCCGCGCGGCCGCGCGCAGCCCCGCCTCGCGCGTGACCGCGCCGCCCAGGAGCAGCGCGCACGGCCCGCCGGAGCGCAGCGCGCGCGCCGCCTGCTCCACCGCCTCCTCGGGCACGGCCGCCGGCCGGCGCGGCTCCACCGGCGGCGCGACGCCGGCGCTCTCGCCCCAGCCGGCGTCGGCCGGCAGGATCAGCGTGGCCACGCCGCCCGCGCGCGCCGCGGCGAGCGCCGCGGCGGCGTCGGTGGGCGCCGAGCGTGCGTCGCGCGCGGTCCTCAGCCAGTGCGAGACCGGCCGCGCGATCCCCTCGATGTCGCTCGTCAGCGGGGCGCCGAGCGGGCGGTGCAGCACCGCGTGGTCGCCGACCAGGTTCACCAGCGGCATCCGCGCCTTGTAGGCGTTGTGGAGGTTCGCGAACGCGTTCCCGAGCCCCGGGCCGAGGTGCAGCAGCGTCGCCGCGGGCGCGCCGTCCATGCGGGCGTAGCCGTCGGCCGCGCCCGAGGCGACGCCCTCGAACAGCGTCAGCACGCCGTGCACCTCCGCCACGCGGTCGAGCGCCGCCACGAGGTGCATCTCCGACGTGCCGGGATTGGCGAAGCAGACGCGCACGCCGCCCGCCGCGAGCGTGCGCAGGACGCCCTCGGCGCCGTTCACGTCAGGGCCGCCTCGAACGCCTCGTACGCGCGGCGGTCGAACAGCCAGAAGCGCGCCTCCTCCACGCCCGGGTGCGCCTCCAGGGCCGCGCGCGTGGCGTCGATCGCGACGCGCGCGCCCTGATCGAGCGGGTAGCCGTAGACGCCGGTCGAGATCGCCGGGAAGGCGACCCGCGCGCAGCCGTGCTCGTCCGCGAGCTCGACCGCGCGCCGGTAGCAGGAGGCGAGCTGCTCCGGCTCGCCGCGCCCGCCGCCGTGCCAGACCGGCCCGACGGCGTGGATGACGTGCTTCATGGGCAGCCGCCCGGCGCCGGTGATCTTCGCGTCGCCGGTCTCGCAGCCGCCGAGCGGCCGGCATTCCTCCAGCAGCTCCGGCCCCGCCGCGCGGTGGATCGCGCCGTCCACGCCGCCGCCGCCGAGCAGGCTGGAGTTCGCGGCGTTGACGATCGCGTCGGCCTCGGAGTCGGTCGTGATGTCGCCCTGATGCAGCGTGATGCGCCCCATGGGCCGCGACTCTACGCTGTGTCGCCGATGACCGATCCCGACCGCCTGCCCGAGCTGCGGGCCTCGGACGCCGACCGCGAGCGCACGGCCGAGACGCTGCGCCGCGCGGCGGGCGAGGGGCGCCTCACGGTCGAGGAGCTCGAGGAGCGCCTGAACACCGTCTACGAGTCGCGCACGCAGACCGAGCTGGAGCGGCTCACCGCGGACGTCCCCGCCGCCGGCGAGGGGGCCGCCGGGCGGCGGCTGCCCGTCCGCCGCGGCGAGGGCGGCACGGCCTGGCTCGTCTCGGTCATGGGCGGGCACGACCGCAAGGGCCGCTGGCGGGTCGCCCGCCACTGCCGGGTGATCAACATCATGGGCGGCAGCAACCTCGACCTCAACGACGCCGAGCTGGCCGACGACGAGATCGACATCCTCGTGTTCTCGCTGATGGGCGGCTCGGAGATCCGCGTGCCCGACGGCCTCAACGTCGAGGTGTCCGACTTCGCGCTGATGGGCGGCAACGACTCGCGCGTGGGCGTCGAGCGGCCCGACCCCGGCGGGCCGCTCGTGCGCATCCGGATGGTGTCGCTGATGGGCGGCAGCACGCTCAAGCGCGGCCGCAAGCTGAGCCGCGCCGAGAAGCGCGAGCTCGGGCGCCGCGATCGTTGAACGGCGCCACCAGCGGATTCTCGCCCTCGAAGATGCCGCTCGGGTTCGGGTACCAGACCCACACATGCAGGGTCACGAGGTCGGGGTGCCAGAACTTGAACGCCGCCCCGCTCTGCGGGCTGCGCCGCGGGCAGCGCACCTCGGCGGGCGCGGGCTCGAACGTGCCGTCGGCGTTAGGTTTCGCCCTCGGCCGACGTCAGGTGTACCGCAGCGCGCGTCATCCGTCGGGGGAGACGATCAGGTCACGGGCGCTCGAGCGCGCGGGGGACGAGCAGGCACGTGATCGGCCCGATCGCGAGGCGCTCGGTGGTGCCGGGCTGGAGATCCCCGCGCGCCAGCCGGCTGTCGCGGGCCGGCACCGGCAGCCCGAACAGCCGGTAGCCGAACTCGAGCGCCTGCAGGCGCAGCGCGCGGCCCGCGTCGGGACGCGCCAGCCGCCAGCCGGCGGCGATCAGGTTCGCCCCGTGCCAGAGCTCCCACCGCCAGCGGCCGAACGGCAGGCGGCCCGGCGGCAGCGCGTACAGGGCGTAGGCGAATTCGAGGCCGTGGACGGTGGGCAAGCGCCTCCGAGCGTAACTGGGATGACGCGACCGAGGGAGTAGGATCGCGGACGAGGCTGCATCACCACATACGGACGGGTCACGAGGAGGAGACGATGGCCGTCACCGACGCACCGACCGCCGCGCAGCAGCGCCAGCTGCGCACGTTCTTCGAGGAGACGAGGAGCCTGCCTCAGCTCCTGGCAACGCTTCGCAGCCGCCGAGTTGCCCGCGGCTACTCGATCGAGAGCGGCGAGCCCGAGGAGCGCTCGGCGACGGGCCGGTCGATCGTGCAGGAGCGCGGGCCGCTTGCGTTCGCGTCCGAACACGCGGTCCTGCCGCTGAGCGAGGTCGAGGAGGCGATCGTCGCCTGGGCGGCATGCGGCCCGAACGGGATGGTGCACTGGGACATCGCGATCCACGGCGGATTCCACGAGCTGGCATGGCTGGCGGGGCGCACCGCGGCCGGTCCGGGCAACTCGTTCGGCACCGACCTGCTGATCATCAAGGACGAGGGCGCGTTCATCTACGACCCGGGCAAGGAGCGCTCCCGGATGGTCGAGATCCAGGGCGAGGAGGACTACGAGAAGGTCCTCGACTGGTACCGCAGCGGGCTGCACCAGGTGCTCGACCACCGGCCCGACTTCGACTGGGCGACGCGCGCGCCCGGCGCGCCGAACGCGTCGCTGTTCGGGCCCTACCAGTTCAACCTCAACCGCGACGGCCAGACCTGGTTCATCCCGATCACCGACATCGGCTGGCTGTACTTCAGCGTGATGCTGAACATCTTCGACGCCTGGCACCTGTACTTCGTCGACGACCAGACCGGCGAGCCGGCGGGCGTCGGGAAGTGGGTGGAGGAGGGCAAGCTCGAGTTCCCGCTCGCGATCAGCCAGTTCGAGCAGTTCATGTTCCAGGTGGAGACGTACCCCGCGGGCTCGATGGTGCAGAACATGCGCCTGGCGGCCGAGGCGATCGGGCTCGGCAACTGGATCTTCTGCGGCTACTTCGACGACGTGCTGATGGGCGCGTTCCCGGACGTCGCCAAGGGGCTGCAGTTCCGCGCCGAGCCGCTCAACGAGCGGGCGCCGGCCGCGAGCGGGGCGCTGAAGGTGTTCGGCGTCGAGGGCATCAAGGAGGCGACGTACGTGCCGTCGCCGCGCTACCCGGACGGCGCCTCGGTGATGGCGCAGATGCTCGAGGAGAAGTACGGCCCCACGGGGACCATGAGCAAGAGCGACCAGAACTGGATCCTCACGCACGGCGGCCCGTTCAAGGCCGACGTCGCGCGCAAGATCGTCGACGACCCCTCGATCCAGATCTCCGACTGGGCCAAGGAGGCCACGGTCGCCTACATCGACTACTGCGTCGAGCGCTACGGGCAGTGCCCGGTCTACTTCAACCCGATGCAGTGCAACTTCGGCGCGGTCATCCACCACGTCGACGAGGCGTTCTACGAGCAGTTCTACGACGGGTCGTCGGTGACCCCGGCGATCCGCGAGCACATGAAGCGCTGGCACTCCGACTGACGAGAGAGGAGAGCACGTGGAGTTCAAGGAGGTCATCGGCGTGCGCCGCTCGATCCGCTTCTACCAGCCCTGGCGGCCGGTGGAGCGGGAGAAGATCCAGGCGATGCTGGAGGCGGCGCGGCTCTCCTCGCGGGCGGTGAACGGCGACTTCGCGAAGGCGATCGTGGTCAACCGCGACGACATCCCGGCCGACCAGCGCGACGGGCTCAAGACGCCCACCACGCAGGCGCAGCTCGACCTCGCGCCGGTGTGGATCTTCTGGTACGGGAACCCGGCGGCGCCGACGCGCGGCCCGGTCACGCTCAAGCAGCTGTTCGACGTCGGGGCGCTCACGCCCAGCCACGGCTGGAGCCACGCGTACGTCGACAACGTGATCTACCCGCAGGTGCTGTCGCCGATCATGGAGAACCAGGCGGCGATCGCGGTGCTCACGTCCGTGGAGGCCGGCCTCGCGATCTGCCAGGCGATGCTGACCGCCGTGGACGAGGGCCTCGGGACGCAGCTGACCGCGTTCAACTCGGAGCGCGCGAAGGAGATCCTCGGGCCGCCGGACCACTGGATCCCGCTGTGGATCCAGCTCGTCGGCTACCCCGCGGAGTCGGTCGACGCCGGCGGGCAGCGCCCGCGGACGCCGTGGGAGGAGGACTACTTCGAGGGCAAGTACGGGCAGCCGTTCGCGCGCGACGAGGCCGTGGTGGAGCGCCTGCGGGCGGAGGGCATGATCCAGGACGCCGCGCCGCAGCCGTGGCGCGATGCGGAGGTCCGCGGGCTGGCAAGGATGTTCGGCCTGCCGGAGTGATGTCGGAGGTACAGGAGCTCACGCGCGCGCAGCTGGCGGAGTCGCCGGCGGTGCAGCGCTGGCTGCGGATCCTCGGCGAGCGGGGCGTCGCCGAGGACAGCGGCCGCGTCGACGTGCTGCTGGCGTTCCTGCGCGAGTACGGCAAGGGCCCGGACGAGCTCGTGGCGAGCCTGTTCCGGCAGACGCCGGAGGGGCCGCGGATCCGCCTCAAGCTGCGCCGGACGGTGATGGCGCGGATCGACGAGTTCGAGGCGGAGAGCGGGCGCGGGCGGGATGCCGGCAACTGCGTCCGCAGCTTCCTCATCCACAACGGGGTCGCGATGACGGCGAGGCCGATCTGGTGACCGACCAGCTCCAGCAGGGCGTGCTGGCGCGGCGGGTCGCGGCGGAGGCCGAGCGCGACCCCGGCCGGCTCGCGCTGGTGTTCGACAACGACGCGCTGCCGGTCGAGCCGGTCACGCTCGGCGACCTGGAGGTGCGCGGCAACCAGCTCGCCTGGGAGCTGCGCCGCGCCGGGCTGGGGCCGGGCGACCGCGTGGCGATCATGCTGCGCAACCACCCGGAGTTCGTCTACGCGCTGGTGGCGAACTCGCGGCTCGGCATGCCGAGCGTGCCGGTCGATCCGCGGGCGCGCGGCGAGAAGCTGCGCTACTTCCTCGAGTTCGCCGAGTGCGCGACGCTGATCACGGCCGACTATGTGATCGCCGACGAGGCCGCGTCCCGCGTGATCCGCGACACCGGTATCCATACGTTGGTGGTGTCTACGGTTGAAGGGCGCGAACGCGGCCTGGACGTCGAGGGCTGGCCGACCGTGAACGAGGTGCTCGCCGGGCCGGAGCGCGAGGACGTCGGCCAGCACGTCGACGAGTTGTCGGTGCCGTGGCTGCTCGCCTACACGTCGGGGACCACGGGCGACCCGAAGGCGATCCAGTTCGGCTATGACCGGATGGCGTTCTATGAGCTGACGCCGCGCTTCTTCGGCTACCGGCCCGACGACGTCGCGTACACCGGGTTGTCGCTCACGCACGGCAACGCGCTGGTGGCGACCATGCTGCCGGCGATCTGGGGCGCGATCTCACACGCGGTGTTCAGCCGCTGGTTCACGAAGAGCCGGCTGTGGGACGTGTGCATCCGCCACGGCGCCACCACGTGGTCGAACCTCGGCGGGATCATCACCGCGATCTATGGTGAGCCGCCGTCGGAGAAGGACCGCGCCCACAAGGTGCGGCTCGTGATCAGCGCCGGCTGCCCGGCTGAGATCTGGGAGCCGTTCGAGCAGCGCTTCGGCGTGCGCATCCTCGAGTGGTACGGCACGATGGAGGGCGGCTTCGCCTGCAAGCCGGTGGGCGTGGGACCGGTGGGCTCATTCGGCAAGCCGCCGGAGGGCCTGCTCGAGATGGACGTGGTCGATGACGAGGACCGGCCGGTGGCGGCCGGTGAGCTGGGTGAGCTCGTGACACGGCCGGCCGGCCGGGCGGCCGCGCTCGAGTACTTCAAGAACCCGGAGGCGTCGGCGCGCAAGGTGAGGGGCGGCTGGCTGCACACCGGCGACGTGTGCCGGCGTGACGCCGACGGCTACTTCTTCTTCGTCCACCGCAAGGAGGAGGGTGGGCTGCGCAAGCTCGGCGAGTTCGTCTCAGAGGGGTTCGTGCGGCGCGTGCTCGCCGACGACCCGGCGGTGCTCGACGTCCACGTGTACGGCGTGCCGTCGCGCGCCGGGGCGCCGGGTGAGACCGACATCGTCGCGGCCGTGGTGGTGGGCGAGGGCTTCGACGCCGCCGCGCTGTTCGAGCACTGTGCCCGCAACCTCGAGCGCTCGCACGTGCCCGACTACCTCCAGGTGGTTGACGAGCTGCCCAAGACGCCCTCCGAGAAGGTCCAGACGCGCTTCCTCGTGGAGGCGTTCAACCGCGGGGAGGCAATCCACTCCCGCGAGCCCATGGCGGTGTGACATGCAGGACGTGATCGTGGCCGGGGTCGGCATGACCCGCTTCGGCAAGGCGCCAGACCGCGGCGTGCGCTCGCTCGCCGAGGAGGCGGTGGGGGAGGCGCTCGGCGCCGCCGGCGTGCAGCCGGCCGAGGTCCAGGCGGTCCACTTCGCCAACGCCGTGGCCGGGCTCATCACCGGCCAGGAGATGATCCCCGGCCAGGTCGCGCTCCGCCACACCGGCCTGCTCGGGATCCCGATCGTCAACGTCGAGAACGCCTGCGCGTCGGCCTCCACGGCGTTCCACCTCGCGTGGATGGGCGTGGCCTCCGGGATGTACGACGTCGCGCTGGCGGTCGGCGCCGAGAAGCTCTCGCACGCCGACAAGTCGGTCTCGTTCAGCGCGATCGGGACGGCCGTCGACCTCGAGGCGCTCGCGGAGCTGAAGTCGCGGCTGGCGGGCAACGGCGGCGGCGACGGCGGCGGCCGCTCGTTCTTCATGGACGTCTACGCGGGCATGGCGGGCGAGTACATGGCCCGCTCCGGCGCGACCGCGCAGGACTTCGCCGACGTGTCGGTCAAGAACCACGCCCACGGGGCACTGAACCCGCGCGCACAGTACGGCCAGCCGGTCACGCGCGAGGAGGTGCTCGGCAGCCGCGCCATCTCCGGGCCTTTGACGCTGCTGATGTGCTCGCCGATCGGCGAGGGCGCCGCCGCGGCGGTCCTGTGCTCCGAGCAGGCGGCCCGCCGGCTGGGCGTGTCGAAGCCCGTGCGCGTGCGCGCGTCGGTTCTGGTGTCGGGCCGCGACCGCGAGCCCGGCGAGCCGACGGCCGGCGACCGCGCCGCGCGGGGCGCGTACGAGGCGTCGGGGATCTCGCCGGGCGAGGTGGACGTGATCGAGCTCCACGACGCTGCCGCGCCCGCCGAGCTGATCACCTACGAGGAGCTCGGGCTCTGCTCACCGAACGAGGGGCCCGCCCTGCTCGCCGACGGGCGTACCCGGCTCGGGGGCGCCCAGCCCGTGAACCCGAGCGGCGGCCTGCTGTCCAAGGGCCACCCGATCGGCGCCACCGGGATCGCCCAGATCGCCGAGGTCGTGTGGCAGCTGCGCGGCGAGGCGGGTGACCGGCAGGTCGAGGGGGCGAAGGTCGGGCTCACTGAGAACGGCGGCGGGTTCCTGGGGACGGACCCTGCGGCCATGTGTGTGCACGTGTTCTCTGTGTGAGGCGTGTTCGCCGGGCGCCGGCGAACGTCAACGGCGGCAAGTGAGGAGGGGAGCCCGGTCCGCCTTCCCCGCGCGATAGTGGCGCGCAGGCGCTTGCGGGCTCGGGGTGGCCTGCGTTTGTACGAATTATTCGGACGTTTGCAGGCCACCCGGTGGCGCGCGAACGGCCGGGGCGCGAGGGACTGACGAACGTATGAATTATTCGTACATTCGTCAGTCAGAGGCGCACGCACGCTCGTGCGGGCCGCCGAGGCAGTCCGCTCCCCGTCCTCAATGCCCGCCGTTCAAACCGCGCCCCAGGACGGCCTCGACCAGCCGCTCGGCGTCCGCAGCGGCACGAGAGAGCACACGCGCATCCCGCTCGAGCTGACTCACCGGAGGCGTGCCCGCCGGCGGCCGCAACCCGAGCACGTACGGCGCCTCCGGCTCCCGCGACCGGCGCGCGATGTCCGCAACCGTCCGCTCGTAGGACGCGATCCGGTCCCGGTACACGCCCACCATCGCCGGGTTCAGGCGCCGCAGATGCCGCTCGATCAGCCGGTCGGCGAGTCGTGAGCCGCTCGATCGCGGGACTCCGTACGGCCGCGTCTGCAGGACGAGCACGTGGGTGGCGCCGGCGTTCAGCGCCGTATCCACCGGGATCGCGGCGCCGAGACCGCCGTCGATGTAGCGCCGGCCGCCGATCACGACCGGGTCGCCCCCGACCCACGGCATGCGGCTGGTCGCCAAGAGAACCTCGCGCAGCTCCTCGACCGTGCGCATGCCGCTGAACTCGACGGTCTCGGTGGAGTCGACGTCGACCGCGACGCAGTGCAGCGGGATCCCGCTCTCCACCGTGCGCGCGTGGCGCCGGATGTCCAGGTCCCCGGAGTGGTGGTCGAGCACGAAGCCGACGTCGAGCGCAGGACGGCCGAGCAGCAGGCGCGCCGGGTTGATGAACGCGCGGGTCGCGAACGCGTTGTGGTAGGCGTCGGCGCAGCCCTGGGCGACGCCCGCGAGCAGCGCGGCGCCGTTGAGCGCGCCGGCCGACGCGCCGGCGACCAGGTCGAAGCAGCGCGAGAGGCCGAGGCGCTCGAGCGCCGCCCCCATGCCGGCCGACACCACGGCGCGCATGGCGCCGCCCTCGATCACGAGCGCCAGGCGGGCGCCGTCGTCGCGCGAGCCCCGGGCGGCCCGCTCGCGCAGGAGCGCGGCGACCGGATGTTGGCTGAGGGCGTCGGGGTGGGTCACGGGTGAGAGAGGGTGGCAGTCGCGCGGCGCCGCGGGTTCGCTGAGGCGTTCGGGCTGGGTCATGAGTGAAGGCAGGAGGGTGGCAGGGCCGCCCGGCTTGCGCTGCCGGGCGCGCAGCCGGTAGAAGAGCACGTGTGCCCCTGAACGAGTCCGAGTCACCGCGGCAGGGCACGTTCGAGGCGCGGCGCGCGATTCGGGAGAACGCGCCGCCCGGGGCGTACCGGGCGCTGCTGCCGCGGCGGCTCCCGCGGGCGTTCTCGTGGCTGGACGCGCGGGCGCTGTGGGTATCGCGCAACGACCGGGTCGCCCGCCTGCTGGGCGATCCGACGAACGCGCTCCGCCGGCGCTGGATGGCGTGGCTTCGCCACAACGGGCGCGACGACCTGACCGTGCGCGAGTTCGCGGACCGCGAGCGCGTGCGCTTCGTGGTGATCGGCGACACGGGGGAGGGCGACATGTCGCAGTGGGTGGCGGTGCCTCCGCTGATGGCCGCCGAGCCCGACGCCGACTTCGCCGTGATCTGCAGCGACGTGATCTACCCGACCGGCGATGTCAACGAGTACCCCGAGAAGTTCTACAAGCCGTACGCCGGGTGGGGGAAGCCGCTCTTCGGCCTGCCCGGCAACCACGACTGGTACGAGGAGCTGCACGGCTTCATGTACCACCTGTGCGGGGTCGAGCCGCCGCCGCCGAGCTTCCAGGTGGAGGGGCTCGAGATCCACCGGCCGCCGCTGTGGCGGCCGCCGCGCAAGCGCCGCGAGGGCGCGGAGCGTGCGCGCAGCGAGCGGCCGCCCGGGCGGATCGACCAGCCCGGCCCGTACTTCGCGATCGACGCCGGCCCGGTGGCGCTCGTCTGCATCGACACCGGGATCCTCGGCGACCTCGACCGCGAGCAGGGCCGCTGGCTCGCCCAGGTCTCGCGCGAGATCCGCAAGCCCAAGGTCCTGCTCACCGGCAAGCCGCTGATCGTCGACGGCCAGTACCGCCCCGGCGTGATCGAGGGCCGCGACAGCACCGTCGACGACATCTTCCGCAACCCCGCCCACGGCTACGTCGCCACCGTCGGCGGCGACATCCACAACTACCAGCGCTACCCGGTCGACCTCGGGGACCGCTGCCTCGAGTACATCGTGGCCGGAGGCGGCGGGGCGTTCATGCACGCGACGCACCGGATCGGCCGCGTCGACCTCACCGGCGTGACCGAGGACCGCTTCCGCTCGTTCCCGCTGCGCGGCGACTCGCTGGTGTTCTACGCGCGCACGCTCGTGCCCGCGCTGCGGCGGATGGTCGTCATCTCCGCGCTGCTGCCGCTGCTCCTGCTGGCGCTCACGGTCGGCGCGGGCTTCGCGCTCGACGCCCTGTTCGGCGGCGGAGCGTGGCCGTGGGTCGTGGCCGGCGCCGCGTTCCTCGGGCCGTTCGTGTCCAGCCTGATCGTGTGGCAGCAGATCTCCGCCTCCGGCGCCCCGGACGTGATCTCCCTGGCGGGAGTCCACCTCACGCCCGAGCAGGCGTCGTCATGGATGGGCGAGAAGCTCGAGCACGAGCCGACGGTGTCCGATCCGGTCGAGGTGGGACCGCGCCAGCGCGCGCTGCTGGAGTTCGTCTACCCGCGCCTGCACGCCGCCGGCGGCTTCCTGCAGGAGTACGTGTCCGAGATCTTCGACGTCGACACGCCGCCGATGTACAAGCAGTTCCTCAGCATCGAGGCCGACCCCGACACGCTGACCATCACCTGCTGCGCCGCGATCGGCACCGAGGCGAACGGCCAGCCGCCCTTCGTGGAGGAGTGGGTGCGGATCCCGCTCGCGCCGGCGCGGGCGGCGATGGGGATTCAGTAGCGCGCGAGGTCGCGCAGCCAGCGGCGTACGGAGGTCTCGTGCTCGGCGGCGGCCCGGCGGTCGGCAGCCCGGCGCTGGCTGGGGAGGAGCGCCGCGCTCCAGGCGGGCGCCTGCGGCTGCGGTTGGGGACGGGAACGACGGCGCCGCGGGGCTGACGGCGGACGCTCGGCAGTGGGCATCGAGCTCTCCTCCGATGGGAAGTCGCGGCGGCGAACCTTACGCCTCTCTCCGCGGAGCGCCAGCACCGGTGTGCGCGCCCTGACCTCAGGCCTCTCATCGGAGAAAAACCGCCACGGCAATCGCCGGGCCGCGGATACTGCCGCAATGCCCCATCACCCGATCTGCTGCCTCGTCCCTCCGCACGTGCTGGAGGGGATCGCCCGCAACGGCACCGACGCGCAGCGCGAATGGGCTCTCCAGACCCTCGCGCTGGACCACTCGCTGCGCGCCGCCCGCTTCCAGAACCTGGTCGACCGCGGCGCCGGCCCGCGGAGCGCCGATGCGCTGGCGTTCTCCAGCGCCGGGCAGCCGCAGCGGACGATCCGCGACGCGCAGGGCACGGAGAACCCGGCGGGCCCGATCGTCCGCCAGGAGGGCGACGGGCCGGTCGACGACGTGGCGGTCAACGAGGCCTACGACGGGCTGGGCGCCACCTACCGCTTCTACTGGGAGGCCCTGCAGCGCGACTCGATCGACGGCGACGGGCTGCCGCTCAACGCGGTCGTGCACTACGGCCAGAACTACGACAACGCGTTCTGGGACGGACAGCGGATGGTGTTCGGCGACGGCGACGGCGAGCTGTTCAACCGCTTCACGATCTCGCTGGACGTCATCGGCCACGAGCTCGCCCACGGCGTGACCGAGGACGAGGCGGCTCTGCGCTACTGGGCCCAGTCTGGCGCGCTCAACGAGTCGCTGTCGGACGTCGCGGGCTCGCTGGTCAAGCAGCACCAGCTCGGCCAGACGGCCGACGAGGCCGACTGGCTGATCGGCGCGGGGCTGCTCGCCGAGGACATCAACGGGGTCGCCCTGCGCTCGATGAAGGAGCCGGGCAGCGCCTATGACGACCCGCGCCTGGGCGGCAAGGACCCGCAGCCGGGCCACATGGACGACTACGTGCACACGCCGCGCGACAACGGCGGGGTCCACATCAACTCCGGCATCCCCAACCGCGCCTTCTACCTGGCGGCCACCGCGCTCGGCGGGCACAGCTGGGAGCGCGCCGGGCGCATCTGGTACGACGCGCTGCGCGACCCGCGCACCACCGAGACGACGCGGTTCCTGACCTTCGCGAGGACGACGGTTCGCGTCGCCGGCGCGCTGGGCCCCGAGGAGGGCAAGGCGGTGCGGCAGGCGTGGCAGGAGGTGGGCCTGGGGGTGTGAGGCTACCCAGCCGGCTCGGGCACCCAGTCGCGCGTGAGCGTCAGCCAGAACGCCAGCCCGGCGTACTCGCGGTAGCGGCGGAACGCGCGCTCCATGCCCTTGTCGGTCACGCGCGGGCGGCCGGCCAGCCGGCGGTAGGTCGGCCGGGTCCACGAGTCCAGCACGAGCCGCCCGTAGCGGCCGAGCAGCATCATCACGTGCGCGCACGCGTAGGGGCCGACGCCGGGGAGCGCCAGCAGGCGCTCCGCGGCCTCTTCGTCTCCCATCGCGGGATTGGCGAGCGCCTCGAGGTCGAGCCGCCCCTCCGCGACGTCGGCCGCGAGCGTGCGCAGGTACGCGCCGCGGTAGCCGCAGCGCGCGACGTCGCGGTAGAAGCCCTCGCCGGCCTCGGCCATCGCCGCCGGCGTCGGAAACGTCCGCCGGTCGGGCGCGCCGGCGGCCGCGACGCCGAACGACGAGCCGAAGACGTGCGAGTTGGACGCCGCCGCGACCGTGAGCG
>JBIOTP010000004.1:0-10902 GCA_044865965.1 Solirubrobacteraceae bacterium
CCCCGAGCAGACCGATGAAGCCGGCGGGGCGGACCTCTCCCACCTCGCCGATCGCTCGCCATGCCGCGATGATCACGCCGAGGAAGTGCAGGGCGGCTGCGGTCCCGACGGCGAGCAGCAGCCCGCAGGCGAACCGCGGCCACGTGCCCAGCACGACAAGGCCGACGAGCATGGCCGCGACCGCGATCATCGGCTCGAAGAAGAACTCCGCGCTGTCACCTTCTCCGACCTCGCTCCACAGTGAGCTGAAGCCGTCGTAGTTCACGAAGAGCGCCGCGCCGGCGAGTCCGGCCCCCGCGAGGCCCAGCAGGAGCGTTGCCGGATCGACCGGCGTGACGGCTGCGCTGCCGGATGACGACCGCATGCAAGCGACGCCGCCGGCGAGAATCGCGACCGCCCCGAAGAGGACGACGACGGCGAGCAGCGTTGATGCCGCGTCGAGGCGCTCGAGCGTGAACTTGAGCAGGGCGAGCGCAGCCACCGACGTCAGGACGCCAAACCCGACAAGGACGCCGGCAGCGAACGAGACGGAGATGTGAGCTGCGCCGAGCGCTCGCGCGACGACCGACGTGGCGAGGGCAGTACCTCCCACCTCGAACGGCGACAAGACGGCGAACAGATTCCAGCGGTCGAAGCCCGATGCCGTGACGAGAATCACGAGCGCGGCGAGCAGCGCAACAGCGCCCCCGAGCGCGAGCGCGGTGAGCCGCTGCGGAACCGGCAGTGCGGCGCCGGCGCGCATCACCGGCGCCCTGCCGTGCTCCGGCGACGGCGGCGGCGGGCCGGGCGCATGCGACGCCGGGGTGGGCGCGACCGCCGGCTCCGGCTCGGGCGCGACGGGCTGGGTCTGCCCCGCCACGGGCGGAGGCGGGAGCGGCGGTGCGGGCGACGGCGGCGAGACGTCCGCCGCGGATCGGCCGGCGGGGCGTGGCACGTAGGTCTCGAACTCCGATTCCGCGGCCGTGCCGGCGGCCGGAAGGGCGTCCCCCGTGTCTGGACCGGTCCCCTCGACGTCGATCCCGTCCAGGGGCGGCGCTGTCGCGACCGGGGGCGGCGTCTCGGGACCGGGCAGCGGCGTCGCCGGGCCCCACGCGAAGCTCTCGAACTCGTCCGACGCCGGCGTGCGCTCGGCGTCGGAAGTGGCCGGTGTGACGCCATCGGCAGGCGGGCTCGCAAGCTCCGGCAGTCGCGCCTGGCGCCGCCAGCGCGGGCCGAGCTTGCCGATCAGGATCTCCTCGAACTCCTCCCACGCGACCGCCGCCGCCGGCGGGCGCCGTGCGGGATCCTTGGCCGTGAGGCGTTCGATCCAGTCCGAGATCTCCGGGTCGACCTCGGCGACCTGGCTGGCCGGCGCAAGCGGCTCGCTGACGTGCCGCAGCAGGATCGCCATCGGCGTGTCGGACTCGTGGAACGGGGGCCGGCCCGTGACCATCTCGTAGGCGATGCATCCCACCGAATAGAGGTCGGTCCACGGCCCGATCTCCTTGGCCATCGCCTGCTCGGGCGCCATGTACGTCGGCGTGCCGACGGTCGTCCCGGTGGCGGTGACGAACGCGCCCGTCGGTGACGACTGCGTCGCCTTCGCGATCCCGAAGTCGGCGATCTTCACGCCGCCATCCGAGGTGACCATCAGGTTCTCGGGCTTGAGGTCGCGATGCACGATCCCGCGCCGCTCCGCCGCGGCGAGCCCGGCCAGCAGCCCGTCCAGCACGCCGCCGATCTGCGCGAGCCCGACTCGCCCGACGTACGGGCGCAAGGAGCCGCGCTCGAGGTACTCCATCGCGATGTACGCCGTGCCGGCGTGCTCGAAGTAGTCGAACACGGTGACCACGTTTGGGTGGATCAGCGAGCCCGCCAGCCGTGACTCGCGCACGAAGCGGCGCACGAAGGCCGGATCCGTGGCATGGAAGGCGGCCATCTCCTTCAGCGCGACAAGGCGATCGAGATCGAGCTGCCGCGCGAGGTAGACCACCCCCATTCCGCCCCGGCCGAGCTCGCGCACGATCCCGTAGCGGCCGACGGTCCTCACGAGCTCCGGCATGGCGCGACTCTAGCCGTCCGCCTTACGGCGATGGGAGAAACTCCCACCCCGCGGGCGCTGGACTGACGGGTCAGGCCGTCCAGTAGCCGTCGTTCGCGCTCGGCGTGAACGTCGCGCCGGCGCGCTCGAGCTCCTCGCGGGCTGTTGCCGGCTCGGTTCCCCGCAGCTCGGCCACCTCCGCGGTGGCGAGCGCGAACGGCGCCCACGCCAGGACCTCCTCGACCGTCTCGGGCGCCGCGCGCCGCTTGACGTGCGGCGCGACGCTCGCCATCGCGACCTCGTAGACGGCGAACGGCTGGAACCCGGCCGCGACGACGCGCCGGCGCTCGTGCTCGAAGACGCCGGACGACGTCGAGTAGCGCAGGCCGCCGTCGAACCGCGAGAGCTTGTGCGGGAGCGCGAGCGCCTCGGGCAGCGGGTCGCGCGTGGCCGCCATGTCGGCGCGCAGCGCCGCCTCGACCTCGGCGTCCGCGCGCCAGGACTCGACGAGCTCCGGCTCGAGCCCCGCGTCGCGCGCGGCGCCGGCGATGGTCTCCGGATCGTCCAGCGGTTGCTGATCGGAGTGCGCGCGCCGGCGCAGGCCGCGCAGCAGCGCCAGTGCCCGCTCGGGCGCGTGCATCCGCGCGCCCACGTACGCGCGGCAGGCCTCGATCGTCGCGGCCAGCCGCGGCACGGGCTCGAGGCCCATCGGCATCCCGTAGAGCTTCGCCAACCGCTCGCGGCCGCTCGCCACCATCTCGGCGGTCGGGCCCGGGCCCTCGCCGAAGGCCATGGTGCGCTCCTGCAGCACGATCATCCGCCGCTCGATCTCGGCCGCGTGCCCGTAGTGCCACATGAGCTGCAGCTCCTGGCGCTGGGCGTTGAAGCCGAACGGGCAGCCTGGATCGGTGTAGAGCGTGACCCGCACAGTGCTCGGCGAAGCCTAGACGGCCGCCGAGGCCGAACAGGTCACCGGGAGCGGGGTCGACGCTGTGACCGCCCACGGCCGAGGCGGGCGGTCACCGCGGCAGCTTCCTTCTCGCAGGCGACGACGGACTCGACGCTCGGGCAGCGCGCCCGGAGCGCACCGGTCTGCTGAGCGCTACGACACCGTCGTCGGGTCGGTGATCGCCCTGACCTCGAGGTCGCCGCGACAGGCCATGCGACCGAAGTACACGCGCAGCGTCGCGGTCTCGCCCGGCGGAGTCACGCGGAGCCACCTGGCAGTCCTGCATGACCTGTCGCTCGGGACGAGGCTCCAGCGCAGTTCCGCTGCCCCGGCCGCGCCCGGCTTGACGGCGATCGTCCTGGCGGGCGTGCTGTGGTCCCGCGTCACGTGAGTCGGTAGCTGCTGATTGTCCTGGCCGATGAACCGCCCGCCGATGAACCCCTTCATCCGGCAGGTCCGCGATGACGTGTTGACGAGGATCAGCCGCCCGAACTGCGACCCGGCCGCGCCCTGGACGTCGATGATCGCGCCGGCGAGATCGCCGGCGCGACACCGTGGCGCATCGCCCGCCGCCGGCGCGTCTGCGGCCCCCAGAACCGCCACGCAAGCTGCCGCCGCCGACATCAGCAATCGCCCCGTCATGGATCCTCCGGCCACTCGATTGCGCCGCAGGCTACCGACGGCCGCTCCGGACGCCAGCGCACTGAGTCGCCGCGTCATCGATCCCGCTTGTCGGTCCGGATCGGCCGTTCATGGTGTCGGCGTGGTCAGCGCATTCGCGGTGTGCTCTCAGCCGCCGAGCAGCCCCAGCTGGAGCGCTTGGCCGAGGTCGTCGCGCACCGACCAGTGCTCGATGACCTTGCCGTTCGCAAGCCGCCAGATGTGGATGTGCTCGACGGCGAATTCCTTGCCCGTGGGGGCGTGGCCGAGGAACTCGCCGAGGTGGCGGCCATGCATGGTCAAGCGGGCCACGACCCTGTCGCCCTCGCAGATCTCATCCTCGATCTCGGCGCGCATCGGGCCCCACAGCCCACGAAGCCAGCCGATCGTCTCCTTCAGGCCCTCGGGGCCCTGCGGACTGCCCGGGGGCGCCTCGTGGTTGACGAACTCGGGGTGGATGAGCTCGTCGGCCGCGTCGAGCTCTCCCTTCTCGAAGAGGTCCTCCAGCACGCGCCGGGCGATCCGCTTGTTGTCCTCTGACATGTTGGCCCTCCGATTCGGCGTTGGGTGTCGGGTCAGCGCCCGCATGATTCGGGCGTGCCCGCTGCGGCTCGTTCTCGCCGATGCGCGGGCCTACGACCGTGACCTCGGGGATCGGTTGGGTGGCCCACGGCGGCGGGTCGAGGCCGGCGGCGCGGGCGGCGCGGCGCGCGAGCTCGCGCTCGAAGCCCGCGGGGGTGCAGATGAGCAGGTAGCGCGCGGGCGCGCTGCTGGGGTTCGCGACCGTGTGCGGCGTTCCGCCCGGCGCGAAGGCCAGCTCGCCACGGCCGGCTGTGGTGAGCCGATCGCCGACCTGGAACGTGAGCTCGCCCTCCAGCACGTAGAAGGCCTCGTCGAACGCGTGGACGTGCAGCGGCGGCCCCGGGGCGCCGGCCGGGATGGTGTTCTCGACGATCGCGAGGCGGCCGCCGCTGTGCTCGCTGCGGACGTGGATCGTGGTCATGGTCGTCCCCCTTTTGGTTCACAGGCCGGGTTTGATCGTCATGTCCCAGGCCGCGACGACGAGCAGCAGCACGATCGCGCGGTACCCCCAGGACCAGCGTGCGAGCTGGCGCAGCGCCTGCTCGTCGTCGCCGCGGGCCGCGGCCTTCTCCGCGTTGATCACGGCCCGGCTCTGGTGGGCGGCGCCGATCGCGAACGCGGCGGCGAACAGCCCCAGCCCCAGCTGGACCCACAGCTGCCCGAAGTCCCAGGCGGCGCTGTCGAGCACGAGCCAGACGCCGAGTCCGACGACCGCCACGGTCGCAGGGGCGAGGACGCGCGGGCCGATCACGCGCAGATCGGCGATGAAGACGGCCACCGCGCGCGGGTCGCGGCCGCGCAGCACGCGCGTGACCATGGCGCCCAGGAGGATCGCGCCGCCGACCCAGACCATGGCGGCGAGGACGTGCAGGAACACCAGCCAGTCGTAGAACGCGACCGCGATGGTCATGAGCGCGCTCCCGCGGGCGTTCGGGACGGCTGCGCGTCCGCGCCGCTGGGCTCGGCGGGCGCCTCGGGCCGGGTCTGGAGCGGGAGCTCGGGCAGGGCCAGCACGATGATCAGCGCCAGCGCGGCCAGGGGCGCGGCGACCAGGAATACGGTCTGGACGGCATCGACGATGTCGGCGCGGGCGCCGGCGCCGAGCGCGTGCAGGCCGGCGGATGCGTGCACCCCCGTGCGGGCGGCGAACACCGCGCCGAGCACGGCGGCACCGACGGCGCCGCCGAGCGCGCGGAAGAAGCCGGTGGCGGCCGTGGCGGTGCCGAGCTCGCGGCGATCGACGCTGTTCTGCACCGCGACGACCAGCACCTGCGTGACCATCCCGAAGCCGAGCCCGAAGACGGCGATGCCGACGCCGATGGTGGCCCGTGACGGGTGGCCGGCGACCGCGGCCAGCGACGCGAGCGCGACGGTCATGAGCGCGAGGCCGGCAACCGGAAAGCGCTTGTAGCGCCCGGTCCGGGCGATGCTGCGCCCGGACAGCGTGGTCGAGACGGTGATGCCGAGCATCATCGGGATGAGCAGCAGCCCGGCCTGCGTCGGGGTCGCCCCGGTTGTCGTCTGCAGGAACAGCGGGACGAACACCGTGATGGCGAACATCGTGGCGATGCCGAGGAACAGCGCGGCGCTCGCGACGGCCACCGTGGGCGTGCGCAACATGCCCAGCGGAACGATCGGGTCGGCCGCCCGGCGCTCGCGCACGATCAGCGCGCCGCCGAGCAGAGCCGTGGCCGCGATCAGAGCCAGGATCGGAGCCGAGTCCCAGGCGTAGCGGTCGCCGCCCCAGATGCAGGTGAGCATGAGGGCGCTCGTCGCGGCGGCGACCACGCCCGCGCCCACGGCGTCGAGCGGCGTCTCCGGCGGCTCGACGGCCGGCGCCGGCAGCCTTAGGTGAAGGCCGGTCAGCGCGGCGACGCCCACCGGAACGTTGACGTAGAACACCCAGCGCCAGCTGGCGTGCTCGACCAGCAGGCCGCCGATCAGCGGGCCGACCACGGTCGCGACGGCGAAGGTGGCGGCGATGTAGCCTTGGTAGCGGCCGCGTTCGCGCGGCGCGACCAGGTCGCCGACGGCCGCCATCGCCAGAGTCATCAGCCCCCCGGCGGCCACGCCCTGCACCAGCCGCAGGAGGATCAGCTGCGTGATGTCCTGCGCGGCGCCGCACAGCGCCGAGGCGGCCAGGAACACCACCAGCGCGAGCTCGAGCAGCGCCTTGCGACCATGGCGGTCGGCAAGCTTGCCCCACAGCGGCGTCGCCGCCGCGGCGGCCACCACGTAGGCCGTCACCACCCAGGCGACGTCGCTGAGGCGGCCCAGGTCGCCGGCGATGACCGGCAGGCCCGTGGCCAGGATCGTCTGGTCGAGGACCGCGGGCAGCATCGCGAGCACGATCGCCGCGAACGGCACGGCGACGGCCGCGCGGTCGGCGCGACGTGACTCGATTGCAGTGGCGGTGGTGGGCATGCCTGCTCCCTTCGATCTGAGCATGGAGCTAGTGTAGCACCAACCTTAGTGTTACACAAAGTCTGTTGCTGGTAAACTCACCGCATGACCGACGTCGCCGCTGAACCGCCCGAGCTCGGCCTGCGCGAGCGCAAGAAGCGCCAGACCCGCGAGCTCATCGCCGAGACCGCCCGGCGACTGTTCGCCGAGCATGGCTTCGAGCGCGTCACGGTCGCGGGGATCGCGCGTGCGGCCGACGTGTCCGAACAGACGGTCTTCAACTACTTCCCGACCAAGGAGGACCTCGTCTACTGGCGTCTCGGAGCCTTCGAGGAGGAGCTACTGGCGACCGTGCGAGACCGCGAGCCGGGCGAGTCCGCGCTCGCCGCGTTCCGGCGCTTCGTGCTCGCCCAGCGCGGCCTGCTCGGCCGGGTCGACGCCGAGGCTCGAGAGCGGCTCGCCGCGCTCACGCGCACGATCACCGAGAGCCCTGCGCTGCTCGCCCGCGAGCAGCAGATCTTCGCGCGCTACACCGCATCGCTCGCTGAGCTGCTCGCCCAGCAGACCGCTCCCCACGCCGACGACATCGAGGCCCGGGTCGCCGCCCACGCGCTGATAGGCGTCCATCGAACGCTCATCGACTACAGCCGCCGACGGATTCTCGAGGGCGCGCGCCACCCCCGCCTCGCCGCCGACATCCAAGCCCGCGCCGAGCGCGCCTTCGCCCTCCTCGAGCACGGCCTCGGCGACTACGCCGTCAGGCGCGAGTGACTCCGGCACGCACCAACCGCAAGTGACGACATGACGGCGCGTCCTGCGCCTCACCGGCTACGCGCCTCGGGCGAGCTTCCCGGCGTCGATCGGGATCGTCGCTCCGACGATCGCGACCTTGTCCGCGAGCGGCCGGTCGCGGCGGCGAGCTGTCGGGGTTGGGTTGCTCATCCGTACTGTCCCCCAACGCCGTTGCGTGGCGCCCGCGTGATGTCGATCTGCACGGGCGCGTTTGCGCTCGCCCACGCCGGGCTGCTGGACGGCCGCCGGCGACCACGCATTGGGACGCCGCGGCGGACTTCGCGGCGCAGTTCCCGGCCGTGCAGCTCGATCCCAACGTGCTCTACGTCGATGACGGCGCGATCCTCACGAGCGCCGGCGTGGCCGCGGGCCTCGACCTGTGCTTCCACGTGATCCGCCGCGATCATGGCGCGGCGGTGGCGTCGCGTATCGCCCGGCACACCGTCGTCGCCCCGCATCGCGAGGGCGGCCAAGCGCAGTTCATCGAACGCCCGATCGACTCACCGGCGCGCGGCGTGCCGCGCCTTGGCCCCACGCGCGCCTGGGCGCTGGAGCGCCTCGCGGAACCGCTCACCGTGACCGACCTGGCGCGCCATGCGTGCGTCTCGCCGCGAACGTTCGCGCGGCGCTTTCGCTCCGAGACGGGGACCAGCCCGCTCCAGTGGCTGCTGTCCCAGCGCGTGCTGCGGGCCCAAGAGCTGCTCGAGCGCGGCGACGCCTCGATCGACGAGGTCGCGCGCGTCTGCGGCTTCACCGACACCGCTGCCCTGCGCTACCACTTTCGGCGCACGGTCGGCACCACCCCCACGGCCTACCGCCGCGCCTTTGGGACCGGCCGCGGCGCAGCGCCTCACAGCGTTGCGGCGTGATGCGCGTGCTCGAGGCCGCGTGTGCCTCCGGCCCGACGCGCGGGCTCTCGAACGCCGAGATTGCCACGCCGCTCGTCACTCGCGACGCGATCGGGGAGGGCTGCGAGAACGGCCGACCTGGCGAGGAGCCGGAGGACGGACCCGAACCGACGACCTATCGCTTACAAGGCACTCAGCCGCCGCGGCGCTCGACCCGCAGAATCCCAGTTCTCATGCGGGATCGCGCCGTGGCGGCGCGGATCAACGGCACCGGATACGCCGCAATTTGCGGCGATTCGCGAAGGATTGGGCACCCGCGGCGTGCGGGTGCCCAATGACATGCCGCCGCAGATCCGGGAGGTTGCTGCCGGCGCCGCCGATTGGCCGAGGCACCGCAGGGTCGCTTGCTGGGTCGTGCCGTCCGGGACACGCGAAGGGCTGATCGCGCGCGTCGCCGAGCGCTTGATCGGCCGCGTGAACTCGAGACGCGAGCGGCGAATCGACCTGTCCCTCGGCAATCGCCACCCGTGCGGGCCCATCGATTCGCTACGCGGCCGGCTCGCGGGTGCGCGAAACGACCTCCCCGGGTTGTGGTCCCGGCGTCGCTCTGCGAGCGTCCGTCCGTAACGGCCCATCGGTCGCGGGCCTCGCGAAGTGTCAGTAGCCCGGGTCGACGCTGACGAGGTGCGCTCGGAGGCGAGCCGCACCGGCGCGTCGAACTCGGCGGGTGAGGGCGTTGCGATCGGCAGAGAGGAAGCAGGTGATGGAGGCAGGGTCTCGTGGACACGCGTGCGGGACGTCTGCCATCGAGGGGCGGGCGCGGACCGCATCGCGAGTTTGCGCTGGCTGGGTTCCCCGGCCACGCGCCGGGGGATCCTGTGCTCGCTGCAATGCGCGCCGCCCGCTTGGCGCCGCTAGACGGTTGCAGCGCGGCCCAAGGCTATCCCAGGAACGGCAGCGCCGCGACGAACAGCAGGACGCCCAGGAGCGCCAGGCTGAGGTACTCGCGTAGCCCGCCGGTTGGGATCCGGGCGCGTGCCGGCAGCAGCCACCGGCGCCGGCGTGAGAACGGCGCCCACACGGGTACGCCGGAGGGGGTGCACGCGTCCGCGGCGATGTGGGCGCCGTAGCCGATTGCGGTACCGCCACTCGCGGCGAGCGCGAGGTCGGGGTGGATGAGCCAGGCGACGACGCCGGTCAGCGCTGTGGCCAGCGCGCAGGCGAGCACGGAATGCGTCGGGCCGCGATGCGGTAACAGCGTGGCTAGGCGGACGGGCAGCCTCAGGAGCATTCCGGCCAACCACACGAGCGGTACCTGACGCTCGATCCTCGTGCGGCGGTAGAAGCGTGCGCCGGCGAGGTCGGCGTCGGGCAGCAGTGAGCCGACCCATGCCGCGCCGATCAGGACGGCGGCGGAGGCTCCGGGGGCGTCGACGGCGGCGACGGTCGCGGCGGCGAGCCCGACGCCGGCGATTTGATGCGTCAGCGAGCGCACGGCAGGACCTTACGCGGGGTCGCGGTCAGCAAGTTGCGGATTCGTTGGATCCGCGAAGGCGTCGGCCAGGGCGCTGGTCCACGTCCCGTACAGCCCGCTGACCGTCGCGGCCGCGGGCCAGTCGCCGAGCTCGAGTCGGCGCATCGCCTCAGCACCGCGGCGGCGGGCATGCGTCCGCGACCAGTCATAGGACGACGGTGCGCGCCCGTATAGCTCGGCCCAGCGGCGCACCGCCTCGCGCACGCGCTCGCGCGTCCACTTGCGCTCGGCCGCCCCGCGCCGGCAGCGGCGGCAGTACAGGTAGGCGTCGCCCTTGCCGTTGCGCGGGCTCGTGTCGGCGCCGCAATTGCGGCAGTAGCCGCGGTAGCGGGCCTTGACCGCGCGCGCCTTCTCGCCGGTCGGGTCGTAGAGGTAGGCCTTCACCGTCGCCGGCGCGCGGCCGAGGCGGCGGGCGATCTCGGCGATCGAGAGCCGCTCGGCGTCGGGGTAGTGGCGGGCCAGCGCGGCCGCGCGCCGGCGTTCGCTGACGCGATCGAGGACGGGGCGGGGCGCGGCAGCCATCGATGGCTCTGTACGGGGTCCGGGCGCTGGAGCCTCGTCGCGCCGGGCGGCGGGCTGAGCGCGGCCGTGGCCGGACGCGCTCTACATCGATCTCGATGCCCCCGTGGCTGGGTGTGTCGTCGTCGGCGCGCGCCGCAGATACGCGACGCGGTCTCCAAGCGGCAGCGATCGCGGTGGGACTGATGCGCTGCCGTGCGATCCCCGTGGGCAGGCGTGCCTGGGAGCGGTGTCAACGGCGCGGCCGAGCGCTGACGCGGGCCGCCGCAGCGTGCCGATGCGCGCGGAGGCGCCGCCACGGCTCGCCGGCGATACGCGCCCCGCTTGCACGTGAGCCGGCACCGATTCGGCGGGTTGTGCTAGATGACACCTGTTCCAACCCGGGTGCAGGAGAGGCCGATGTCGATGCTGGATCAGCTACGGGCGCTCGAGCAACAGGTCCAGCGACGGCTGCGTGAGCTGCGGCCCCTGGTCGCCGAGTACCGGGAGCTCGAGAAGCTGGCCGCGCGCCTCGGGCTCAAACGCGGCGAATCCGAGCCTGCCGCCACCCCGACCGCGAAGCCGGCGCCGCGTGCCGCGCGCAAAGCGAAGCCGT
>JBIOTP010000005.1:0-2819 GCA_044865965.1 Solirubrobacteraceae bacterium
CGCCGCACGCCCGCGCCGTCGGCGCCGAGGATCTGCGGCAGCTCGACCGAGTAGTCGCCGCGGCGGACGATCACGTCGTGCCAGTTGAGCGCGGCCGCGCGAAGCTCGACGACCACCCAGCCGGGCGGCGGCGACGGATCGGGCCACTCGCCCGCTTCGAGCGCCTCCGGCCCGCCGAAGCGCCGGAGCGCGACGGCCCTCATAGGCCGAGGCCGGCGGCGACGAGGTCGAGGTGCGTCTCCGGCGAGCCGAACAGCAGCGCGTCGCTCTTGATCCGCTTGAACGGGAACTGCAGGTCGTGTTCCCACGTGTAGCCGACCGCGCCGTGCAGGAAGAGCGCCTTGTCCGCCACGCGCTCGGCCGCGGCGCAGGCGACGGCCTTCGCGATCGATGCGTGCTGCGCCGCGTCGTCCTCGCCGGCGCCGACCGCCCACGCGCCATGCATGACGGCCGAGCGCGCGGACTCGACATCGACGAGCATCTCCGCCGCCGCGTGCTTGACGGCCTGGAACGACCCGACCGGCACGCCGAACTGGCGCCGCTCGCCGACGTACTGCGTCGTCAGCTCGAGCAGCCGCGAGGCGGCGCCGAGCGCGTCGGCGGCGACGAGCACCGCGGCGGCGTTGGCCGCGGCGCGCAACGCGGAGCGAGGCACGGCGCCGAGCGAGCGGGCCGGCGCGTCCTCGAAGTCGACGTCGGCGAGCGCGCGTGTGCGGTCGACGAGCGTGCGCGGCCGGACCGTCACGCCGGGCGCGTCGGCAGCGACCGCGAGCAGCTCGACGCGGTCGCCGTCCGCGACCGGCACGACGAGCTCGTGCGCTCCCGCCGCGCCGGCGACATGTCGCAGGGAGACCGTGACGCGCTCGTCCGCGATGGTGGCGAGCGCCGTGGCGGCGGGAGAGGCGGCGCCGGCGGGAGAGCTGCCGGCCGTGGCCAGCGCCGCGCCGGCGTCGCCCGGAGCGGCTGTGCCCGCGGCGAGCGCGACCGGCGCGAGCGGCGCGCGGCCGTCGACCGCGAGCACGGCGACGCGCTCGCCCTCGGCAATCGCTGCGGCCAGCTCGTGCGCGCCCGCGCGCGCCAGCACGGGTGCGGCGAGGCAGCCGGCCAGCGTCCGGTCCCATGGCACGGCGCCGCGGCCGAGTTGCTCGGCGAGCACGGCGAGCTCGAGTGTGCCGCCGCCCTGGCCGCCGAGCTCCTCGTCGAGGCCGATCCCGGTCCAGCCCTGGCGGACGGCGAGCTCGTCGGCGGGCGCGACGTCGCCCGCCTCCGTCCATTTACGAACGGTCGTGAACTCCGCCTCCCGCGCAACGACGCCGGCGACGGCTTCACGCAGGAATTCCTGCTCGTCGGTCCACTCGACCCGCATGGCGTCCCAGTATAAACGAACGTTCACGTCGTGCAACTGCGCGTTCGCTGACGAATAGCGACTTCTGCAAACGAGCGTTAACTAGAGGTGGTACGATCTCGCCATGAGTCAGAACGGCGCTTCGCCGCGCACGGCGCTGGTCACCGGAGGAGGGCGCGGGATCGGTCGCGCCGTCGCGGAGGGCCTGGCCGCGGACGGCTTCTCGATAGTCATCGCCGACCTCCGCCGCGAGGAGGGCGAGGAGGTTGCAAACGCCATCAACGCCGCCGGCGGCCGCGCGCTCGCCGTCGAGTGCAACGTGGCCGACTCCGCGAGCGTCGAGGCCGCGGTCAACGCCGCCAACGAGCGGTTCGGGCCCGTCGACGTGCTCGTCAACAACGCCGGCTGGGACGACCTCAAGCCGTTCCTGGAAACGGACGAGCCGTTCTGGGATCGGATCATCGACATCAACTTCAAGGGTCCGCTGCGCTTCACGCGGCTGGTCCTGCCGGGGATGGTCGGGCGAAAGTGGGGCCGGATCATCAACATCGGCTCCGACGCCGGCCGCGTCGGCTCGAGCCTCGAGTCCGTCTACTCCGGCGCCAAGGGCGGCTTGATCGCCTTCACGAAGACGATCGCGCGCGAGCACGCGCGCCACGGCATCACGGCCAATGTGGTCTGTCCCGGCCCGACGGACACGCCGTTCATGCGCGAGACGATGGCCGGACAGGACGACGCCGACGCCGTGCTCGGCGCGATGGTCAAGAGCGTGCCGATGCGGCGCCTGGCGGAGCCCCAGGAGGTGGCGACCGCGGTGCGCTTCTTCGCCGCCGAGGAGGCGGGCTACGTGACCGGGCAGACGCTGTCCGTGAGCGGCGGCCTGACGATGATATGAGCGTTCTCGAGACCGACACGCTGACGGACGTCGCCTACGAGGTCGACAATGGCCTGGCGACCATCACCATCAACCGCCCCGAGCGGCTGAACTCGTTCCGCGCCCGCACGCTGGACGAGCTGATCGACTGCCTCAAGCATGCCTGGACGAGTGGCGACGTCGGCGTCGTCTGCCTCACCGGCGCGGGCGAGAAGGCGTTCTGCACCGGCGGCGACCAGAAGCAGCGGATGGAGACCGGCGACTACGGCCCGTCAAGGACCGGCCGGCTCGAGATCGACACGCTGCACCGCACGCTCAGAGACATCCCGAAGCCCGTGATCGCGGCCGTCAACGGCTACGCGATCGGCGGCGGCCACGTGCTGCACGTGCTGTGCGACCTCACGATCGCGGTCGACACCGCGGTCTTCGGCCAGGTCGGCCCGAAGGTGGGCTCTTTCGACGCCGGGTTCGGCACGGGCTACCTCGCGCGCGTGATCGGAGAGAAGCGCGCGCGAGAGATCTGGTTCCTGTGCAAGCAGTACGGCCCCGAGCAGGCGCTCGAGTGGGGCCTGATCAACAAGATCGTCCCGCGCGAGGAGC
>JBIOTP010000006.1:0-8411 GCA_044865965.1 Solirubrobacteraceae bacterium
GCCAGCACGACGAACACCCCGCGCCACGACGTGAGGCGCAGCACCTGGCCGCCGATCACCGGCGCCACGATCGGCGCGATCCCCGCCACGAGCATCAGCACCGCGAACAGCCGCGCCGCCTCGACGCCGCGGGTCAGGTCCCGCACGATCGCGCGCGCGATCACGATCGCGGCCGCGCCGCCGAGCCCCTGCACGAGCCGCAGCCCGACCAGCACCGGCGCCGAGGGCGCGAGCGCGCACCCCGCCGAGGCCAGCGCGTAGCCGACGAGGCCCACGACGAGCGGCGGCCGGCGCCCCAGCGCGTCGCTCACCGGCCCGGCGAGCACCTGCCCGAGCGCGAGGCCCACCAGGCAGGTCGTCAGCGTCGCCTGGATCACCGGCGGCGGCGCGTCGAAGGTCCGCCCGAGCGCCGGCAGCGCCGGCAGGTACATGTCGACCGACAGCGGGCCGAACGCGGAGAGCGCGCCGAGGATGAAGATGAGCCGCGCCCGCCGGTGGATCAGCGCATGCTACGAGCGCTGGTCGTCTAGTCTGCGGTCATGGCGCGCAAGATCCGCGTCGTGGTGGCCAAGCCGGGCCTCGACGGACACGACCGCGGGGCGAAGATCATCGCCCGCGCGCTGCGCGACGCCGGCATGGAGGTGATCTACACCGGGCTGCACCAGACGCCCGAGCAGATCGTCGAGACCGTCCTGCAGGAGGACGCCGACGCCGTCGGGCTGTCGATCCTGTCGGGCGCGCACATGACGCTCGTTCCGCGCGTGATCGAGCTGCTGCGCGAGCAGGAGGCGGGCGACGTGCTGGTGACGGTAGGGGGGACGATCCCGAACCAGGACATCCCGGAGCTCAAGGAGCTGGGCGTCGCGGAGGTGTTCACGCCCGGGGCGCCCACGCAGGCCATCATCGACTTCATCAAGGGCGCCGTGACGCCCTAGGGTCCAGGCGATTGACTCGTCAGTCAACACGCTAGGATCCCGGCCTTCCGTTCCGCACGAGGAGTCACTCAGTGAAGATCTGCGTCCTGGTCAAAGAGGTGCCGGACGCCGCCGTCGACAAGCGCATCGACACGTCGACGGGGCGCCTGGACCGCAGCGGCGAGAAGAACCTCAACCCGTTCGACACGCACGCCATCGAGGCGGCGATGCAGCTCAAGGAGGGCGGCCAGATCGAGGTCGAGGAGGTCGTCGCGGTCACGATGGGCCCGGAGTCCGCGGTGCGCGCGCTGCACAAGGCGGTCTCGCTGGGCGCCGACCGCTCCGTCCACCTCACCGACGCCGCGCTCGGGGGCTCCGACGTCAACGGCACCGGCTACGCGCTCGCCAGGGTGCTGGAGGCCGAGTCGCCGGACCTCGTGCTCCTCGGCCAGCAGTCCGACGACGGCGAGTGCTACACGATCGGCGCGGTCGTGGCCGACCACCTCGGGATGCCGTCGCTCACCCAGGTGATCAAGATCGACGTCGAGGACGGCGGCCTCCGCTGCGAGCGCCAGGCCGAGTACGGCTATGACACCGTGCGGGTCGAGCTGCCGGCCGTGATCTCCGTCGGCGACGCGATCAACGAGCCGCGCTACCCGTCGCTGAAGGCGATCATGGGCGCCAAGAAGAAGCCGCTGGAGACGAAGTCGGCTACCGACGCGGGGATCGAGGTCGACCGCGTCGGCTACGACAACGCGCGCGCCCACTGCTCGGACTTCCAGGCGCCGCCGGAGAAGGCCGGCGGCCAGATCATCGAGGACGAGGACACCAACGAGACGGTCGAGAAGATCGTCGCCTGGCTCGACGAGAGGAAGTTGCTGGCATGAGCGGGATCCTCGTCTACGCGCTGCACCACGACGGCGCGTTCAACAAGAACTCGCTCGGCGCCGTGTCCGAGGGCGCCCGGCTCGCGTCCGAGGTCGGCGGCGAGTGCCACGCGCTCGTGCTCGGCGACAAGGCGGGGCTGCCGGACGACCTCGTCGCCTCGCTCGGCCGCTACGGCGCCTCCAAGGTGTTCCGCGTCGAGGGGCCGGACGGCCTCGCCCAGCCGGTGGTCGACGCGATGGCGCAGGTGATCGAGGCCAACGATCACGACTACGCGCTGTTCGGCGGCGGTCTGCTCGGTTTCGAGATCGGCGCCGGGCTCGCCGCGCGCCTGGACGCCGGCGTCTGCATGGAGGTCACGAACGTCCGCGCGCAGGACGGCAAGCTCGTCGCCGAGCGCCCGATCCTCAAGGACTCGCAGATCGCGCAGGTGCACTACCGCTCGAAGGTCGGCGTGATCATCGGCCGCTTGAATGCGTTCGAGGCGTCCGAGTCCGGCTCCGGCGACGCGGCGGTGGAGGACGTCGACGTCGAGTTCCGCCCGCACTCGCTGAAGGCCAAGATGCTCCAGCGCGGCGAGCAGCGCGGCGCCGAGGTCAACATCGAGGACGCCGACATCCTCGTCGCGGGCGGCCGCGGGCTCGGCAAGGCCGAGGGCTTCCAGCAGCTCGAGGAGCTCGCCAACGCGCTCGGTGGCGCGGTCGCCGCGACGCGCGCCGTGGTGGACGCCGGCTGGTACTCGTACTCGGCCCAGATCGGCCAGACGGGCAAGACGGTGGCGCCGAAGCTCTACCTCGCGGCCGGCATCAGCGGCGCGATCCAGCACAAGGTGGGCATGCAGTCCTCGGAGAACATCGTGGCGATCAACAAGGACTCGAACGCCCCGATCTTCGAGTTCTCCGACCTCGGCGTGATCGGTGACCTGAACAAGATCGTCCCGAAGCTCACCGAGGCCGTGAAGGCCAAGAAGGCCGGCTGATGTCGGTCGCCCCCAGCCAGTACCCGCCGCCGGTCGACTCGGCGGCGGAGTTCATCGGGCCGCCCACCGACCCCGAGGACGAGCGGATCGAGGTCGGCGTCGCGATCGTCGGCGGCGGCCAGGCGGGGCTCGCGTGCGCGATCCGCCTGCTGCAGCTGCTCGATGACGACCCCGACCTCACCGAGCGGCTCGGCGAGGTGCCGGTCGCCGTGATCGAGAAGGGCCGCGTGGCGGGCGCGCACCAGCTGTCCGGCGCCGTCATGAACCCGAGCGCGATCGAGGCGCTGCTACCCGAGGACGGCGACTGGCCGCACTACGGGCCGGTGGGCGCGGAGACCGTCTACTTCATGCTCAACGGCAAGCGGGCGGTCCCGCTCAGGCCGACGCCGCCGCCGTTCCGCAACCACGGCAACTACATCGTCTCGGTCGCGGAGCTCAACCGCTGGCTGGCCGAGAAGGCCGAGGCGGCGGGCGCCTACATCCTCACCGAGACGACCGGCCACAAGCTGCTGGTCGAGGACGGCGTCGTGCGCGGCGTGCGCACGGGCGACAAGGGGCGCGACAAGTCCGGCGGCGAGAAGTCCAACTTCGAGCCGGGCTCCGATGTCGTCGCCCGCGCGACGGTGCTCGCCGAGGGCTGCTGGGGGCACCTCACCGGCGCGGCGCTGAAGGGGCTGGACCTCGCCGCGCAGGATCCGCAGGTGTGGGCGCTCGGCGTCAAGGAGGTGTGGGAGGTCGAGAAGCCGTTCGAGAAGATCGTCCACACGCTGGGCTGGCCGCTGCGCGGGCGCGCGAAGTACCGCGAGTTCGGCGGCTCGTGGATCTACGGCATGAACCGCGACGGCGAGAAGCCGAGGGTGTCGATCGGGTTCGTCGTCGGGCTCGACTACACCGACGCGCGGCTGTCGGTCCACGACGTGCTGCAGGAGTTCAAGCTGCACCCGCTCGTCCGGAAGATCCTCGAGGGCGGCAAGCGCGTCGCGTGGGGCGCGAAGGCGATCCCCGAGGGCGGGTACTGGGCGATGCCGCGCCTGCACGCGCCGGGCATGGTCATCTGCGGCGACGGCGGCGGGATGGTCAACGTGCCGAAGCTCAAGGGCATCCATTACGCGATCGAGTCGGGCCGGCTCGCGGCGGAGACGATCTACCGCCGGCTCAAGGACGGCTCGACCGACTTCTCCGCCTACGAGGAGGCGGTGCACGAGTCCGACATCGGCCGCGACCTGTACGTGACGCGCAACATGAAGCAGCCGTTCCACAAGGGGCTGGTGATCGGCGGCGCGATCACGAACGCGATGGTGGTGACCAAGGGGCGCTTTCCCGGCGGCCACTGGCCGACCCACCCCGACGCCGAGGCGCCGCTGATGCTCACCGATCGCCACGAGCGCTATCCGAAGCCGGACGGCAAGTACACGTTCGACAAGCTGTCGGGCGTCTTCCTGACCGGTAACGCGACGCGCGACGACGCGCCGAGCCACATCCGGATCGAGCGCCGCGTGCCGCGCGAGGTCGCCGAGAGCTGGGCCTGGATGTGCCCGGCCGCGGTCTACGAGATCCCCGAGGACGCGCCGGCGGAGGGCATGGTCGACGTGATCGTGAACCCGTCCAACTGCGTGCAGTGCGGCGCGATCACCGCCAAGGGAGGCCGGCTCACGCCGCCCGAGGGCGGCGACGGCCCCGTCTATCAGGTGACATAGCCCCCAAAACCCGAAACTTGGCGCCGTGCGGGGGGTTCTTCCCGCGAATGAGGCGCTGGGGCACGGTCATCGGGGCTGTCGCGCTGCTCTCCGCGGCGCCCGCCGCGCACGCCGGCTCCGCGGCGCGCGTCGTGCTGGCGAGCTGCGTGCGAGCGGTCGACGTCGACGGCGGCCTGGCGGTGTTCGAGGGGCGGATGGAGGCGATCAAGGGCGCGACGCGGATGCAGATGCGCTTCACGCTGCAGGCGCGCACGCCGGAGCGGCCGGCGTGGCGGACGGTCAAGGCGGACGGCTTCGGGGTCTGGACGAGCGCCGAGCCCGGCAAGCTCCGCTACGTCTACGACAAGACCGTGGAGCGGCTGCTGGCGCCGGGGAGCTACCGCGCGTCCGTGAGCTTCCGCTGGCGCAACGCACGCGGGCGCGTGGTGCGCTTCGAGCGCGCGGTCTCGGCCGCCTGCCGCCAGCCAGATCCGCGGCCGAACCTGGTCGTGCGGAGCGTCAGCGTGGAGCCGACGCTGAGCGGCGACCGCCGGTACGTGGCCGTCGTGTCCAACTCGGGCCGCGGCGCCGCGGGGGTGTTCACGGTCGACTTCACGCGCAACGGCACGCTGCTGGGAAGCGCGATCGTCGAGGGGCTCGCGCCGCGGGCCGTCACGCGGGTGGCGGTCACGGCGCCCGCCTGCGTCGCCGGCGACCAGATCGCCGCGCAGGCCGACGCGCAGGCGGCGATCGACGAGTCCGACGAGGACGACGACGCGCTGGCGGTCAGCTGTCCCTGACCCGGCCGGGGCCTACACTCATTCGAACGATGAAGACCGCGATCCATCCCGAATACGTCGAGGCGACCGTCCGCTGCACCTGCGGCAACGAGTTCGTGACCCGCTCGACGAAGGGCGATCTCCACGTCGAGATCTGCTCCAACTGCCACCCGTTCTACACCGGCAAGCAGAAGCTGGTGGACACGGGCGGGCGCGTCGAGCGCTTCCAGCGCCGCGCCGCCAAGCGCCAGCGCGGCGACTGAAGCTCAGCGCCCGAACTGCCGATCATCAACCTGTGAGCTCGGACCTGACCGAAGCGCTGGTCGCTCAGCGCGATGCCCCCGTGGGCGGTCAGGCCGTGCTCGAGGGCGTGATGATGCGCGGCGTCTCCACCTGGGCCGTCGCCGTGCGCAAGCCCGCGCCCGAGGGCGCCGAGGAGGCCGCCGGCGAGATCGCGATCGAGTCCGCGCCGCTCGTGTCCTGGACGCGCCGCACCCGCGTCCTGCGCTGGCCGATCGTGCGCGGCGTCGTCGCGCTCGCCCAATCGCTCTCGATCGGCTTCAAGGCGCTCGGCATCGCCGCCAACGCCCAGCTCGGCGAGGACGAGGAGGAGATCTCCTCCGGCATGTGGGCCGGCGCCGTCGTCGCCGCGCTCGCGCTCGCCATCGGCCTGTTCTTCGTCGTCCCGGTGGGGCTCACGAGCCTCGTCAAGGACCGCCTCGACTCCTCGTTCCTTTTTTGGCTGGTCGAGGGCCTGCTGCGCACCGGCATCTTCCTCGGCTACCTGTGGATCCTCTCGCGCCAGCGCGACCTGCGCCGCGTGTTCGAGTACCACGGCGCCGAGCACAAGGTGATCGCCGCCTACGAGGCCGGCGAGCCGCTGACGCCGGAGTCCGCACGGCGCTTCTCCCGCCTGCACCCGCGCTGCGGGACGAGCTTCCTCCTCGTGGTGATGATCGTGGCGATCTTCGTGTTCGCGCCGATCGGCCTCCCGGCCTGGTACTGGCTCGTCGCCACCCGCATCCTCGGCGTCCCGCTGATCGCCGGGCTGTCCTTCGAGGTCATCAAGTGGGCCGGCCGCAACCGCGCGAAGGCGTGGGTGCGCGGCGTCATGTGGCCCGGGATGCAGCTCCAGAAGCTGACCACGCGCGAGCCGGAGCCCGCCCAGCTCGCCGTCGCCATCGCCGCCCTTCAGGCCGTCCTCGCCGTCGAGGACCCGCTCGCCGCGTCCGAGGAGGACAGGGTGGGCATGGAAGTCGTCGCCTGAACCTGAACGGGGTCTGGTCAGACCGTCCGCAGACGGACGAGAACTGGCGGCGGGCCCGGCGAACTGCGGGCAAGGTGAGGGGGAGCCCGGATCGCCGTGACGTGAATCGATCATCGCCGCGAGGGTGTGTGTAAATCTGGTTCGACCCAGTCGAACTCAATTGACAGACCCCCCTGGACGCCATTGGCGCCCCCTCCTACCTTGCCCGAAGTTCGCCGGCAGTCAGGACAAGGCCTCGAGCAGCCGCCCGCGAGCACGATCTCGCGCTCACGCGGCAGGAGGTCGAGCCCGAGCCGGATCTCACCGTCAGACCGCCTCGCGGTCAAGGACTCCGCCCCAGACTCGAGCGCCTCGCGCACCCCCCACGATCTCGAGCCGCTCCCCCTGCTCGACCGAATCCTCGAGCAGCAGCGGCAGGATCCCGACCAGCAGCAGGTTCCGGCGGTGGATCCGCGCGAAGTCGCGCGCCAGCACCGCCCGCACGCCGAGGTGCAGCGCGGACAGCGTGGCGTGCTCGCGGGAGCTGCCCTGGCCGTAGTTGCGCCCGCCGGCGATGAAGCCGCCGCCCTTCTCCAGAGCGCGGGCGTGGAAGCCGCGATCCAGCCGGCGGAACATGAACACCGCGCAGCGCTCGATGTTCGACCACACGCTCATGCCGAGCGCCGTCGGGCGCCATGTCGCCGGTGGAGATGTCGTCGCCGACGACGATCAGGACCTCGCCGGAGAGCGTGTCCTCCGGCGCCCGCCCGCGCGGCGGCGGCACGATGTTCTCGCTGCGCGGCAGCTCGACCGGCCGGCCCGACGGGGCCAGGATCGCGCGGTCGTCGATGCGCGCAGAGGGAGCCGGGGGAGCGCGGGCGGCTCGTCGAGCGAGCGGGGATCCGCGATCCGACCGGTGAGCCCGCCCGCCGCCGCGGTCGCCGGGGAGCACAGATAGACCCGGTCGTCCTCCGTCCCGCTGCGCCCCGGGAAGTTGCGGTCGAACGTGCGCAGCGACGGCTTGCCGGCCGACGGCGCCTGGCCGACCCCGATGCACGGCCCGCAGATCGGCTCGAGCATCCGCGCGCCCGCGGCGACGAGCTGCGAGAACACGCCGGCGCGCACGATCGTGTCGAGGATCTGGCGGCTCCCGGGCGTCACCGTCAGGTCGACGCGCGGATGGACGGTGCGCCCATCCAGCACCGCGCCGACGATCGCGAGGTCGGCGTAGGCCGAGTTCACCGAGCTGCCGACGCACACCTGCGCCAGCTCGGTGCCCTCGACCTCGCGCACGGGGACGACGTCGCCCGGCGACGAGGGGAGCGCGACCAGCGGCTCGAGCTCGCCGAGCTCGATCGTCTCGACCTCGTCGTAGCGGGCGCCGTCGTCGGCCGCGAGTGCCACGAAGCACTCCTCACTCGACGATCATGTTGCAGACCGTCCCGCGCTCGCTGACCGACAGCCCGGCGACCCCGTCGCCGTGGAACTCGAAGATCCGCCCGGCGCCGCCGGCCATCGACGAGTGCGAGTCGGCGCCCACCGGCACCTCGCCGGGCGCCGCGAAGCGCTCGAGGTGCACGTAGTGGCTGATCCCGTTGCCCGGCTTGGAGTAGTGCATGCCGAAGCGGTCGCAGAATGCGCGCAGGTAGCGGTGGTCTGCGGCACGGCGGCGGCCACGCGGAGGGGAGCCTAGACTCGGTAGGGCAATGATCGAGTCGCTCGTCGAGCAGATCGAGGCGCGCTTCGCGGACGCGCAGAGGCAGATGGCCGATCCCGAGGTGATCGCCGACCGCCGGCGCTACGCCGACGCCGGCCGCCTGTTCAACCAGCTCGCGCCCGCTGCGAAGCTCGCCGAGGAGTGGCGGCGCGCGGTGTCCGACGCCGAGGGCGCGCAGGAGCTGCTCGACGAGGGCGGCGAGGACGCCGAGCTGC
>JBIOTP010000007.1:0-31471 GCA_044865965.1 Solirubrobacteraceae bacterium
CGAGCGCGAGCACCGGGCCGAGCGCCTCCTCGACCTCGCCGATCAGCGCCTTCGCGTCCCCGTCGGTGACGTCGGCGTGGACGGCGACGGCCTTGCCGCCGGCGTCCTCGATCGCCTTCACGGTCTGCTTGGCGCCCGCCTCGTCGGAGCGGTAGTTGACCCCGACGTTCCAGCCGTCTTCGGCGAGCGCGCGCGCGATCGCGGCGCCGATCCCCTTCGACGCGCCGGTGACCAGCGCGGTGGCGTGCTCCGGCCGGCTCACGAGAGCGTCCACTCCATCACACCGGTGCCCCAGGTGAAGCCCGCCCCGATCGCGCCGAGCAGGACCTTCATGCCGGGTCGCAGGCGGCCGTCCTCGCGGGACAGGCTGAGCGTCAGCGGCACCGAGGCGGCCGACGTGTTGCCGAGCTGGCCGATGTAGTCGGCGACCTTCGAGGCATCGAGGTCCAGCCGCTCACCGACCGCGCGGATGATGCGGGCGTTGGCCTGGTGGTAGACGAACAGGTCGATGTCGTCGAGCTCGAGCCCGGCGGCGGCGACGGCGTAGACGGTCGACTCGGACAGCCGCTTGACGGCGATCTTGAACGTCGAGATGCCGTCCATGCGGATGTAGCCGTCCTCCCAGGTGGCGACGATCGTGTCGCCGAGCCCGCCGTCGGCGGACAGGTCGATCGGCCCGATGCCGCCGCCCTCGTCGCTCGGCCCGAGCACGACGGCGCCGGCGCCGTCGCCGAACAGCATGCCGGTCTTCTTGTCGTCGAAGTCGGTCAAGCGGGTGAGCTTCTCGGCGCCGATCAACAGGATGCGCTCCGCACGCCCGGTCTCGATGAGACCGGCGGCCTGGTTGAGGCCCGACAGCCAGCCGCTGCACGCGGCGCCGATGTCGTAGGCGCCGGCGCGCTCGCAGCCGAGCTCGTGGGCGACCAGCGGCGCGGTGTTGGGCGTGATCTCGTCGGCGCTCATCGTGGCGACGACCACGAGGTCGATGTCGATCGGCTCGACGTCCGCGTCCTGGAGCGCCTTGCGGGCCGCGAACACGGCCATGTCGCTCGTGCGCTCGTTGTCCGCCGCCCGGCGGCGGGCGTGGATCCCGGTGCGCTTGACGATCCACTCGTGGTCGACCCCGATGCGCTCGGCGATCGGGCCGTTGGGGATCACCTCGGACGGCAGGAAGTGGCCGAGCCCGAGGATCGTCGCGGTCCGCGACGGCGCGTGGCGGCGGCCTTGGCGGGCCGCCTCGCGCGCGATCTGGTGGAGCTCCGGCGGGAGCGTGGCGCTAGGCATGAATCAGTCCTTCGGCAGGTGTCTCGAACGGAACGCCCTTGAGGATTCGCTTCCCCATCCGGGCGAGGACCTTGCCGGGGCCCACCTCCACGAAGGAGGGGGCGCCGGCCTCGTGCATGGCGATGACGGTCTCGCGCCAGCGCACCGGCCTGGTCAGGGCGGCGGCGAGCTCGGCGCGCACGTCGGTGAACGGCGCGGCGCTCGCGCACGAGAAGACGATGAAGCTGGGGTCGCCGACCTCGACCTCGTCGAGCGCGGCGCGGAACGGCTCGGCGGCCGGCGCCATCGCGGGCGAGTGGAACGCCCCGGCGACGTCGAGCCGAATCGTGCGGGTGCCGCGCTCGGCGGCGATCTCGTCGACGCGGTCGAGCGCGTCGACCGGGCCCGAGAGCACGACCTGCCCGGGAGCGTTGTCGTTGGCGAGCGTGACGCCGGCGGCGTCGGCGATCTCCTGGGCGTCCTCGAGGCCGGCGCCGACGATCGCGGTCATCGAGCCGTTGCGGGCCTCGCCCATCAGGCGGCCGCGCAGGACGACCAGGCGCAGCGCGTCGTCGCGCGTCAGGACGCCGGCGGCGGTCAGCGCCGCGAGCTCGCCGAGCGAGTGGCCGGCGGCGGCGCTCGGCTGCAGGTCGAGCGCGTCCCAGCCGACCAGCGAGGCGCAGAAGATCGCCGGCTGCGCGAAGCGCGTGTTCTCCTCCACGCGCGCGAACGGATCCTCGCCCACGAGCTCGAGGCAGCGCTCGAGCAGCTCGGGGGCGCGCTTGGCGACCAGCTCGCGCATCTCGGGGGTGTGGCTTCCCTGGCCGGGGAAGAGAGCAGCGGGTTGCGTGGGATTGCTCACACCCTCACCATCACCGAGGGGCCGCGGTAGTGACACCTCTGATTCGTGGCTACCCCCCGCCCGGGGGGTGGAACACACGGCGGTGGGGGGCGGGTGGGATTCCTAGGAGATCAGACCGAGCCGTTGCGCCTTCTGCACGGCCTCGGCGCGGTTGCGCACGCCGAGCTTGCGATACAGCGAGGAGGTGTGCTCCTTGATCGTGTGCGGGGAGAGGTAGAGGCTGCCGGCGATCTCGCGGTTGGTGGCGCCGGAGGCGATCGCCTCGAGCACCTCGCGCTCGCGCTCCGACAGGGGCGGGCCGGCCGGCGCCTCGTGCGGCTTGAAGACGGTCATGCCGAGGCCGACCATCCGCACGGCGCCGGCGATGTCGGCCGCCGGCCAGTCCTTGGAGATGAACCCGGCGGCGCCGGCGGCGCGCGCGGCGTTGGGGCTGATGCGGCCGGCGCCGGAGATCAGCAGCACGTTCGTGCGCGGCGAGACCGCGAGCAGCCGCTCGCAGATTTCGGCGCCGGACTCCTGCCCGACGAACAGGTCGACGAGCGCGACGTGCGGCTCCCAGCGCCGCGCGTGCGCGAGCGCCTCCTCCGCGGTGCGCGCCGACAGGCAGCGCTCGACCCACGGCTGCTCGCCGAGCATGAGCCGCAGGCCCCAGTGCACGACCTCGTGGTCATCCACCACCAGCACGCGCAAGCGGCGGTCGCCGCCGCCGGTGGTGATCCGCGAGGGGTTGACGTCAGGCCCGGTCATCCGGCACCGCCAGCCGCACGCGCCACGTCCCCGGCTCGCGCTCCCCGAACTCGACGATCCCGCCCACCTGCAGCGCCTCCAGCGCGGCGAGCCGCAGCCCCATCCCGGTCTGCCGCGGCCGGCCGCGCACGCCGTCGTTGACGATGTCCAGCACCAGCGCGCCGTCCTTGCGCTCCAACGCGACCTCGACGCGGGTCGGGCTGGCGTGCTTGTGCGCGTTGCGGACGGCCTCGGCGAGCACGGACTGCGCGAGCGGCTCCAGCTCGCGCGGGATCTCCACCCGGTCCGACCCCGGCCGCAGCGCCATGCCGAGGTCGCGGTGCTCGCGGCGCAGCCGCTCGACCTCCTGCAGCAGCGTCGTCTGTGTTTCCGGCGCGAGCCGCCCGAGCGGGCGCTGCAGCGCCCGCCGCAGCTCGACGAGCGCCGCCTGCAGCTCCGCGCCGATGCGCTCGCGCGCCGCGGGCGACAGCTCGGCCTGGCTGGAGAAAACGAGCTGGATCCCGAACAGCCGCTGGATGACCGACTCGTGCACCTCGCGCGCGAGGTCCATCCGCTCCTGCAGCTGGCGGGCGCGCGCCTGCTGGTTGGTGGCCAGCCGGGCGAACGCGGCGAGCGCCGCGGTCTTGCCGAGCGTCCACAGCAGGTGGCGCTCGGAGTCGGTCAGCGGCGCGCGCCCTGGTCCGCGGTCGGACAGGATCACGCCGAGCCAGCGCCCGGCGGCCGCCATCGGCGTGCACACGACGGTCGCCTCGCGGATCAGCGGGCGGAACTCGGGCGGGACCATCGCGCTGAAGTCGCCGCTGAGCTCGAGCACGCGGTCCTCCTCGAGCGAGTGGCGGGCGATCGGCACCGTCTCGACGGTCACCCGCGCGTCGGCGAACAGGTCGAGCGAGATGCCGTAGGCGCCGGCGGCCCGCACGCGCCGGCGCGCGCTGTCGTAGCGGAAGATCACCGCCCGGTCCATCGCCGCGAGCCGGCACGTCGCCTCGCACAGCAGCGAGTAGAAGTCGTCCGAGGCGGGGTCCGCCTCCACGCGCGAGAGCAACTGCGCGAACGTCTCGAGCGCGTCGACGCGAACGGTGGCGTCGGCCGGAACGGTGTGGCTCTCCATCCTCGCGGGAAAGACTACGCGCCGAGCAGCTGCTCGACACCGGCCAGCGCGACCACGCGCCGGACGGCCTGCGAGGGGCGCCGGATCGAGAATTCCCAGCCGTCTCGCTGCGACTCCACGAGGGCGTCCATGAGGAGCCCCAGTCCGCTGGAGTCGATGAACGTGATGCCGGCGAGGTCGAGCACCACGCTGTGGCCGCGGCGGCGCAGCCGGTCGAGCAGCAGCGCGAGCGCGGGGGCGGTCGCGATGTCCAGCTCGCCTTCGAGCATCAGCAGCCGGTCGCCGGTGAGCTGGGCGACTTCGGTGACCCTCCAGCGGTCGTACGGCATAGGCGGCGGAAAATACCGCTTGGAGCGTGCTGATGCGGTTCAGTCGGGATTGAGCACGAACCAGACGCGCGTCGTCTCGCTCGTGTCCACGCCCCAGCGGTCGGCCAGCCGGCCGACGAGGTAGAGCCCGAGGCCGCCGGGGTCCTCGAGCCCGCCCGCGCGGGGCTGCGGCGTGAAGCCCTCGCCGCGGTCGACGACTTCGACGCGGACCTCGTCGCTCCAGCTCGCGTGCAGCTCCACCGGCTGCCCGCTGTCGCCGTGGCGGACGGCGTTCGTGACCACCTCCGAGACGAGCAGCCGCAGCGTCTCGACGTCACGGTCGTCGAGGTGCGGGGCCAGAGCCTCGAGCACCCTGGTGCGGGCCTCGGCGACGGATCCCGGCTCCGGCGGCAGCGTGAGCTCGAGCCGGCCAGCCATCATCTCCCATGGGCGTGCCCGGCCGCCGGCCGGCGGAAACTACGGCAGCGGCCAGGTGTGCACGGGCTCGTTGCCGTGCATGTGCTCGCGGTAGCGCACGGTCATCTCGCGCAGCGCGTCGGCCCGGTCGAGCTTGTCGTAGAGCCGGTGGAACGCGGCGGCCTGCCAGGCGGCGCCGTTGGTCTGCTCCACGCAGCGGCGCTCGACGATCTCCAGCAGGCGGTCGGCGTCCGCCGGGTCCACGCCCCAGCGGCCGAGGCCGTCACGGGCCATCGGCAGCAGCCGCCGCAGAACGAGCTCCGTGGCGGGCGCCTCGCCGACCCCGGGCCAGTACACGCGCGCGTCGATCCCGTCGCGCGCGCCGGCGTGGAAGTTCTCCTCCGCCGCCGAGAACGACATCTGCGACCAGATCGGCCGCTCGTCCTCGGTGAGCACGCGGACCAGTCCGTAATAGAACGCGGCGTTGGCGAGCGTGTCGACCACCGTCGGCCCGGCGGGCAGCACGCGGTTCTCGACGCGCACGTGCGGCCTGCCGCGCACGACGTCGTAGACCGGGCGGTTCCAGCGGTAGATCGTGCCGTTGTGCAGCCGCAGCTCCTGCAGCCGCGGCGCGCCGCCCCGCTCGAGCACCTCGACCGGGTCTTCGTCCTCGGTCACCGGCAGCAGCGACGGGAAGTAGCGGACGTTCTCCTCGAAGAGGTCGAAGATCGACGTGATCCAGCGCTCCCCGAACCACACGCGCGGGCGCACGCCCTGGGCCTTGAGCTCCTCCGGGCGCGTGTCGGTGGCCTGCTCGAACAGCGCGATGCGGGTCTCGCGCCACAGCTCGCGCTGGAAGAAGAACGGCGAGTTGGCGCCGATCGCGAGCTGGATGCCGGCGATCGCCTGGGCCGCGTTCCAGAGCCCGGCGAAGGCCGCCGGGTCGACCATCTGGTGCAGCTGGACGCTCGTGCAGGCGGCCTCGGGGGCGATCGTGTCGGCGTACACCGTGAGCCGCTCGACGCCCGCGATCGCGATGTGCAGGTCCTCGCCGCGGGCCGCGAACACCTGCTCGTTGATGAGCGCGTAGCGGGGGTTGGCCGACAGCGAGCTGCCGTTGAGCAGGCTCTCGGTGAGCGTCGGGAGGATCCCGATGATCATCATGTGCGCGTGGGCCTTGCGGGCCTGCTCCTCGGCGTGGTTGAGGTCCGCCCGGATGCACGTCTCGAGGTCGGAGAACACGCTGCCGGCGAGCGAGCGCGGCGGGATGTTGATCTCGACGTTCCACTGCCCCAGCTCCGTCTGGAAGTCCTCGTCCTGGACCAGCTCGAGGACGTGCTCGTTCGCCAGCGCCGGGTCGCCGGTCGCCTCGGTCAGGTTGAGCTCGATCTCGAGCCCGATCGAGCGTGGGTCGGCGTCGAAGCGCGACTCCGCCAGCATGCGGGCGAACACGTCCAGGCAGCGCTTGACCTTCTCGCGATAGCGCTGGCGGTCCTCGCGCGTGAAGGCGGTTGCGACGACTTCGTCACCCATCAGGGCCTCCTCTTCGCACCGGAGTGTCGCACGAAGAGGGTTACCCGCGCGCGTGCGCTCCGCCGCACGCCGTCCTTCCCGCGCGTCACGAGCGTGATCGTGACCCGCTCGCGGCGGCGCGCGACGAGCCTGCGGTAGGCGCTGCGGGTCAGCCGCAGGCGGACCCGCGTCCAGTGGTCGGCGTGCACGCCGAACGAGCGGCGCGCGAGCACCCTGCCGCCGCGCACGATCCGCACGCGGCCGGCGCACCGCAGGCGCGCGCTGTCGCCGCAGCGCAGCTTGACCCGCGCCTCGCGCCGGCGGTTGACGCGGATCCGCGCGCGGCCGAGGCCCGGCCGGCCGACCGGCCGGGGGCTCCCGGTGCGGCGGGGGGCGGCCGCCTCGGGGGCGGCGATGGTCCGGCGGGACACGTTCCAGCCGTACAGGCTCACGGCCGGGGACGCGCCGCCAAGGTCCGCGCGCCGGTAGCGCGCGGTCAGCGTCAGTGTCTCCCCCGGCCACAGCGTGACGTGGTTGTCGCTCCAGCGGATCGGCAGCACCCGCTCGTCGCCGCGCCGGACGTCGGCGCGCACCAGGAACGCCGGCGTCCCGCCCGGCCCGGGATTGCGCAGCGTCACGGCGGTCAGCTCGTCGTCGCCGTCACGGCGCGAGGACTCGCTCGCCTCCAGCCCGGCGGCGGCGAGCGTGCGCAGGCCGCTGAGATCGCCGAGCCAGTAGACGTTGCGGCTCACGGTGTCCGGGCCGTGCGTGAGCGTGAGGCGCAGGAAGTAGGTCGCCGAGATCGCCGCCGGAATCTTCGGGACGAGGACCGTGCGCACCTCCTGCGCGGCCAGGGTCGGCACGTCGCGCGCGGTCGCGGCCCGCACGGCGCCGCCGAGGTCGATCGCCTCGGCCTTCGCGCGCAGCCCGGCCTGCGCCGCGTTCGTGAGGTTGGCGACGGCGACCGAGCCGCCGGCGTACAGCACGTGCACCGGCTCGCCGGCCTTCTTCGCGCCGAAGTACGCCCCCGGCTGGTCGAGGTCGTAGCCGAACAGGTGCGGGCGCAGCGAGGGCCGCGACGGCTGCAGCATCCGGTACACGAGGCCGGTGGTCGCGAGGCGCGCCTCGAACAGCGCGCGCGTGGCCTCGTAGCCGGCCGCCTGCGCCGCGCGCTGGAACGTGGCGGCGTCGCTCCAGGGGCCGTAGCGGGCCCGCAGCGCCGCGTCGCCCGCGGGGTCGACGGGCGTCAGGAAGCGGTCGAGCGAGTCCTGGGTCGGCACCGTGCGATCCGCCGGCGGCGCGGCGTCGAACGCGGCGCCGGGGGCGACGATCGGCAGCCGCCAGTCCGCCGCGGCGAAGGCGTCCTGCAGGACGGGCTCGGGGCGCTGCACGAACCCGGCGACGCTCGGGTGGTCGCGCAGCCGGGCCGCCACCGTGCGCGCCTGGTTGGCGGCGTTCCTCCAGGCGTCGCAGCACTGCCAGCCCGGCAGCGCGAGCACGCCCGCGCGGTCCATCTGGGCGAGCATGTCGTCGGGCGGCAGGTCGCCGTCGAAGCGGATCGCGTTGAGGCCGAGGTCGTCGACGTAGGCGAGCTGGTCGGCCGCCTGCTCGGGCGAGTAGCGCAGGAACTCGTCCGGCGACCAGGCGCCGCCGCGGACGGCGAGCGCGACGCCGTTGATGCTGAAGCGCGGCGGGTCGTAGCTCACGGTGCGGATGCCGAAGTCCTCGGCCGCCCGGTCGGACGCCTCGCCGCCGGCCGTCGCCGCCACCTCCAGGTGGTAGAGCGGCTGGCCGCCGAGCCCCCGCGGCCACCACACGTCGGGACGCTCCACGCGCGCCGGATCGAGCGCGACGGCCTGCGTCGCGCCGGCCGCCAGCGTGACGGTCCGCGCGCGGGCGATCCGCACTCCGCCGCGGTCGATCGTCGCCGACAGCAGCGCAGTCTGCGCGGTCGCGGTGTTGTTGCGCAGGGCCGCCTTGACCGTCAGCGTCGAGGCGCCCAGGTCGGCCGCCGTGTCCTGGACGACGTGGGCGTCGCGGACGGACACCGGCCCGTCGTCGGCGATCTGCGGCGCGAGCTGCAGCCCGGTCCGGTCGTCGGGCGCGTCGAGCGCCGGATCGTTGCGGTAGACGTCGAGCGCGATCGCGTTGGCCCCGTCGCGCACGAGCGGCGTGACGTCGTACTCGAGCCGGGAGTAGGGCCCCTGCAGCTGCGACTGGTCGGCGACCTCGACGCCGTTCACCCACAGGTTCGCGCGCGAGGCGACGCCGTTGACGATCAGGAACGTGTGCCGGCCGGCGCGCGGGTGCAGCGTGACCGTCGTGCGGTACCACCAGTTCGGGTCGAACCGGCTGCGCGGCACGCGCGCGAGGTTGTCCGCGCGGAACACGTCGGGATAGTCGCCGTTCTCGACCAGCCCCGCCATCAGCGTCTGCGGCCGCGACAGCGCGATCCAGCCGGACGCCGGGTAGCCGGGGCTCGAGACCGCCGCGCCGCTGTCGGCGACGAGCGCCGAGGACTGGATCCGCCAGCCCGCCGCGAGGTCCGTCGTGTCGGCGGCGGCCGGCGCGGGCAGCGCGCAGGCCGCGGCGAGCAGGGCCAGTGGTGCCGCGCGTGGGTACGTGCGTCGTCCAGGTGGTCGCTGGCGCCGCCTGGCAAGGACGCAGACCCGCAGGAATCCCTCTGGGATTTCAAGTGGTCGAGGACGCCGCCAGGCGGTGATCAGCGGCCGCCTGGCGATGTGCGTACCTGCGGGCGGGGCCACTCAGTCGAGAACCTGCCCAACATGGACGCTCTTCACCGCACCGTCGACGATCCAGAACTCCGTCACCTTGCGCCCGGCCACCAGCCGCCCCGTGTGGCAGCTCCGCAGCGTGCCGAAGGTCTCGCACTTGATCCCCGGCACGCCGGCCTTCACCTCGGCCTCGGTGGAGCCGACGCCGACGCCCTTCGCCGTGCGGTCGCCGAGGCTCGTGGTGGCCACCGAGCTCACGCGGTCCTCGCCCTGGAAGACGACCGTGATGCCGAGCGACGTGTACGTGTACTCGACGAAGTGCCCGAAGTCGTTGGAGCCGTTGCGCGACTTGGGCGGATTGCCGAGCGCGGCCTTCACCTGCGCGCGCGTGTTGCCGATCCGCACCCCGGAGATGCCGCGGTCGATCTGCACCACCGCGAGCGCGGCGGGCGCCGGGACGAGGGCGAGCGCGCACACACCCACGGCGATCGCGAGACGAGTCATCCGATTGGCCTCCTGGGACGCATACGGGCGGAGCGCGAGCCTATAGGCTGGGCCGCGAGGACCTGAGGAGGTTTGTGGTGGCAAAGCCGGGTGAGGTGCTGGACGTCCCCGAGCTGGGACTGAAGTTCGAGTTCCTGCGAACGGCCGCGGAGACGGGCGGCGAGCTCTCGGAGTTCGAGGTCGTCGGGGTGCCGCGCGGCTTCCTGCGCACGACGCACGTGCACCCGCTGCACACCGAGCGCCACGAGGTGATCGAGGGCGTGCTGAAGGTGGGCATGCACGGGACCGAGCACGTCCTGCATCCGGGCGACTCGATCGAGGTCCCGCCGGGCACGCCGCACACGCAGCTGCCGGGCGACGACAAGCCGGGCCGCGTGCGGATCACGGTCACTCCGCCCGGCCAGGTCGAGGCGTTCGCCGAGCGCCTCGCGGAGATGTCGCGGGCCGGACAGCTCACCCGCTGGGGGTTCCCGAAGCCGCTCGCGGGCGCGGCGTTCTTCCGCGACTTCGCCGAGGTGGGCCACGCCGCCAAGCCGTCGCTCGCCGTGCAGAAGCGCATCGCCGGCGCGGTGCTGGCGCCGGCGGAGTGGCTGCGCTCGCGCCAGGGCGAGTACGTGTTCATCGACGAGTGGGATGTCGCCGCGCCGCCCGAGCCGGTGTTCGACGCCCTCGCCGACGCCCGCAGCTACCCGCAGTGGTGGCGCCCGGTGTACATCGACGTGGAGGCCGACGAGGGCCCGCCGCGCGTCGGCAGCGTGAACCGCCAGCACTTCAAGGGCCGCCTCCCCTACCACGTCCGCACGCGCTCGACGACCACGCGGCTGGAGCGCCCGCGCCTGATCGAGGCCGAGGTCGACGGCGACCTGCGCGGGCGCGGCGTCTGGACGCTGACTCCGCGCGACGACGGCGGCACCCACGTCCAGTTCGACTGGCGCGTCCACGCCGACCGCCCGCTGCTGAGGGCCCTCACCCCGATCCTGCGCCCCGCGCTGCGCTGGAACCACAACTGGGCGATCGCGCGGGCGATGGAGGGCCTCGAGCCCTACGCGCAGGCGGGCGGCCGCCTGATGGCCCGCTGAGCGGGGCGCGCTTTGGGCCGCCCGACGGGCCTGGCGAACTTCTTGCAGGTGAAGGGGAGCCCGACTCGGCTCGCCCGGTCCGGATGGTCGGGCGCGGTGATGGACGGCCGGCCGACATCCGTTCACCCACGATCGATCACGCTCGATCGGAAGGTCCGGGGGGTGGCTGACGAAAGTACCCCCGTGTGGGGCGACAAACGTAAGCCACCCCCCAAGCGGGCGATGTTCGTTTTGGCGCCGACCCACTCCGGGCTCCCCTCACCCTGCAAGCTGTTCGCCCGACCCGCCGCGCCGCCAATGTTCGTCTTGGCGCCGCGGCACTCCGGGCTCCCCTCACTTGCAGGAAGTTCGCCCGACCCGCCGCGGCGGCGGAATCAAGCGCCTAGCCGCAGAACGCCGCCTCGAGCACGCGGTCGAGATCGTGGTGCCCGCGATTGTCGAGCGAGTCGGTGTTGACCATCACGACGGCCTGCCGGCGGCCGTCGGGGCTGGCCGCGGCGGTGGTGAGATAGCCGGGGAAGTCGCCGTCGTGCGTCCAGGCGGTCCCGCACGGCATCGGGACCTTCGCGATGCCCAGGCCGTAGCGCGCGCCGTCCATGATCGGCACGGTCGTCGTCATCGCGTTGAGCATGTCGGGCCGCAGGAGCTTCCCGCCCAGCAGCGCGCGGTAGAAGCGCGCGACGTCGCTCGCGGTCGAGACGATCGCGCCCGCCGCCCACGCTCCGGAGGGGCTGAAGACGCTCACGTCACGCGCGCGCGGGGACCCGAAGTAGCCGTGGGCGTACTGGCCGGCGATCCGCGGGGCGGAGTCGAAGGTCGTGCCCTTCAGGTGCAGCGGCGCGAAGATCCGCGTCTGGAGCTCGGTGCCGATCGGCCGGCCGGTAGCGGCCTCGGCGATCATCCCGAGCACGATGTAGCCGGTGTTCGAGTACGACCAGCGCGCGCCCGGGGCGAAGACCGGCGGGTGGGCGGTCGCGACGCCGACGAGCTCGCGCGGCGTCCACGTGCGCGTGCGGTCCGCGATCAGGTGCTGGATCAGCGTCTCGTCGTCGGTGTAGTTGAACAGCCCGCTCGTGTGGTTGAGGAGCTGGCGGACCGTGATCCGCTCGCCGCCGGGCACGACGCCGGGCAGCCAGCGCTGGACGCTGTCGTCGAGCCCGAGCTTGCCCTCGCCGGCGAGCTGCAGGACGACGGTCGCGACGAACGTCTTCGTGACGCTGCCGACCCGGAAGCGGTCGTCGGGGCGCATCGCCCGGTGCGTCTTGAGGTCGGCGTAGCCGCGGGCGACGCGCCGGGTCGTGCCGTCGCGGCGGGTGAGGACGACGGCGCCGGGCGCGCCGTCGGCGGTGAGCCGGCTCAGCGCGCGCTGGAGCCCATCCGGAGGGGCGGAGGTCTTCGCCGACGCCGCGGGCGCGGCGACGAGCGCGGTGGCGCAGAGCGCGGCGGCGGCGAGGGCGGGGAGGTGGCGTTTGGTCATGCGCCGAAGCTACGGGCGCGCCGGCCGCCCGCCATCGGGCCCAGGTCCGATCCCGGCTCCTACCTGGGCAGGGTTCTGCGGGCGCCGCCTCCTCCTCAGGGAGGAGCGCCGGGGCGGGCGAGGCCGATCTCGTAGGCGAGCACCACGGCCTGCACGCGGTCGCGCAGGCCGAGCTTGCGCAGGACGCTGGAGACGTGGGTCTTGACCGTCGTCTCGGACACGAACAGGCGCTCCCCGAGCTCGGCGTTGGACAGCCCGCTCGCCACCAGCTTGAGCACCTCGAGCTCGCGGTCGGTGAGCTCCGCCAGCGCGGGCGGCGGCCGCGCCGGCGCGCCCGGGTCGAGCTCCGCGAAGCGATCGAGCAGCCGCCGCGTGACGGCGGGCGCGAGCAGCGCGTCGCCGCCGGCCACGACGCGGATCGCGTCGACGAGCTGCGCCGGGCGGGCGTCCTTGAGCAGGAAGCCGCTCGCCCCGGCGCGGATCGCCTCGTAGACGTACTCGTCGAGGTCGAACGTGGTGAGGACCACGATGCGCGCGGGCGTGCCCGCGGCGATCAGCCGCCGCGTCGCCTCCAGCCCGTCGAGCCTGGGCATCCGGATGTCCATCAGGATCACGTCGGGGTCGCGCCGGCCGGCGAGCTCGATCGCCTGCATCCCGTCCTCGGCCTCGCCGACGACCTCGATGTCGGGCCGCTCGCCGAGGATCATCCGAAAGCCGCTGCGGACGAGCGCCTGGTCGTCGCACAGGAGCACGCGGATCGTCACCGCGGCTCCAGGGGGAAGCGCGCCGAGACCTCGAACCCGCCGCCGGAGCGGGGACCGGCGCTCAGCCGCCCGCCGTAGAGCGCGACGCGCTCGCGCATCCCGACCAGCCCGCGCCCGCCGCCGGACATGCCGTTGCCGGGCGCGCCGCCGTCGTCGAGCACGTCGACCGCCAGCTCGCCGTCGCCGTAGCGCACGCGGACGCCGGCCTCGGACGCGCCCGCGTGCTTGAGCGTGTTGGTCAGCGCCTCCTGCACGATCCGGTAGGCGGCGAGGTCCATGCCCGCGGGCAGCGGGACGCGCTCCCCCTCGACGGTCAGGTCGACGCGCAGCCCAGCGGCACGTACCTGCGCGAGCAGCCCGCCGAGCCGCTCGAGCCCCGGTTGCGGCGACAGCGCGGCGTCCGGGTCCTCCTCGGCGCGGATCACGCCGAGCAGGCGGCGCAGCTCGCCCAGCGCCTCGCGGCCGGTCGCCTCGATCGCGCTCAGCGCGGCCCGCGCGCGGTGCGGCCGGGCGTCGAAGACGTCGGCGCCCGCGGACGCCTGGACGACCATGACGCTGACGTTGTGGGAGATGACGTCGTGCAGCTCGCGGGCGATCCGCGCCCGCTCCCGCGCCGCGGCCCGCCGCGCCTCCTCCTCGCGCTCGCGCTCCAGCCGGACCGCCTTGGCCTCGAGCTCGCGCAGGTACGCCCGCCGCGTGTGGAGGTTGTCGCCGACGACCCAGCCGGCGCCGACGATCAGCAGCGGCGGCAGCACGGAGGTGGCGTCCGAGCCGGCGGCGACGAAGATCGGGACGGGCAGCGTGACGGCGGTGACGAGGCCGGCGCGCTCGGCGACCGAGCGGTCGCAGTGCGCCGCGACCGTGTAGAGCGCCACGGCGACGCCGATCGGGAGCGTCGGGGAGTCAAGGAACGCGACGTTCAGGGCGATCCCGCTCACGAGCGTGATCCCGAGGACCGTGAGGGGCCGGACGCGCCGGAACGCCAGCGGGAGCGTCTGGGCGAGCACGAGCGGGACCACCGCCCAGGCGTGGTCCGGAGTCTCGCCGTTCGGGCCGATGGCCGCGGGGGAGTAGAACACCGCGAGCGCGAGGGCGAGCGCCGCGTCCGTCACCAGCGCCGGTGGCTTCCAGCCCCTCATGGGGCAACGCTAACCGCCCCGGGTGACGCGCGCTCAGTCGCTGCCGCCGCTCCCGCGACGCCCACCGCCGGTGCTCCCGGCGCCGTGCTCCGGCGTCGCCGTCCACGTGGCGGTCTGGATCGGCCGGACCGTCGCGGTCGCCGTCGCGGTCGGCTCTGGTGTCGGCGACGGCTCGACGATCAGCTTCGGCAGCCTGACGGCCGTGGAAACCGCGGCGATCGGCGGCGCGGGCGGCTCGGCGACGCCGCGCGGCGCCGCGGACGCACCCGGCCGCGCGGTCGCGGGCTCGAGGTACCTGGCCGCGCCGTAGCCTCCCGCGAGCGCGAGCGTCCAGGCGAGCAGGGCGGTGGCGGTGCGGTGGCGCAGGAGCCGACGGTATCCGCGGCCGGCGCGCGCGAACGCGGGATTCCCGGCCGCGCCGCGCCGGCAGGGGGGACGCCCCCGCCGGTGCGCGGGGGCGTCGTTTCCGGTTGCTCAGGGCTTCGCCAGCAGGCCCCGCACCGACACGACCAGCGCGGTCGCGGCGAGGGCGGTCCACGTGGCGCGACCGCATGGGCGACCTGCGCGAGGCATTCCGGCGCGCCGTGCACCGCGTCGCCGACGAGGGGCGGCTGGCCGCCGGCTGGACGGTCGAGACCGCCGCCGACTGGATCTGGGCCCGCGTCCAGCCCTCCAACCACGCCCACCTGGTGCAGGAGCGCGGCTGGACGGCCGCGGACTACACCGAGCGGACCGTGGCCTCGCTGCTCGCCGAGCTGGTACCGGTGTTCGCAGGTACGCGCGGTCGCCGGTGGTCGCCGGCGCCGGCTGACGCCGCACGGTGATCCGGAAGTGTGCCGAGGCACATGACCGGTCACCGGGTGGTGTCAGGCGGTGATCGGCGGCCGCCGGAACCGTGCGTACTTGCGAATGCCGGTACCCGTCACCGGATCCCCTCGCGGCTGAGCCGCACCGCCTGCTCGGCGGTGGCGCGCGTGACGAAGTGCGGGCCGGTCGGGACCAGCTCGCCGCGGGCGGGGAAGATGCCGTGGCGGGCCTGCTCGGCGAGGAGCACGATCGGCAGGTAGCCCTGCAGGTAGGGCTGCTGGTCGATCGCGAACAGCATGCGGCCGTCGCGGACCGCGCGGAGCACCTCGGGCGAGAGGTCGAAGGTGGCGAGCTTGACGCCGCGGCCGAGCCGGCTGGCGCCCAGCGCGGCGAGCGCGGGCTCGGCGCCGCCGGGGCCGAGCGTCATGACGCCGTCGACGTCGCCCGAGGCCACGGCCTCGGCGATTCGCCGCCGCGCCTCGGCCGGGTCCTGCAGGCGCACGGCGAGCACGCGCGACGTCCCGCCCATCCGCCGCAGGCCGGCGGCGAACGCGCGGCAGCGCAGGTCGAGCCCCTCGTTTCCGGCCTCGTGGTTGACGCAGATCGCGTGGCGGACGCCGGCGGCCGCCATCCGCTCGCCGCCCTCCAGGCCGGCCCGCCACTCGGGCTGGCCGACATGCGCGAGCACGCCGAGCCTGCGGAACGTGTCGCTGCCCGAGTTGATCGACACGACCGGGATCCCGGCGCGCTCGGCCCGCCGGATCGACGGCGCGAGCGCGCGGGCGTCCGGCAGCGAGACCACGAGCCCGTCCGGGCGATCCTCGACCGCCTCGTCGATCAGCCGCTGCATGCGCGGGATCGACGACGTGTCGGGCGCGCGGTAGGAGACGGCCACGCCGGTCTGGCGGCCGGCGTCCTCGCCGCCGCGCTTGACGATCGCCCAGAACGGGTCGGAGGCCTGCCCGTGCGTGACGACCGCGATCCGCGTGGAGCGGATTTGCAGCCCCCGACCCTCGCGCGCGGGCGAGGGCTGCGCGGCGACGGCCTGATCCCCGTGGACGACCAGGTCCGCCTCGCGCACGTCAGTCGTGCGGCCGCAGCCCGTGAGCGCGAGCAGCAGCACGAGCAGTGGCAGCGCGCGCCTCACCGGCCCGCCTCCGCCGCGAGGGCGCCCGGGTGGCACGGGATGTAGGCCTCGAGCCGGGTGCCGTGCCCGGGCGGGCTGTGCACGATCAGGCGGCCGTCGAGCACGGCGAGCCGGTCGGTCAGCCCGCGCAGGCCGGTGCCGCCCTCCAGGGCCGCGCCGCCGACGCCGTCGTCGGCGACGAGCACCTCGACCTCGGCGGCCCGCCGGCGCACCCGCACGGTCACGTGCTTCGCGTGCGCGTAGCGGACGACGTTGGTCAGCCCCTCGGCGACCACGAAGTACGCCGCCGCCTCCACCGGCGCCTGCAGGCGCTCCTCGACCGTCACCTCGCACGCGACCTCCAGCGGCGCGCGCTGCACCAGCGCCTCGACCGCCGGCCCGATGCCGCGCTCGGACAGGATCGCCGGGTGGATGCCGCGGGCGAACTCGCGCAGCTCGGCGAGCGCGCCGGACAGCTTCGCGCCGATCTGGTCGACGGCCGCCGACGCCTCCGCGTCCGAGCCGATGCGCGCGCGCAGCATCCGCAGGTCGAGCGCGAGGCTCACCAGCTGCTGCTGGGCGCCGTCGTGCAGGTCGCGCTCGATCCGCCTGCGCGCGTCGTCGGCGGCCTCGACGATCCGCAGGCGCGACACCCGCAGCTCCTCCACGCGCGCGCGCAGCTCGGCCTTCAGCCGCTCGTTGTCGATCGCCAGCGACGCGGCCGAGGCGGCGGCGTGGACGAGCTCGGGCGAGGCGTCGAGCTCGGCGTCGTGGACGATCGCCGCCACGCGCCGCCCGCCGCGGTCGACGGCCGTCCACGCACGCCCCGAGCCGGGGTCGGGCAGCTCGACCTTGCGGCCGCGGTCGTCGACGAAGATCTCGCGCTCGGGCAGCCAGTAGGCGATGTTCAGCGAGCGGTCGCCGAGGCGCTCGGCCAGCATCTCGCGCACCGGCCCGGCAGCGGCCGCGCGCGAGCGCAGCAGCGGCCGCGCCAGCGAGCGCAGCGCGGCGCCGGCGCCCTCGAGCGCCGCGACCGACACGACGGCCGCGGGCAGCGCGAGCGCGCACAGCGCGAGCCCGGCGGGCGGCCCGAGCGCCCACGGCCCGACGAAGCCGTCCTCGCCGCCGGCCAGGCCGTCCACGCCGAGCACGACGAGCGCAACGGCCAGCGCCACCGGCGCGCCGCCCAGCAGGAGCCCCGCCAGCGAGACCGGCAGCTTGAGCAGCAGCAGCGCGACCACGCGCCAGAACGACCCGCGGTTGACCTCCACGAGCCCGCGCCGCCACGAGAAGCCGCGCCGGCGAGCGGGGCGGGGCAGCGGCGGCAGGTGGGTCTCCAGCAGGCGGTTCGCCTGCCGGCGCTCGACGCCCGCGAAGCGCCACACGAGCCGCGTGACGAACGAGAACAGCGGCAGCCCGATCCACAGCAGGCTCAGCACGGCGCTGAGCAGCAGCCCGCCGCCGATCGCGAGCGTGTAGACCAGCCCCTGCGCGACGCCCGCGAGCAGGTACGCCAGCGCGCGCCACGCCGCCCGCAGGTGGCGCGCGAGCTCGAGCCCGGCGGACGCCGTCATGGCGTCCCCTCCACGGTCACGTCGCCGGTCGTGCTGAGCGCCTGGATCTGGAACGGGGCGTCGTCGGCGAGCGTCAACCCCCGCACGCGCAGGCGGCCGGACGCGCTCTGGGCATCGACGCGGTAGCGGCCCGGCGGCACAGCGGCGCGCACGTCGCCGCTGCGCGAGCGCAGCTCGAGCCGGTCCGGCGAGCACTGCGTGACGGCGCGCACGGCGCCCGTGTCCGAGCTCGCGCGCAGCGAGAAGCCGCAGAAGGCGTCGGCGACGACAGGCCCCGAGGAGGTCGTGACCGTGACCGACGCGCGCACTCCGACCAGCCGCACGCTGCCGCTGGACGTGCGCAGCGTCACGGGCACGTTGTCGGGCACCGCGACGCGATACGCAGTGCGGCACGTGCCGAGCACCTGGGCCGGGCAGCGCGAGGCGACGGTGAGCACCCCGGCGGCGACGGCCCGCCGCTCGCCCGACGGATGGCCGAACGCGAAGCGGTCGACGCGACGGACCTCCACGGCGCCCGCCCCGCCATCGATCTCCACGTCGGCGGCGCCGAGGTCCAGCCGGATGCCGGCGAGGTCGCCGAGCACGCGGTAGGACGTCGTGCGCGTCTCGCGCGTGGCCGCCCACCACGTCGTGATCGCGGTGGCGACCGCGACGAGGACCAGCACGCAGATCGCCACCAGCAGCCACCACGGCGACGGCCGCCCGGATGCGGTCCGGACGATCGAGCGGGGCGGCGCCTGAGCCGGGGCCGGCGCATCTTCCGTGATGCTCACGGGACTACCGTAGACGGGCCCCGGAGGCACGTACCGTACGGCTGGCCGCACCATCGTCGCCGAACGCGTACGGGTGGCCGCACCATCTTTCACCGGCGAGCCGTATCGAGCCTCCGCGGCCCCGGTGAAAGCATGCTCGTCACTCCCTGAGACGGTTTCATCGGCCCAAGGATGGGCCACCCTCCTCTCGCACCGGCCCCAGGTCGCTCCCTCCTCTCCCCGACGTCCGCCGGCCGGTAGCTCTGCAGGGCCGCCGCGTCTGACCAACGCGGCGGCCCACCCCCTTCCTCTCGCAGCGCACACGTCCGCCGTACGGCTCGCCGCACCACGCGACGGGGGCTCGCCCACCGTGGAGACGCAGGCTGGCTCCAAGGTCACGCCAACCCCCGCGCGGGACGATCTCGATCACCGGAGATCGAGATGCGCGAATCAATCGTCTACATCGACTCAAGCCTCCCCGCCGACATGACGCTCGGCGAGTACCGCCGCTCCCGCGCCGCCGCCCGCCGGCCGCGCCCGCGCCGGTTCCGCCGCGTCTCGCGCGTGGCCGTGGCCCTGCTGGCGCTCTGACGCGCCGCGCTCCGGCGCGTAGGATCGCGCCATGAGCGAGCCGACGAAGTACCTCCTGGGCGAGGACGCCATCCCGACCCACTGGGTCAACCTGCTGCCCGACCTGCCGGGCGAGCCGCTGCCGCCGCTCAACCCGGGCACGGGCGAGCCGGCCGGGCCGGAGGACCTCACGCCGATCTTCCCGATGGGGCTGATCATGCAGGAGGTCTCGCCCGAGCCGCTGGTCGCGATCCCGGACGCCGTCCGCGACGCCTACCGGCTGTGGCGGCCGACGCCGCTGCACCGCGCGCGGCGCTTGGAGGCGGCGCTCGACACGCCCGCCCGCATCTTCTACAAGTACGAGGGCGTCTCCCCGGCGGGCTCCCACAAGCCCAACACGGCCGTCCCGCAGGCCTACGAGAACAAGCAGGCCGGCATCGAGAAGCTGACGACGGAGACCGGCGCCGGCCAGTGGGGCTCGGCGCTGGCGTTCGCGTGCACGCTGTTCGACCTCGAGTGCGAGGTCTTCATGGTCGGCTCCAGCTACGACCAGAAGCCCTACCGGCGCTCGATGATGCAGGCCTGGGGGGCGACCGTGCACCGCTCGCCGTCGGAGCTCACGCAGTCCGGCCGCGGCCAGTCCGCGCACCCGACCGGCTCGCTGGGGATCGCGATCTCCGAGGCCGTCGAGGTCGCCGCCCAGGACCCGCGCTGCAACTACTCGCTCGGCTCGGTGCTCAATCACGTCCTGCTCCACCAGACGGTGATCGGGCAGGAGGCGATGCAGCAGCTGGAGATGGCGGAAGCCGAGCCGGACGTGATCGTCGGCTGCGTCGGCGGCGGCTCGAACTTCGCCGGGCTGATATTCCCGTTCCTGCGCGGCGTGCTGCGCGGCGGGCGCAAGCTGCGCTTCGTGGCGGCCGAGCCGGCGGCGTGCCCGACGCTCACGCGCGGCGTGTACGCCTACGACTTCGGCGATACGGCGGGGCTGACGCCGCTGATGCCGATGTACACGCTCGGGCACGACTTCGTCCCGCCGCCCGTGCACGCCGGAGGCCTGCGCTACCACGGCGACGCGCCGATGCTGTGCGGGCTCGTGAAGGCCGGCCTCGTGGAGGCGCGCGCCTACCGCCAGAACGAGACGTTCGAGGCCGCCGTGCGCTTCGCCCGCAGCGAGGGGGTCATCCCCGCGCCCGAGCCCGCGCACGCGATCCGCGCGGTGATCGAGGAGGCGGAGGCGGCGCGGGAGGCCGGCGAGGCGCGCACGATCCTGTTCGGGCTCTGCGGCCACGGCAACTTCGACCTCGCGGCCTACGACGCGTACCTGGCCGGCAAGCTCGAGGACCCGGAGTTCTCCGAGGACGAGATGCACGCGGCGCTGGAGAAGATCCCCGACAACGTGCCGGCGATCGCCTGAGAGGAGGCGGATATGCGGCAGGACATCGAGTTCGACGCCGAGGGCGTCACGCTGCGCGGGTGGCTGTACGTCCCGGACGGCGCCACCGGGCCGGCGCCGGCGGTGGTGATGGCCCACGGCTACTCGGCCGTGAAGGAGATGTACCTCGACGCCTTCGCCGAGGTCTTCGCGGCCGCCGGGCTGTGTGCGCTGGTGTTCGACAACCGCAACTTCGGCGCCAGCGACGGCGAGCCGCGCCAGGAGATCGACCCGTGGGCGCAGATCCGCGACTACCGGCACGCGATCACGTACGCGCGCAGGCGCGACGAGGTCGACGGCGGGCGGATCGGCGTCTGGGGCTCGAGCTACAGCGGCGCCCACGTGCTCGTGCTGGGCGCGATCGACCGCCGCATCTCGTGCGTGGTCTCACAGGTCCCGCTGATCAGCGGCCACGAGAACGCGCGCCGGCTGATCCGGTCCGACCTGATCGCGCCGACGCTGGGGATGTTCGAGGCCGACCGCGACGCCCGCTACGCCGGCGAGCCGCCGCAGATGCTCCCGGTCGTCGCCCCCGAGGGCGAGCCGTCGGCGCTGCCCACGCCCGACTCCTACGAGTGGTTCACGGCGACCGGCGCGTCGCGCGCCCCGGCCTGGCGCAACGAGGTGACGCTGCGCAGCGTCGAGATGTTCCTCGAGTACGAGCCGGGGGTCTACCTCCCGTGGGTCTCGCCGACCCCGCTGCTGATGGTCGTCGCCGCCCGCGACCACCTGACGGTGGCCGACGCCGCGCTCGCCGCGTACGAGCGCGCGCTGGAGCCGAAGCGGCTCGAGCTGCTGCCCGGGCCGCACTTCGGCGCGTACACGGGCGCCGGGTTCGAGCAGGCGAGCGGCGCGGCCCGCGACTGGTTCATGCAGCACCTCCGCCCGGGGGTGCGTGAGGCGGTGACCGCGTAAGCCCCACTACCTAAAGGGGGTCAGACCCCTTTTAAGTTTGACCTAAACGGGGTCTGACCCCTTTAGGTTGGCAAGCGGTCGAGGAACGCCGCCTGGGCCGGGTTGATGCGCTCGCGCGCCTCGTCGAGCCCGAACCAGGCGGCCCGGTCGACCTCCGCGAACTCCCGGGTTCGCCCCGAACGCGGCGGCCACTCCATCGTGAACGTGTTCGAGCGGATCGCGTCCGCGTCGAGGTCGCCCTCCGCCGCCCACGCCTGCACGACCTTGCCGCCGCGCTGGCGCACCGTCCCGAGGTCGGTCAGCTCCCCGGCGCCGAGCGCGGTCCCGGTCTCCTCCTCGAACTCGCGCAGCGCGCACGCGCGCGCGTCCTCGGCGTCGTCGTGCTCGCCCTTCGGGATCGACCACGCGCCCAGGTCCTTCTTCGCCCAGAGCGGCCCGCCGGGGTGCACGAGCAGCACCTCGGGCCCGTCCGGGGCGCGGCGGTAGAGCAGGATCCCGGCGCTGCGGCTGGCCATGGTTCGATGGTCCCAGGTGGACCACGCGCGTGGCGGGTCAGGCGAACTTCTTGCAAGTGAAGGGGAGCCCGGTCCGGCCCGCCGGCTCGCGTGATCGAGCGAGGTCGGAGACCCCGCCCGAGCCCTGAGCCCGCGCGCGATCGATCACGCTCGATCGGTCTTCGTTTTGGCGCCGAGCCACTCCAGGCTCCCCCTCACCCGCCCGCAGTTCGCCGGACCCGCCGCGGCGTATCGTCCAGACGATGCGAGTCGCCGAGCAGGCGGTGGAATCGGCGATCGAGGAGATCGCCGCAGCCCTCGGGGACGGGCGCGTGCAGACCGGCGCGGACGTGCTGCGCCTGCACGGCACGGACGAGTCCTGGCACCCGCCCGCCGCGCCCGACGCGGTCGTGCTGCCGCGCGACACGGACGAGGCGGCGGCGATCGTGCGCGCGTGCCGCGACCATCGGGTGCCGATCGTGCCGTTCGGGGCGGGGACGTCGCTGGAGGGGCACGTCGCCGCGCTGCGGGGCGGCGTCTCCGTCGACATGAGCGAGATGAACCGGATCCTGCGGCTGTCGGTGGAGGACCTGGACGTCACCGTGCAGGCCGGGGTGACCCGGCGCCGACTCGACGACAAGCTGCGGCCGGAGGGCGTGTTCTTCTCGGTCGATCCGGGCGCCGACGCGACGGTCGGCGGGATGGTCGCCACCGGCGCGTCCGGGACGACCTCCGTCCGCTACGGGACGATGCGCGAGAACGTGCTGTCGCTGTGCGTCGTGCTGGCCAACGGCGAGGTGGTGCGCACGCGCTCGCGGGCGCGCAAGTCGTCGGCGGGCTACGACCTCACGCGGCTGTTCGTCGGCTCGGAGGGGACGCTCGGGCTGATCACAGAGGCGACGCTGCGCGTGCAGCCGACGCCCGAGGCGATGACCGCGGCGGCGTGCCCGTTCCCCACACTCGACGCGGCCGTCGCGTGCGTGATCGAGGTGCTCGCGCACGGCATCCCGATCGCCCGCATCGAGCTGCTCGACGAGGTGCAGATGGATGCGGTGAACCGGCATGCGGGCCTCACGCAGGAGGTCGCGCCGACGCTGTTCCTGGAGTTCCACGGCACCGCCGCCGAGGTCGAGGCGCAGGCCGCCGAGGTCGGCGAGATCGCAGCCGGGCACGGCAGCCACGGCTTCGCGTGGGCGGCCGGCGAGAGCGAGCGGCGCGCGCTGTGGCGTGCCCGTCACCGCGCCTACGACGCCGCGCGGGCGCTGCGCCCCGGCGCCAAGGGCTTCACGACCGACGCGTGCGTGCCGATCTCGCGCCTCGCCGAGTGCATCTCCGAGACCAAGCGCGACCTCGAGCAGTCCGGCCTGCTCGCCCCGCTCGTCGGCCACGTCGGCGACGGCAACTTCCACCTCGCGATCCTCGTCGACCCCGACGACCGCGCCGAGCTCGACCGCGCGGTCGCCCTCAACGAGCGGCTCGTCCGCCGCGCGATCGACCTCGGCGGCACGTGCACCGGCGAGCACGGCGTCGGCTACGGCAAGTCGGCCTTCCTCGAGCTCGAGCACGGGCGCGCGGGGGTCGAGGCGATGCGGGCGATCAAGCGCGCGCTCGACCCGGATGGGATCTTCAACCCCGGGAAGGTGATCCCCTGACACCTTCCGTTTACCGGTGCGTGTCCGAGTGATATGACGTGCCGATGTGCCTGGCCATCCCGGGCCAGATCCTCGAGGTCGTCGACGAGGAGAACCGGCTCGCGCGCGTCGACGTCGCCGGCGTCCAGCGCAACGTCAACATCGGCCTCCTCGACGACGCCGGGCCGGGCGACTGGGTGCTGATCCACGTCGGCTTCGCGATCTCGCAGGTCGACGAGGACGAGGCGCGCGCCACGCGCGAGCTGCTCGAGCAGATGGGAGCGGAGTACGAGCAGGAGCTGCACGAGCTGCGCGCGAGCGTGATCGAGTGAGCTGCGGCGGCGAGCACTGCGTCACGTGCGGGGACGACGGGGTCCCGATGCGGGTCCTGCGGCTCGACGAGCCGCGCGGGCTCGCGCTGTGCGCCGACGCAGACGGCGCCCACCACACCGTCGAGACCGAGCTGGTGGCGCCGGTGGCGGCCGGCGACGAGCTGCTCGTGCACGCCGGCGTGGCGCTCGTGCGGCTGGAGGCGGCCGCGTGAAGTTCGTCGACGAGTTCCGCGACGCAGGGCTCGGCCGGGTGGTCGCCGGCGAGATCCTCGCAACCGTCGAGCCCGGCCGCCACTACAAGGTGATGGAGGTGTGCGGCGGGCACACCCACTCGATCTACAAGTACGGCGTCGACGACCTGCTGCCCGCGAATGTCGAGCTCGTACACGGCCCGGGCTGCCCCGTGTGCGTGATCCCGATGGGCCGGGTCGACGACGGCATCGCGGTCGCCCGCGTGCCCGGCGTGATCTTCACCTGCTTCGGCGACATGATGCGCGTGCCGGGCTCGGACGGCTGCCTGCTGGACGCCAAGGCCCAGGGCGCCGACGTCCGGATGGTCTACTCGCCGCTGGACGCGCTGCGGATCGCCAAGCAGCACCCCGACCGCGAGGTCGTCTTCTTCGCGATCGGGTTCGAGACCACCGCCCCGTCCACCGCGCTGACGCTCAAGCGAGCGAAGGCGGAGAGCGTGCGGAACTTCAGCGTGATGTGCAGCCACGTCACGATCGTGCCGCCGCTACGCGCACTGCTGGACTCGCCCGACCTGCGCCTGGACGGCTTCATCGGGCCGGGCCACGTCTCGACCGTGGTCGGCGCCCGGCCGTTCGAGTTCATCCCCGCCGACTACGGCAAGCCGGTCGTGATCGCCGGCTTCGAGCCGCTGGACATCCTGCAGGCGATCCAGATGATCATGCGCCAGCTCGCGGACGGCCGCTGCGAGGTGGAGAACCAGTACACGCGGGTCGTCCCCTATGACGGCAACCCGCGCGCGCTGCAGGTGCTGGCCGAGGTGTTCGAGCTGCGCCCGCACTTCGAGTGGCGCGGGCTCGGCTTCATCTCGCAGTCGGGGCTGAAGCTGTCGGACGCCTACGCCGACCTCGACGCCGAGCTGCGCTTCAGCGTGCCCGGCGTGCGCGTCGCCGACCCGAAGGCATGCCAGTGCGGCGAGGTGCTCAAGGGCGTGATCAAGCCGTGGGAGTGCAAGGTGTTCGGCACCGCGTGCACGCCCGAGCGGCCGATCGGCACCTGCATGGTGTCCTCCGAGGGCGCCTGCGCGGCCTACTACAACTACGGCCGCTTCGCGCGCGAACGCGAGGTCGTGTAGTGGCGGTCTCCGATCGCGAGGCGAGGATCCTCGGGATCATCGAGACCGCGCGCGCCAAGCGCGCGAGGTTCCGCGACGAGCGGATCACGATGGCCCACGGGGCGGGCGGCAAGGCCACCGAGCGGCTGGTCGAGGGCCTGCTGGCGCCGGCCTTCGGGATGGAGGCGCTCGACGACGCCGGCGCGGTCGAGGGCGGCCTCGCGCTCACCACCGACAGCTTCGTGGTCAAGCCGATCCGCTTCCCCGGCGGCTCGATCGGCGAGCTCGCGGTCAACGGCACGGTGAACGACCTCGCGGTGGCCGGCGCGCGCCCGCTGGCGCTCAGCCTGTCGCTGATCCTCGAGGAGGGGCTGCCGGCGGACGAGCTGCGGGCCGAGGTGCAGGCGATCGCCGCCGCGGCGATCGCCGCAGGCGTCCGCATCGTCGCCGGCGACACCAAGGTCGTCGAGCGCGGCCACGCGGACGCGATGTACATCTGCACCACCGGCGTCGGCCGCCGCGACCCGCGGGCGCGGCTGGACCCCGCGTCGGCGCGCCCCGGCGACCGCGTCCTGCTGTCCGGCTCGATCGGCGAGCACGGGACGGCGATCATGCTCGCCCGCGGCGAGTTCGAGCTCGAGGCGCCGATCGAGTCCGACACGCGGCCGCTGTGGCCGGTGGTCGACGCCCTGCTGGACGCCGCCGGCCCGCACCTGCGCTGCATGCGCGACGCGACCCGCGGCGGCGTCGCGTCGGTGCTCAACGAGCTGGCGCGCGCCTCCGGCGTGGCGATGCTCGTGCGCGAGGCCGACGTGCCGGTGCACCCGGCGGTGGCGGGCGCGTCCGAGCTGCTCGGGATCGACCCGATGTACGTGGCCAACGAGGGCAAGCTGGTCGCGATCGTGGCGGCCGAGGGGGCCGCGGACGCGCTCGCGGCGCTGCCGGAGGGCGCCGCCGACATCGGCGAGGTCAGGACCGAGCCGCCGGGGATGGTGCTCGTCGAGACCGGCTTCGGCGGCAAGCGGGTGATGGACCAGCTCGTAGGAGATCCGCTGCCGAGGATCTGCTGATGCGCGCGCGCGCACGGGCGCGGGGCCGAGCGCCCGGCGAGCTCGCGGAGCGGGAGCGTGCGAACCGGGCGTTCTTCACCGCCGAGTCTGAGCGGCTCGCGCGGCTGTGCGAGCGGATGGCCGAGCGGTTCCTGGCCGGCGGGCGGCTGCTGGCGCTGGGCTCGCCGGGCCCCGCGATGTCGGACGCCCGGCACGTGGCGGTCGAGTTCGTGCACCCGGTGATCGTCGGCAAGCGCGCGCTGCCGGCGCTGGCGCTGACCGGCGAGGAGCTGGCGCTCGCCGCCGAGCCCGGCGACATCGTGATGGCGTTCGAGGGCCGGCTCGGGGCGGCGCGGGAACTGGGGTGCCTGACGATCGGCTTCGGAGGCTCGGATGCGGAGTGGGACTTCGACCCGCCGACCTCGGATCCGTTCGTCCGCCAGGAGCTGGTCGAGACGCTCTACCACGTGCTGTGGGAGCTCGTGCACGTGTTCCTCGAGCACCGCGAGCGGCGGTCTCGCGGCGCGGGCGCGTCGAGCTTCCTCTATCCGTTCCTCGGCGGCGGCGAGGGCGATCTCGAGGCGGTGGTCGAGGACGTGCGCCGCTCGATCGAGATGAAGGCGCAGGAGGTCGGCGAGCTGCGGGCCCAGACGCTGACCGAGAACGCGCCGACGCTCGCCGCCGCTGCCGCGGAGCTGCGCGAGCGCTTCGAGCGCGGCGGCCGCCTGCTGGCGCTCGGCAACGGCGGCTCGGCCACCGACGCGATGGACGTCGCCGCCGACCCGCGCGCGCGCGGCCGCCGCGCGCTCGACCTGACCGAGGACTCCGGGATCCTGACCGCGCTCGCCAACGACATCGGCGTCGAGGCGATCTTCGCCCGCCAGGTCATCGCGTACGGGCGCGCCGGCGACGCGCTGCTCGCGCTGTCGACGAGCGGCGGCTCGGCGAACGTGATCGCGGCGCTCGCGGAGGCGCGCCGGCGCGGCATGCAGACCATCGCGATGGTCGGCTACGGCGGCGGCCGGATCTTGGCGGAGGGACTTGCCGACCACGTGATCGTCACCCGTTCCGAGCACATCCCGCGCATCCAGGAGGCCCAGGCGAGCGCCTACCACGTACTGGTGGAGGCCGTGTGACCACGCCCGCGGCCGGCGCGCGCCCACCGTCGCCGCCCGGCGATGCGCGGCCCCCATCGCGCGGCGCCACGCGGCCCCCATCGCACGGCGCCACGCGGCCCCCATCGCACGGCGCCACGCGGCCCCCATCGCCGCGCGTCGAGGCCCCCCGGCCCGCATCGCCGCGCGTCGCGGGCCCCCGGCCCGCATCGCCGCGCGTCGAGGCCCCCCGGCGAGTGCGCGCGCGGGTGGTGGGCACGGTCCAGGGCGTCGGGTTCCGTCCCTTCGTCCACCGCCTGGCGAGCGGCCTCGGCCTAGCCGGCTACGTGCTCAACGACGCCCACGGCGTGCTGTTGGAGGCGGAGGGCGAGCCGGCGGCCGTCGAGCGCTTCCTTGCCCGGTTGAGCGCCGAGGCACCGCCGCTGGCGGCGGTCGAGCGGGTCTCCGCGGAGCCGATCGCCCCCACCGGCGAGCCCGGCTTCGCGATCCGCGAGAGCCCGCGCACGGGAATCGCCGAGACCGCCGTCACGCCCGACAGCGCGACCTGCGACGACTGCCTCGCGGAGCTGTTCGACCCGGCCGACCGCCGCTTCCGCTACCCGTTCGTCAACTGCACCAACTGCGGCCCGCGCTTCACCATCGTCCGCGGCGTCCCCTACGACCGCCCGCTCACGACGATGGCCGGCTTCCAGATGTGCGCCGCGTGCCGGGCCGAGTACGAGGACCCCGCGAACCGCCGCTTCCACGCCCAGCCGAACGCCTGCCCGGCCTGCGGCCCCAGCGTCAGGCTCGTCCCCGCCCCCGGCCCCGACCTCGCCGCTGCCCGCGACGCCGTCGACCGGGACGCGGTCGCGGCGGCCGCGCGGGCGCTGCTCGGCGGCGCCATCCTCGCGGTCAAGGGCGTGGGCGGATTCCACCTCGCGTGTCGCGCCGACGACGAAGACGCGGTCGCGGCGCTGCGGGCGCGCAAGCACCGCGAGGACCGGCCGTTCGCGCTGATGGCGCGTGACCTCGAGGCCGCCCGCGCGATGGTCGTGCTCGGTCCCGACGAAGAGCGGGCGCTGCTCTCGCGCGCGCGGCCGATCGTCATCGCCCGGCGGCGGACGGGCGCGCGGGTCGCCGCCGCGGTCGCGCCGCGCTGCGCGGACCTCGGCGTGATGCTTCCGTACTCGCCGCTGCATCACCTGCTCTTGGCCGACGCGGGCGTGCCGCTCGTGATGACGAGCGGCAACGTCAGCGACGAGCCGATCGCGTACCGCGACGAGGACGCGCTGGAGCGCCTCGCCGGCATCGCCGACCTCTTCCTCCTTCACGACCGGCCGATCGAGACGCGCACCGACGACTCGGTGGTCCGCCCGCCGGTGATGATCCGCCGCTCGCGCGGCCACGTGCCGAACGCGCTCGCGCTGCCCGACCCGGCCCCGCCGCTCGTGGCCTGCGGGGCCGAGCTCAAGAGCACGTTCTGCGTCGCCCGCGGCGCGCGCGCCTGGGTGGGCCACCACATCGGCGACCTCGAGAACTACGAGACGCTGCGGTCGTTCACCGAGGGGGTCGCGCACTTCGAGCGGCTGTTCGACGTCACCCCCGAGGTCGTCGCGCACGATCTGCACCCCGAGTACCTGTCGACGAAGTACGCGCTCGAGCGCGAAGGGCTCGAGCCGGTCGGCGTGCAGCACCACCACGCGCACCTCGCGGCGTGCCTGGCCGAGCACGGCGAGACGGGCCCGGCCGTGGGCGCGATCTACGACGGCACCGGCTACGGCGCCGACGGCACGGTCTGGGGCGGCGAGATCCTCTGGGGCGACCTCGCCGGGTTCGAGCGCGCCGGGCACCTGTGGCCCGTCCGGATGCCGGGGGGCGAAGCGGCGATCCGCGAGCCGTGGCGGATGGCGTGCGCCTGGCTCGCCGAGGCGACGGGCGCCGACCCGCCGCCGATCGCCGGCGTCGACCCGACCGCCTGGTCCCGCGTCGCCGCACTCACCCGCTCCGGGCTCGCCTCACCGGTGACCACCAGCGCGGGGCGCCTGTTCGACGCGATCGCCGCCCTGTGCGGCGTCCGCCTGCAGGTCAGCTATGAGGGCCAGGCCGCCGCCGAGCTCGAGTCGCTCTGCGACGACGCCGAGCACGCGGCCTACCCGATGCCGATCGGACCCGCGCTCGCGAGTCCTGCGGCCGCCGCCGACCCCGCCGCGCGGCTCGGCGCCCCCGGCCCTCCCGCGCGACTCGCCGCCGCCGACCCCGCCGCGCGCGCCGCGGCCGCCCCCCTTGTCATCGACGCGCGCGAGACCGTGCTCGCGGTCGCGGACGACGTCGCGCGCGGCCTGCCGGCGCCGGTCGTCGCGGCGCGGTTCCACAACGCGCTGGCGGCGGCGACAGCCGCCGCCTGCGTGCGCGTCGCCGAGGAGCGCGGCGGGCGCGACGTCGTGCTGTCCGGCGGCGTGTTCCAGAACGCGCGTCTGTTGGCCGGCGTCGCCGGCCGTCTCGACGGGCTGCGCGTGCTCGTGCCGCGGCGGCTCCCGTCCAATGACGGTGGCATCTCCTACGGCCAGGCCGCGGTGGCGGCGGCGAAGGAGGCGGGATGGACGCGATCCTGAGCCGGCCCGTGCACGCCCGCGGCGGTACGCGCCCGTTCGGCGAGCTCACGGTCGAGGACGTGCGCGAGCGGGCGGCCGAGCGGCACTGGGACCCGACGGCCGGCCCGGCGCCCGACGCGCGCGCCTGGGCGCAGCTCGCCAGGCGGATGGAGCGCGCCGGCGCGGCCACGGTCGCGGACCTCGACAACGCGACGATCCGTGAGCTCGCCGGCTCGATCTGGGAGTCTCCGGATGTCCTGACATGACCGGCGAGTACGCGCTCGACACCCGATCCGGCAGCCTCGCGACGTGCTGACATGACCGACGAGTACATCCTCGACACCCCTCTCGTGCGCGGGTTCATCAGAGACGTCCGCGCGGCGATCGCGGACGCGGACTCGCCGGAGGCGGCGTGCGCGGCCATCCGCCCGCGCTTCGCGGAGCTCCTGGCGGACCCGGACTGGCTGCCGCCCGCCTACCAGGAGGGCAACCCCGAGAGCGGGATGGGCGGCGGCATCGGCCAGTGGCTCCTGTACCGCGCCGGCGACCGCTCGCTGTCGCTGTTCGCGCTCGTGGTGCCCCCGGAGTCGCAGACGCCGGTGCACGACCACCTCGCGTGGGGCCTCGTCGGCCTGTATCGCGGCACCCAGGACGAGGAGATCTTCGCCGAGCGCGGCGACGGCATCGCGTCCGTCGAGCGGCGGTCGCTGACGCCCGGGGACTTCTACGCGCTGCTGCCGCCGCGCGACGACATCCATCGGGTGCGCACCACCTCACCGGAGACGTCGGTCTCGATCCATCTGCTGACCAACGACACGGGCTGCGTCTGGCGGCACGCGTTCGACCCCGAGACGGGGGCGCGCACCCCCTTCCGGTCGGGGTACGTGAACGTGCCCTGCACGTAGCCTCATTTACTGCCCGTTCGGCCCTTAACGAAGGTCACCGGGGCAGGTAGAAGTCCCCATGGCCCGAACTCCGCTTGCCGTGATCGCCGTCGTCCTGGCGCTGCCCTCGGGCGCCGCCGCCGCCGCCAAGCCGAAGGTGGTGCGCGTGGTGGACGGCAACACGGTCGTGGTGCGCGACGACGGCCATCTGCGCACGATCCACTTGATCGGCGTCGACGCCCCGGCGGGGAGCGAGTGCGGCGCCGCCGACGCCAAGGACACGCTCAAGCGGCTGCTGCCGAAGGGCGCGAAGGTCCGGCTCGTGCGCGACAAGTCCGTGCGCGGAGCGGCCCGCTACGTCTACCGCGGCGACGCGCTGATCAACGCGAGCCTGCTGAAGTCCGGCGGCGCGCCCGCGGCGAACACCGACGGCCTCAAGCTCGAGCAGAAGCTCGAGTCCGCGCAGCAGGTCGCCCAACAGGGGCAGCGCGGCGTCTGGAAGACCTGCCCGCCGCCGCCCGGGGAGACCGCCCCGCCGCCCGGCACGCCCCCCACCGCCGGGCAGCCGCCCGCGGCCGGGACCGTCACCGGCCCGGAGGCGATCGCGCGCGCTCGCAACGACCTCCGCGGCCGCTACTTCACCCGCATCACCGCCGACACGTTCCACTCGAACGAGATCCGGCTGAACCTGTGCTCTGACGGCACCTACGTCCAGGACGTCTCCTATCACAGCGACTTCAGCGGCGACAGCTTCTCTCGCGGCACCGGCACCTGGGAGATCTCGGCGGCGCAGTACACGCCGCAGTACGGCGCCGCGCGGGTGCTGCTGCACGGCAGCGACGGCAGCGAGGGCGTCGACGACTTCTACGCGACCGGCCCGACGGCCGTGTGGGTGAACGGCCAGCGCACCGCCTACGTCGGGCCCAGCGACCTCTGTGCGTAGCGGCCCCCGGCGCCCGCTACGACCAGTACTCGAGCACCCGCAGCAGGTTG
>JBIOTP010000008.1:0-7319 GCA_044865965.1 Solirubrobacteraceae bacterium
CCGGCGTGCGGTAGTTGGAGCGCAGGATCGTCGTGTTGCGCCCGGCCGCGCCCGAACCGATGTAGGACTTCTCGAGCACGCACACGTCGGTGATGCCGTGCCGGCGCAGGTAGTAGGCGGTGGCGAGCCCGTGCGAGCCGCCGCCGACGATGACGACGTCGTAGGAGTCCTTGAGCTCGGCCCGCGAGCGCCACATGCGGCGGGTGCGGAACAGGTCACGCATGGGCGGGCGCCTCCCTGGCGAGCGCGTCGGCGCCGATCGGCGCGCCCCCGAGCTGCTCGGCGGCGTCCGCCAACACGGTCCACATGTGCTCGCCGAGCGCCGCGCCGAACAGCACGAGGTAGCGCTCCTCGGCCTCCCGCAGCACGAACGTCGGCGTCCGGGCCACCGAGCCGGGCCGAAACGCGCCGACCGGCGCGGCCGACGGGCGCAGGTCGAGCGCGCACTGGCGTACGAGCACCTCGCGCGCGCCCGGGCCGACGATGGCGAGCGCCGCGTAGGCGGTCGTGACGTCGACCGCGCGCGCGCCGAGCCGCTCCCGGAGCTCCCGCGCCGCCGCCGGCTCCGCGAGGACGAGGGTGCGCCGGCGGCTCACGGGGCACCACCATGCGTCGTCGGCACGTTCGGCGTGGCCTAGTTCCCGGAGCTCCGCGTCCCGGGCCGGCCCGTCCGCCTCGAGCTTGACCAGGTGCGACATGTCGGCCCAGCCCGTCTCCGCCGGCGGGCGGTCGTAGCTCACCGCGACGAGCCACCCGTCGCGGGCCTCGAAGCGCGCGCCGGCGGCGCGCGCGCAGCGCTCCATCGGGCTGTGGGCGAGCACGTCGCGCGACGGGCTGAGGAAGTCGAGGGTCACGACCGCAGCACCGCGCCCTCGGGGTCGTAGAAGGGGCGCGTGGTCACTGTCGCCTCCAACCGCCTGCCGCGGTCGGATACCGTCACGCGCGAGCCGTCGGACGCGAGCGCCTCCGGTACCCACGCCAGGGCGATCACCGTGCCGAGCTGTGTCGACCGCCGCGCGCTGGTCACCCGCCCCGCGGGCGCGCCGGCGGCGTCGAGGACCGCCGCGCCCTCGAGCGGGAGCTCGTCGAGCGTGATGCCCACGAGCGCGCTCTGCGGCTCGCGCTCGCCGAGGTGCTCGAGCGCCCAGCGCCCGACGAAGTCGCCCTCCTTGTCGAGCTTGACGATCCAGGGCATCCCCGCGCCGTACGGCGTCGACTCGGAGTCGGTGTCCTGGCCGACCAGCACGTGCATCTTCTGAAGGCGCAGCACGCGCTGGGGCTCGAGCCCGAACGGCCGCGCGCCCGCCGCGGCGATCGCGTCCCACAGCGGCTCCGCCTGCGCAGCCGGACAGTGGATCTCGTAGCCCAGCTCGCCCTCGAGGCCGACGCGCAGGATCAGGCATGGGACACCGGCGACCACCGCCTGGCGGCCGTCCAGGTACGTGAACGCCCCGGGCGAGCAGTCCAGGTCAGTGAGCCCGCTCAGGATCTCCCGCGTGCGCGGGCCGGCCAGGTTCATCGCGGCGACGCCCTGGGTGACGTCGGTCATCCGCACGTCGAGCTTCCAGTCGGCCAGCCACCAGGCGAACCACTCCTCCATTGCGCCGGCGCCGCTCGAGGTGGTGGTGACGTAGAAGGTCTCGCCATCGAGGCGGCAGACCGTGCCGTCGTCGAGGATGCGGCCCGCGTCCGAGCAGATCACGCCATAGCGGATCCGCCCGGGCTCGAGGCTGGACAACCGGTTCGGGTACAGGCGGTCGAGGAACTCGCCGGCCTCCGGGCCGCGGACTATCAGCTTGCCGAGCGTCGAGACGTCGATCAGCCCGGCCTTCTCGTGGACGGCGAGCGCCTCGCCGGCCGGGTCTCCGTAGTCGTAGGCGCGGCGCCAGTCGCCGGCCCAGTTCACGGTGGCTCCGAGCTCGCGGTGGCGGCCGTGCAGCGCCGAGCGCTTGGCCGGCTCGAACGGCCGCCCCGCGAGCACGCCGATCGGCACCGCCGCCCACGGCGGCCGCGCCGTGGTCGAGCCGACCGCCGCCATCGACGCGCCGGTCTCGCGCGCCATCAGCCGCGCCGACGGCAGATGGCACATGCGGCCCTGGCACGGACCCATGGTCACCGTCGTGTAGCGCTTGGACAGCTCGAGCGAGTCGAACCCCTCGGCCACGCTCTGACGGATGTCCTTGACGGTCACGTCCTCGCACAGGCACGCGAAGCAGCGCTTGCCGCCGTTGCCGCACACCGGCGGCGGCTCGACCGCCTGGACGCGCCGGCGGCGCGCCTCGGCGAGGCGGTCGCGCTCGTCGTCGGCGCGCCCGCGCGAGTGCCCGTCGCCGAGCCCGAGCGCGTGCGCGGCCTCCAGGCCGGCGAGGGTGCCTGAGGCGCCGGCCGCCTCCACCTCGCCGTCGCCCGCGACTTCGCCCGCGGCCAGCACGCCCTTGGGCAGATCCTGCGGCCCGATGTGCGCCCGCTCGCGCAGATACTGCGTGCTCGCGCCCGCCTGGGAGAGCAGCGAGCTCGCCGGCGCCCAGCCGCCGGAGACGACGAGCAGATCGCAGTCGACCGCGCGCGCCCCGCCGCGCGGGGACCCGTCGACGTCGACCTGCGCGAGCTCGGCGCCGCTGACGGCGCTGCGACCGGTCGCGCGCACGACGGTCGCGCCGGAGAGCACCTCGACACCGGCGAGGGCCAGCGCCCGCGCCGCCTTGGACCCGTTCCCGGGACGCAGGTCAGCGACCGCCGCGATCTCGACCCCGGCCGCGCGCAGGGACAGCGCCGCCTCAAGCCCGCGCTCGTCGACCGCCGCCACGACGGCGCGCGCGCCCGGCGCCACGCCGTAGAGCGCGAGCAGCCGCCGGGCGCCGGAGGAGAGCATGACGCCCGGCATGTCGTTGCCCGTGAACACGAGCGGCTGCTCGATCGCGCCGGCGGCCACGACGTGGCGGGCGGCGCGGACCTGGTGCAGCGTGTCGCCCTGCCAGACCGCGACGAGGCCGTCGTAGTAGCCGAGCGCCGACGCGCCCCCGATCACGTCGACGCCGGCCTCGTCGGTGCGGCGCGCGAGCGCCGCCGCGCGCTCGTGCAGGCCCTCGAACAGCAGCCGCCCGCCGAGGCACGGCCCGTCGTCCACCAACACCACGTCCGCGCCCAGGTCGGCGGCGGCGATCGCGGCATGCAGCCCGGCGGCGCCGCCGCCGACCACCAGCACATCGGCGTGCCGGCGGCGGTACTGCGTGCGCCACTCGCGCCCGCCCTGCTTGCCGGCCACCCGGCCGAGGCCGGCCGCGCTACGTAGCACCTTCTCGTACAGCGGCCATGCGCGCCGCGGCCGCGTGAACGTCTTGTAGTAGAAGCCCACCGGCGTGAACGGGCCGCCCGCGAGGTCGGTCACCCGCATGGCGTCGAAGTCCAGCGAGGGGACGGCGTTCTGGTGCGTGACGCGCATCCCCTCGCGCAGCGGCTCGGTGCACGCGCGCACGCCGGGCGCGCCGTCCGCGTTCACGAGGCAGTTCGCGCACGCGCCGGAGCAGCACAGCAGCCCGCGCCGACGGTGGTACTTGAACGAGCGCGAGAACGTCCGACGCCCCGCCGCGTAAAGGGCGGAGGCGATGGTGTCGCCGGCGTATCCCGTGACCGGCTTGCCGTCGAAGGTGAAGATCACCGGCGCGGCCCGGTCGACCAGCTCGCCCGGCTGTGGCGCGATCCGCGTCACGTCGGCTCGCCGGTCCGGAGCACGTGGTTCGTGCGGGTGTCACGCTCGGCCTGGAACCACTCGCGGCAGCCGGAGCGGTGGTACCACCACTCCCGCTGCACACCGGCGACGTTGCGGCGCACGTGGTTGTAAGCGCCCAGCTCGCGCAGCGACGGGCGCTCCTTCGGCCGGGCGACGACCTCGCCGCCGTAGCCGAAGTCGGTGACCTCCCGCAGACCGCAGTTCGGGCAGCGCAGCACGAACGACATCAGCGCACCGAGGTCCAACTCGTGCCGGGTGCGTAGACGGTCACGGACTCCGTGTAGAACTCCATCGCTGCTCGTCCCTGTTCGTGTGGGCCCCAGCCGGACGCTTTGATGCCGCCGAACGGGACGTGCACCTCGGCGCCGGTGGTGGTGGAGTTGACGTGGATGACCCCGGCCTGTGCCTCCTCGACGAACCGCTGGGCGGTCTCGAGGCTCGTGGTGAAGATCGCCGCGGACAGCCCGTACTCGACGGCGTTCGCGCGTGCCAACGCCTCGTCGAGCGTCGTGAAGCGAAACAGCGAGGCGACGGGGCCGAACGTCTCGTGGCGTGCCAGAGGGGCTCGATCGTCAACGTCCTCGAAGAGGGTCGGGGCCACGAAGTAGCCGTTACGGTCGCCACAGTCGCCGCCGGCGAGCAGGCGGGCGCCCTCGCACCGCGCCTGTTCGACAGCGGCCAGGACGGCGTTGTACTGACGCTCGTTGACCAGCGGCCCGAGCTCCGTGCGGGCATCGGCCGGATCGCCGATCACTGCCTCGCTCATCCTCGCGAGCAGCAGCCCCCGGAACTCGTCATAGATGCGTTCCTCGACGAAGATGCGTCGCGTGGCGGTGCACTTCTGTCCCGCTGCCATGAACGCGCCGGCGTAGGCGGCCGCCACGGCGCGATCCAGGTCGGCGTCGGACGTGACGATGAGCGGGTTGTGGCCGCCCAGCTCGAGTTGCACCCGCTTTCCGTGCGCCGTCGCGTCGTCGCGCACGCGGCGTCCGACCGCCGCCGAGCCGGTGAACGACACCGCGCGCACCTCGTGTCGTGCGACGACCGCCGCACCGGCCGCCGGGCCGCGTCCGATCACGACGTTGAGCACGCCGCGGGGCAGTCCGGCGTCGGTCAGACAGCCGGCGAAAAGCGCTGCGCTCATCGGCGCCTCCTCAGAGGGCTTGAGCAGTACGGTGTTGCCGGCGGCCAGGGCGGGGGCCGCCTTCCAGGCCGGGATCGCCACCGGGAAGTTCCACGGCGTGATGAGTGCGACGACGCCCAGCGGTCGTCGCCGGGTGTAGACGTGGCCGGTCGTGGCCGACTGCGCGTACAGCTCACCGCGCGGTAGCCAAGCGTCCGCAGCGAAATACCTGAGCGTGGTGACCAGTCGCGTGGCCTCGGCGCGGGCCTCACGCAGCGGCTTGCCCGTCTCGTGCGTTATGGCGCGTGCGATCTCCTCGGCGCGCTCGTGGGCGAGCCACGCGGCGGCGTCCAGGATCGCCGCGCGTTCGGCGCCGCCGCGCCCAGCCCTCGAATGCGGCCTCGGCGGCCCGAGCGGCAGCCTCGACGTCCGGCGGACCGGAATCGGGGAAGTGGCCGATGAGCTCGGTGGGGTTTGCGGGATTGTGGCGCTCGTACGTGCTGCCGGTCGCCGCCGGCATCCAGGAGCCGCCGATGAGGTTGCGCGCCACCCGCGTCCGCGGGTGTCCGTCGCTGGACGGCAGGGCGCTCGCGGCGCTTCCGGCCGCGCGCCACGCGCGCCGATGTCAAGCATGAGCGTCACCGGGCCGTTCGGCGATCGTGATCGCCCGCGTGGGACAAGCGTCGGCGGCAAGGCGCAGCTTGTCGGTGTTGGCGGCGCGCGCGTCCTGGATCGTCGCGATCTCGTCGTCATCAAGCGCGAAGACGCCCGGCGCCAGGCGCAGGCAGGTCCCCGAACCGATGCACAAATCAGGGTCCACGTTGATGTTGATGCTCATGGTCTCTTCTGGTCCTTGGTTGGTGTCATCAATCGGCTCGGCTTGCCCCGGAGGAGTGAGCGGTGCCGCGTGCGATTTCGGTCACGGCGGGGTAGGCGAAGCGATGGGCACCGTTGCGGCGCTCGACCGGTGCGTGAGTCCCGGCGTCGATCTCGCGTCGCGCCTGGCCGATGGCATGGGGTACGCCGGCGGCGAAGAGCCCGACGAGCCGCCCATCGCGGCGGTACCGGGCGATGAAGCACGGCGACGGCTCGACGTCCTCGATCTCGATCGACTCGGCGCCACGCGTGCGTCCGACCATCTGCAGTTTCATGCCGAGTTGGTCAGACCAGAAGTACGGAGGGCGCGTACGCGGCCGCGGCTGCCCGAGGACCGATCGCGCAACGAGCACGCCGTGCCGAGCGGCGTCCTCCCAATGCTCCGTGGTAGTGAAGTGGCCCGTGAGGGGGTCGGGGGCCAGCGCGCAGTCGCCGGTCGCAAAGACGTCGCGGGCGGCGGTGCGCCCATCGGCGTCGGTGGGAATGCCGTGGGACGAGCGCAATGCCGAGGTCGCCAGCCAGCGCGTCGCGGGTCGCATGCCCACGGCGGCCACGACGAGGTCAGCCGGCAATCGGCGGCCGTCGACGAGGTCGACGCGGAAGGCGCGGCCGTCGCGGCGTACGCGGTCGACGGGCGCGCGGTCGAGCAGCGTCACGCCACGGGCGCGGTGCATGTCGCAGATGCGCTCGGCCGCCTCTTCGCCGAGGGGTGCCAGAGGCATGGCCGCCTCCACGACCGTCGCGTGGATGCCGCGTGCGGCGACGATGCTCGCCACCTCGGTGCCGATGAAGCCGCCGCCCACGATCACGACGCGCTCCGCCGTGTCGAGCAGGGGCGCGAGACGTCGGGCGTCGCCGAGCTCGCGCAGCGTCACGACACCGTGGGCGGTGAGGCGAGGCGGCCGTACCGGCTCGCCGCCGACGGCGAGCACGAGGCGGTCATACGCGAGCTGGGACCGATCCGCCAGGTCGACCCGGCGACCACGCACGTCGAGCGCAGTGGCGCGCGCGCCGAGCTGCAGCTCGATGGCCGCGTCCTCATAGACGCCGGGCGGCTGCAGTAGGAGCCGCTGGTCATTGACGGGGTCGCCGGAGAGCAGCTCCTTGGACACGAGTGTGCGGTCGTACGGCGGCGTAGCCTCGGCGGACACCATGCGCACTCCTCCGTCGTAGCCGTGGCGGCGGAGCTCGAGGGCACAGCGCATCGCGGCCACACCGCCGCCGATGATGAGCACGCGGTTCAGCATCGCGTCCGGACGATGGTCAGCGGCTCGCGGGGCCGTGTGCCGGCGTGAACATGGGCACGGTCTCCGACTCGTCTCCCGGGGGGACGCGCCGCTCGCCGACCATGCGGTCGACGATCATGTTTTGGAAGCGGTGCAGCGACTCCTCGAAGCGGTAGCAGAGGCGACCGCCGGGGAAGGGCGTCGAGTCGAGTCCCGTCTGCACGCGTTCGACGATGCCGATGTCCTCGCGGTTGACGGTGTCCCAGAACGTGGCGAGCTCGTCGACCGCCCGCTCGGTGTCGGCCGCGCCGGTCGACTCCGGGTGGGTGAGCAGGTAGGTGGTCTCCTGCGTGCGCCCGGGGGC
>JBIOTP010000009.1:0-7547 GCA_044865965.1 Solirubrobacteraceae bacterium
AGCGCCTCGACCCGCGCAATCCACTCCCGCGTCGCCGACCCCAACGAAAGCCCCACATCGGGAGCGACGTGCGTGTACGCGTAGAGCGCCAGATCGGCGATCGTGGGCCCCTCGCCGGCCAGCCACGAGCGTCCCTCCAGCCCGCGCTCCACCACGGCGACCGCCGCCGCGCCCGCCTCGCGGAAGCGCTCCTGGACCTGCGGCCGACGCTCCGCGAGCCCCGTGAGCGCCCAGAAGCGGCCGGTCCCGACGTTCGGCTCCAGCAGGTTCTGCTCGAAGCCCAGCCACTGGTGCACGCGCGCGGCGGCGCGCGGCTCGTCCGGCAGCCACGAGCTCCCGCGCGCGAGATGCAGCAGGATCGCGGCGGACTCGGGCAGCGCCCAGCCGTCGTCCTCCTCCCACACCGGTACGCGGCCGGCCGGATTGCGACCCACGAGCGCCGGGTCGCGGCCGGCGAAGATGTCGACGTGGACGCGCTCGTAGCGCGTGCCGAGGTGCGCCAGCAAGAGCCGGACCTTCAGGCAGTTGCCGGACGCGGGATGGTCGTAGAGCAGGGGCATGCGGGTGCAACGCGGCTCGGCGCCGCGACGTGAGCTACATCGACTCCGGCGCCGAGACGCCCAGCAGGCCGAGCGCGCGGGCGATCGTGCGCTGCGTCGTGAGCGAGAGGCCGATCCGGAACGACTCGAGCGCCTCGCTCTCGGCGCCGACCACGCGGCAGTCGCGGTAGAAGACCGCGAACGCCTGGGCGAGCTCGAGCACGTAGGTCGCGATCCGGTGCGGCATCCGCTTGTCGGCGGCCTCGGCGACCTCGCCCGGGAACGCCAGCAGCCGCTTGATCAGCTCGCGCTCGGCCGGCTCGAGCTCGAGCCCGTCCGGGGCGGGCGCCGCGACCGCCGCCGCTGCCCGCTCCTCGCCCGCCTTGCGCAGGATCGAGGCGATCCGCGCGTGCGCGTACTGGACGTAGTAGACCGGGTTCTCGGGGTCCTGCCGGCGCGCGAGGTCGAGATCGAGGTCGATCGTCGTCTCGTGCGAGCGCGAGATCATGAACCAGCGCGTCGCGTCGACGCCGATCTCGTCCATCAGGTCCGCGAGCGTCACGAAGTCGCCGGCGCGCTTGGACATCTTCGCGCGGTCGCCGCCCTCGACGATGTGCACGAACTGGAGGATCGGCGCCTCGAAGCGGTCGGGATCCACGCCGAGCGCGGCGATCACCGCCTTCATGCGCGGGACGTAGCCGTGGTGGTCGGCGCCCAGCACGTTGATCATGCGGTCGAACCCGCGCTCCAGCTTGTCCTCGTGGTAGGCGACGTCGGCCGCGAAGTAGGTCGGCGCGCCGGTCGAGCGCTGCAGCACGCGGTCCTTGTCGTCGCCGAACTCGGTCGTCCGCAGCCACAGCGCGCCCTCGGACTCGTACAGGTGGCCCTTCTCGCGCTGCACCTGGAACGCGCGCGCGATCGGCGACGGGTCGCCTTCGTGCAGCGAGCCCTCGAGGAACCAGGTGTCGAAGTGGATGCGGTAGCGCTCGAGCGTCTCGCGGATCTCCTCGATCAGCAGCGCCGCCGCGCGCCGGCCGAGCTCGACCGGGTCGCCGTCTGCGGCCCCCGGGATCCGCTCGGCGAGATCCATCACGTAGTCGCCCCGGTAGCCGTCCTCCGGCACCGGCTCGTTCCGCGCGCGGGCGCGCACCGACTCGCCCAGGCGGGTGATCTGGGAGCCGGCGTCGTTGAAGTAGTACTCGCGCGAGACCTCGTGGCCGCGCAGCGCGAGCAGCCGCGCGAGCGCGTCGCCATAGGCGGCGTGGCGGCCGCTCGCGGCGGTCGGCGGCCCGGTCGGATTCGCCGACACGAACTCGAGGTTCACGCGCTCCGGCCGCTCCGGCGCACCGCTGCCCCAGTCCTCGCCGGCGGCCAGCACGCCGCGCGCCGCCTCGACGTACCACGGGTCCGACAGGAACACGTTCAGGAAGCCGGGCCCCGCCACCTCGACCCGCTCGAGCCGCTCGCCGAGCCGCGCGCGCAGCCCCTCCCCGATCTGCTCGGCGACCTCGCGCGGCGGCTTGCCGAGCGCCGGCGCCAGCAGCATCGCCGCGTTCGTCGAGTAGTCGCCGAAGCCCGCCTTCTTCGGCCGCTCGAGCGTCGCACGGGCGTGCGGCGGCGCCGCGCCGTCGCGCAGGTCGGCGGCGGCAGCCTCGACCGCCGCCCTCAGCTCGTCCAGCGGGTGCGTCACGGCTAATGATGGTACGGCTCGCCCGCCAGGATCTTGTGCGCGCGAAACAGCTGCTCCAGCAGCACGACCCGGGCGAGCTGGTGCGGCAGCGTCATCGGGCCGAACGACAGCCGCGCATCGACATCGGACAGCTCGGTCCCGTACGGCCCGCCGATCACGAAGCACACGTCGCGGCCCGCCTGGCGGCGCTCCTCGAGCCACCACGCGAACGCCTCGGAGTCATAAGCACGACCTCGGCTGTCGAGCAGGCAGACGTAGGCGCGGTCGGGGATCCGGCGCCCGACGGCCTCGTCCTCGCGCACCTCGATCACGTCCACGCGCGCGTGGCGGCTCAGGAGCTTCTCGTAGTGCTCGAGGTCGTCGACGTACGGCGCCCGAGCGCGACCGACCGCCACCACGAAGTAGCGCACGGTGTGGGATGCTAGGAGCGATGGCCGGCGACGATCGCGAGCGCCACTTCAACCTCCACACGACGCCGGAGGTCATGGCCGGGGTCTACGCGAACTTCGCGACCGTCTCGCACTCGGACTACGAGTTCACCATCACGTTCTCGCGCGTCGACCACGAGGTGGAGGCGGACGAGGTGCCGGGCGTCGTGGTGTCGCGCGTCTCGCTGTCGCAGCAGGCGATGCGCGAGCTGATCGACGCCATGGAGGACAACTGGTCCAAGTGGAGCACGCGCGAGGGGATCAAGCGGCTCCCCGAGACCCGCGACCACCGCTCCGACTTCTAGCGCCGGCGCTCGAACGCGAGCGCGGCGCCGATCCGCTCCATCGTGTCCGGATGCGTGGCGAGCAGCGCCTGGCGCCAGTCCGGCGGGTCCGGGTCGCCGACGTTCTGGATCGTGATCCGCCGCTCGAACGCGATCATCGCGTCCGGCTCGCGGGTCAGTGAGAGCGCGAAGGCGTCGGCGCGCCGCTCGATCGCGCGCGAGAGCTGGTTGGAGACGATCGTCAGGGCCGGCGAGATGAGCGCAAGCGAGAGCGCCACTGCGGGTACCGGCACCGCGCCCGGGCGCTGGAGGCGCTCGGCCGCGCGCGCCACGGCCAGCGTCCCGAACGGCGCCACGAGCGCAACCCACAGCAGCCCGTGCGGCACGTCGCGGTAGTGGACGTGGCCGAGCTCGTGGGCGACCACGAGCCGCAGCTCGGCGGGCGTGAAGTCCTTCATCAGCGTGTCGTAGAGCACGACGCGCTTCGTCGAGCCGATGCCGGTCACGTAGGCGTTGGCGGCCGTCGTGCGGCGCGAGGCGTCGACCTCGTAGACCTCGCCGACGTCGACGCCGGCCTCGCGCGCGAGCTCGAGCACGTCGGACCGCGCGGCGCCGGCCGGCAGCGGCGTGAACTTGTTGAAGACAGGGTCGAGCAGGACCGGCCCGGCGTACGTGAAGACGATCGCGAAGCCGGTCGCGAGCGCCGCCCCCGGCGCCCACCACGCGCGCCCGAAGTGCCGCATGCCGAACACGAGCACCGCGCCGCCCGCGCCGGCCAGCGCGCCGCCGATCGCCAGCCCCTTGGCGATGTCGCCCGCCCACCCGAGCCACGACTGGGTCACGAGCCCGACGTCCTTCGCCCGCTCGCGCGCGACCGCCCGCAGCGGCAGCGCGGCGGCGGTCGTCGCCGCGGTCAGCGCGACGGCGGCGAGCGCGCCGGCCGGCACGGGCCGGCGCCCGGCGCGCGGCGGGCGCGCGACGAAGAACGCCAGCACCGCGAGCTCGACCGCGGTCTGGCCGGCGAACAGCCACAGCTGGCCGTCGCGGAAGCGCTTCGCCCTCGCCAGCTCGGTGGCGCTGAAGTAGGCTCGCGCCTCGACCTGCACCTCCGGGGGCCGATCCCGCGGGCGCAGGAGCAGCACCGCTGCCTCCGCAACCACCAGCGCGGCGACGAGGACGGCGGGCAGGCGGAGCCGCGTGGCCACCGAATAGACGATACGCACCGCCATGCGGGTCGCCATCTGCACCGACATCCACGGGAACCGCCAGGCGTTCGAGGCGGTCATCGCCGCCGCCGAGGAGGACGGGGCCGAGGAGCTCTGGTGCCTCGGCGACCTGGTCGGCTACGGCGCGGAGCCCGACGCCTGCGTCGCGCTCGCCGACGCGAACTGCTCGATCTGCCTGGCCGGCAACCACGACCTGGCGGTGGTCGACGTGCTGTCGCTGGAGGAGTTCTCGCGCGGGGCGGCGCTTGCCGCCCAGTGGACTCGCGACGTGATCGCGCCCGATACGCGCAAGTACCTGCTGGGCCTCTCCCCGCTCGGCTCCGCCGAGGGGATCGGCCTCTTCCACGCCTCGCCGCGCGACCCGGTGTGGGAGTACGTGCTGTCGGGGCTGACCGCCGAGCTGTGCTTCGACGCCACCGACTTCCGCGTGTCGCTGATCGGCCACTCGCACGTCGCGCTGTCGTTCCACCGCCCGGAGGGGGAGCCGGCGTCCGGCACGACCCGGCGCGAGGGCACCGAGCTCGACCTCACGGACGGCGAGTGGCTGATCAACCCCGGCTCCACCGGCCAGCCGCGCGACGGCGACCCGCGCGCCGCCTGGGTGACGCTCGACACCGACCGCTGGACGGCGACCTACCGGCGGGCGGAGTACGACATCGCGGGGGCGCAGGCCGCCATCCGGGCCGCGCGCCTGCCCGACTCGCTGGCTGACCGCCTCCAGTACGGACAGTAGGTCGCTAGCCTGACTTTTTCGATGCGACGCGTCCCGCCTCTGGTGCTCGGCCTGCTCGCGGCTGCCGCCCTGGCGGGCTGCGGCCGATCCAACCCCGAGCTGATCCCGCAGAGCAACGCCGACTCGCTGAAGGCGACCGCCGACAAGATCCAGCAGGCGTGCGACGACGGCGACAAGCAGGCGGCGCGCAGCGCGATCGACGACGCCCGCCGGACCGTGGAGGCGCTGCCGCGCAGGCTCGACGACCAATTGAGGAACCGCCTGCGAGAGGGCCTGAACCATCTTGACGACCGCGTCGCCGTGGACTGCGTGGCGCAGGAGACGCCCACGCCCAGCCCGACCGAGACGCCGAGCGCCACCGAGAGCCCGACCGAGACGCCGAGCGCGACCAAGACGCCGACGGAGACCCCCTCCGCGACCGAGACGCCGACCGCGACCGCGACCGCGACGGCGACGACGACAGCGACCCCCACGACGTCACCTGAGACCACCGGCGGTGTCAATTCCCCCAAGGACGACGATCAGGGATGACCACCGACCAGCTCCTCGCCGACCGCTACCGCCTCGAGCGCCGCCTCGGGGTCGGCGGCATGGCCACCGTGCAGCTCGCGTTCGACACGCGGCTGGAGCGCTACGTCGCCGTCAAGCTGCTGGCCGAGCACCTCGCCGAGGACTCGAGCTTCGTCTCGCGCTTCAAGCGCGAGGCGCTGGCCGCCGGGAAGCTGGTGCACCCGAACATCGTGCAGGTCTTCGACTTCGGCTCCGACAAGGCGTCGGGGCGCCAGTTCATCGTCATGGAGTACGTCGACGGCCAGTCGTGCGCCGAGATCCTGCGCGACAAGGGCAGGCTCGCTCCGCGCGATGCGGTCGACATCCTCGGGCAGGCCTGCCGCGGGCTCGACTACGCGCACCGCAACGGCGTCATCCACCGTGACGTCAAGCCCGGCAACCTGCTACGCAACACCGACCGCGTGATCAAGCTCGCGGACTTCGGCATCGCCAAGGCCGCCGAGGACTCGGACATCACGAAGGTCGGCTCCGTGCTCGGCACCGCGGCCTACCTCTCGCCCGAGCAGGCGCGGGGTGAGCCGGCCGAGGCGGCCTCGGACCAGTACGCGCTCGGCGTCGTCGCCTACCAGCTGATGGCCGGGCGGCTGCCCTACGAGGCGGCGTCGCTGACCGACCTCGCCCGCCAGCAGGAGGGCGCGCCGCCGCCGCGCCTGGACGAGCTCAACCGCGATGTCCCGGCCGCGCTCGCCGGCGCGGTCATGCGCGCGCTCGCGCGCGAGCCCCGGCGCCGCTACGCCGACGCCGCCGAGATGGAGGACGCGCTGCGCGACGGCCTGCGCGGGGTCAGCCGCGGCGACACCGACGCCACGCAGGCGCTGGCCGACGCCGAGGCGACGCGGATGCTCGCCGGCACGCAGGCGACCGGCGCCCTCCCGCGCGACCGGCCGCGCCCGCGCCGGCCGCTCGAGCCGCTCCCCGAGGAGCCGCGCCGCGCCCCGCGCCAGGCCACCGGCGCCCACCGCCGCCGCGCGGCGGCCCCGCCCCCGAAGCGGCGCGGCGGCCTGCGCGCCCTGGTCGCGCTCGTGCTCGTGCTCGCGCTGGCGGCCGCCGGCCTCGTCGCCTACCAGTCGCTGAACGCCTCGGGCGGCAAGGCCGTGCACCTCGAGCAGCAGGTCAAGGGCAAGATGGACGACGCCGTCCAGAACTTCAAGGATCTGGTGGACGACAACACCCAGTAGGAAGTTCGAGAAAGGTTGACGAGGCGTTCGGGACCGCCGTTAGGCGGTGAGCGCCCATGGCGCGGCGCCGCCGCGCACGCCGGCCGCCGCGTCCGCGAGCCGGCCGCCGTCGATCGCGTCGCGCAGCTCGGCCAGCAGGCGCTGGACGTAGGCGAGGTTGTGGATCGTGAGCAGGCGCATCGCGGTCTGCTCGCGCGCCTTGAGCAGGTAGTGCAGGTAGGCGCGCGTGTAGCCGTGCGCGCAGGCCGGGCACGGGCAGCCGTCCGCGAGCGGCGCGTCGGCCTCGCGCCAGCGGGCCTTCGTGAGGTCCACGCGCCAGCGGTGCGACGGGTCGGGCACGAGCGCCGTCCCGTGGCGGCCGATGCGGGTCGGCATCGCGCAGTCGAACGTGTCGATGCCGAGCTCGACGCCGCGCACCAAGTCGTCGATCTCGCCGATCCCCAGCAGATGGAGCGGCCGCTCCTCGGGCAGCTCCTGGACCGCCCAGTCGATCACCTCGAACATCTGCGCCTTGTCCTCGCCGAGCGAGCCGCCGATCGCGATTCCAGCGGTGCCGCGCGCGGCCACCGCCTGCGCGGAGGCGCGGCGGAGGTCCTCCTCCACGCCGCCCTGCACGATCCCGTAGACGACCTGGCCGTCCGGCCCGTGCTCGGCGTGCCACGCGAGGCAGCGGTCGAGCCAGCGGTGCGTGCGCTCCGTGGAGCGCGCGGTGTAGTCGCGGTCGGCGTGGAACGGCGTGCACTCGTCGAACACGAGCGCGATGTCCGAGCCGAGCGCGGCCTGCACCGCCATCGACGTCTCGGGGCCCATGAACATCGCCGTCCCGTCGAGGTAGGAGCGGAACGTCACGCCCTCCTCGGCGATCGACAGGATCGCGCCGGCGCGCTCGCCGGTGGACT
>JBIOTP010000010.1:0-22796 GCA_044865965.1 Solirubrobacteraceae bacterium
CGCATGCTGGTGGCACGTGTGCGCCTGCCGGGCGAGGCGAAGCCGGTGACGAGCCCGCCAGGGCGAGGCAGTGGCAGGCGCGGGCCGGCGCCGCCGGAATGCGTCGAACTTTCGGCCGGGGCCACTAAGGCCGCTGCGGGCGACGGGGCCGCGCGCGGTGACCGCACAGCGGGCACGGCGAGCGCGCGATCAGCTCGCCACACCAGCGGCACGCCCACGATTCCGCGCCGTTCATCAGCTCCGCGGCGAGCGCGGCGGCATCGACGGGGCAGATCACGCCCTCCACGAGCTTGCCGGTCCCCCACCACGACGCGCCCTGGGGGGTCGGCTCGACGCGCAGCACGGGGAGCTGGCCGAGCGCGGCGTTCACCGGGCCGGTGAGCCAGTCCTCGTCGCCGTTGCGCGGGGCGATCACCAGTCGCGAGGGGCGCGTGAGCGGCGGCAGCGGGACCGACGGCTGGCCGGACTGGATGCGATGGACCGCGGGCTCGGGATACGACGAGACCGCGAACGCGGTGCCGGGGCTGAGCGAGCTGACGTGCTGGCCGAGCGACGGCGCGGGGCGCTTGAGGCCGGTGACGCTCCCGAGCCACGTGATCATGTGCAGCTGCCGCTCGAGCACGCCGAGCATCGAGGCGAGCATCCCGGCCGACGCGACGCGCGAGCCGACCGCCGAGGCCAGCGAGGCGAGCGCGGTGGCCGCCAGCGGCGGCAGCGCGGTCTGGTGGATCGCGACGCGGTCCGTGTCGATCAGGGCGCGCGCCATCTCGAGCCGCTGGAGGCCGTCAGGCGGGAACCAGTCCGGGATGATCGCGATCACGTGCCCGCTCGCCGCGATGCCGGACTGGAGCGCCTCGACGAGCAGCGCGGCCTGCTCCTGCGTCGGCGGCTCAGGCACCGCGTCGATGCGGCCCTCGCCCCCGACGATGCGCTCGGGCCGCAGCCCGAACGCGATCACGATGGGGGCGACTCTATGAACCCGCCCCTGCCGATCGGACGAAAAGTTGGGCGACTGCTCTTCTCCCTGAGCGGGCACAGAGCCACAATAGAGGCCAGGCAAGGATGAACGAGGTACCCGACGCCAGCATTGCTGGCACTATGTAGAGGGCGAAATGGAAGTCGTGCTCACATTGGTCGGTCTGGTCGGCGTCGTGCTGCTCATGGCGCCGCGAATCCAGCGCCGGCGCGGCAGGTCGCGCCGCGTTCACCGGCCGAAGCCGGCCGCGGGCGCCCAACGACGCCGCGATGCGCGCCGGGCGCGCGTCGTGACCGCCCGTGCGCCGGTGGCCAAGTGGTCCCCGGCGCCGGCCGCCGCTGCGGGCGACGAGCTGGAGGCGTGGGACGACGACCTCGGCTGGGAGGGCGTCGACACGCCGCGCGAGCCCGACCGCGAGGCGTGGGAGCGCTGGCGCGCGACGGAGTCCCCGCTCGCGCCCGACGCCGCGAACGACGGGCCCGAGCCGGGCGCGGAGCTGCCGAGCGTGGAGCGCTGGCGCTCGCGCGAGCCCGGGGACGACCCGGAGTGGCTCGACGACGACGGGCTCGGCTGGGAGGGCGCCGCGAGCCGCGACTTCGAGCGCGCTCCCGGCGGGGAGAGCGCGGCCCCCGGCGGCGAGAGCGGGGGCGGCGGGCTGTGGCACAGCGGCGGCGAGGGCCCGCGGCCCGCGGACGACGACTGGTCGCGCAGCGCTCCCCCGAGCGCGCCCGACGGCGGTCCCGCCCGGCGCCCCGAGGTCCCGCTTCCCGCGGTCACCGCGTCGGCCGCGACGACGACGCAGCCGAACGGCAGCGCGCCCCCCGAGGTCTACCGGCAGGCTCCCGCGCCGGCGGCGCCCGATCCGGCGGTGTTCCGGCCCGCGGCCGAGCCGACGCACGCCACGAACGGCAACGGCGCCTCGAACGGGCTCGGCGCCGCGATCGTCGCACCGGCTCCGCGGCGTGTGCGCCGCCTGCATCCGGTCCTCCTCCTGGCCATCTACGCGGCCGCCGGCATCGCGGTGGTGGTGCTGGCCACGACGCTGCTGCTCCGCGGCGGCTCGGGCACGACGGCGAAGCCGGTCCAGACGCCGGCGGCGAAGGCGGCGTTCACCCCGAGAAGCGTCCCGACCGCGGCCGTCGGCTCGACCACCGACAACGAGCTCAAGATCGACACACGGGCGGTCCAGGCGCGCGCGGAGCGCCGCGCGCACCGGTCGTTCCTGCGCAACCGCGCGGCCGCGCGGCGCGACGAGCTGGCCGCGATCGCCAAGGCGCGCGCCGCGAAGCGCCGGGCCGACAAGGAGCGCAGCACGCGCGGGACCGGCGGCAGCGGGGAGACAGCGAACGCGCTCCCTCCGCCTCCGCCGCCTCCACCGCCGCCCTCCCGTCCCCCGCCGCGCCGTTCCCCTGGCTGCGAGTTCTGCATCGGCTGAGCCGTCCTGCCCGCGGCTGGACGCGCTGCCGGGCCGCGACCTGCCCGGCGGCCTGCGGATCGCCGAGGCGAGCACGCACTCGGCGCGCCGGAAGGGGCTCGGCGGGCTCAAGGACATGCCGGCGACGGTCGGGCTCGAGCTCCGCACGTCCTCGATCCACACGGTGACGATGCGCTTCCCGCTCGACCTCGTGTGGCTCGACCGCGCCGGGCACGTCGTGCGGGTCGATCGCGGCGTGCCGCGCCGGCGGTTCAAGACGTGCCTGCGCGCCCGCTCCGTCGTGGAGCTCCGCGCCGGCGCCGCCGACGCGTTCCTCGCCGCCGGCCTCGGCGCGTAGTCCGTGGACCCAAGTCGGAGTTGGGTCCTCGGACTCATGCCGCGGCGGCCGCGCGCGGCTACCGTCTCGCCATGGCCCGGGTCATGCTCCTCGTGGCGTCGATCGCCGTGGGCCTCGTGCTGCTCGGGCACCGGTTCGCCGACGACGACGGCGGCTCTCCGGCGCCCCCGCAGGTGAGCACATCGAGCGTGCCGAAGGAGTTCCGGCCGCTGTTCGCCCACGGCACCGATGCGGCGTCGCTGCTCGCCTCCCGGGGGGCGCTGCCCGGGCTCGGCGCGATCCGGCGGCTCGCCGGCGGCAGCGATGACGCGGCGCCCGCGATCCGGCCGTTCGCGGACGTCGGCTCCCGCCGCGAGGTGCTCGGGGTGCGGCGCGACATCCGCCGCGACGTGGCGGCGCTCAACCGCCTGAGCGATCGGGAGCGGGTCTCGCGGGCCGACGCCGCGCGCACGCTGGCGGAGATCTACTCGGCGCCCGTGCTCGCGGCGCTGGGCCCCGAGGGCCGCAGCGCGTTCGCCGCCCGCCTGGCCGGCGCGACCGACGCCTCCCAGAAGATCCGCGTGGTCGACTTCGGCGGCATCTTCGTCGCCGGCGACCGCGCGCTCGCGCAGGTCATCTACCGGCTGTCGATCCGCGAGCCCTCGGGCCGCTACGTCGCGCGCGCCCCGGAGACCTGGACCGTCACGCTCGCCCGCGAGGACGGCCACTGGCGGTTCGTCCGCGGCTTCGAAGAGTCCTAGCCGAGCGCGATCCCGGCGACGCCGGCGACCACGAGGACGGCGCCGGCCAGGCGGCGCGCGTGGACGCGCTCGCGGCCTGCGAGGGCGGCGCCGGCGGCCGCCATCACCACGCTCGTCTCCCGCAGCGCGGCGACCGGGGCGGCCTCCGCGCGCTCCAGCGCAGCGAGCACGAGCACGTAGGCGGCGACCATGGCGACGCCGGCCGGCAGGGCGCGGCGGTCGGCGGCGGCGCCCAGCGCGCCGGCCCCGCGGGTGGCGGCGACGAGGACGGCGTACGGGACCGCCGACAGCACCAGCACGACCTCGAAGTACGGCAGCGGGGCGGCGTGGCGCACGCCGTGGTCGTCGACGAGCGTGTAGCCGGCGATGCAGCCGGCCACGCCGAGCGCGAGCGCCAGCGACGTCGCGTCGGCCGCCGCCACGCCCACGCCGCGTACGAGCAGGACGCCGCCGGTGACGGCCAGCACGCCGAGCGCCGCGAGGGTGCCCACCGGCGCGCCGAGCGCGGCCACGGAGATCGCCAGCACGAGCACCGGCGCCACGCCGCGGGCGATCGGATAGGCGAACGTGTAGTCGGCGCGCGCGTAGACGGCGGCCAGCAGGATCACATAGGCCAGCTCGAGCGCCGCGGATGCGGCGATGTACGGCACGGCGTCGCGATCCACGCGCCACGACAGCGCGGCCGGTAGCGCGAACACCGCGGCCCCGGTGAGCAGCGCGACGGCGGTCGTGGCGTGCGTGTCGCGCGCGCCGGCCACGAGCGCGTTCCAGCCCGCGTGCAACGCCGCCGAGCCGAGCACGAGCGCGAAGGCGGTCGCGCTCAGGGCCGGGCCGCGGACGGCGCCGCGTCGTCGCCGGTCAGGCGGCGCGCCGGGACCGGCGGCGCTTCGCCCACGAGCCCGTCCTCCGTGCGCCAGCGCGCGACGCGCGTGCGCAGGCTCCAGTACGACGCGAGTCCGGGGGCCACGGGGAGCCAGGTGGAGATCACCTGGTAGGCGATCGTCCCCACGATCGCGAGCGACAGCGGCACGCCGCAGGCGACGAAGACGCCGACCATCCCGCCCTCGACGCCGCCGACCCCTCCGGGCATCGGCAGGAAGTTGCCGATGTGCCCGATGAAGTAGCCGAGCACGAGAACGCCGAGCGCCGGCACCTCCCCGAACGCGCGGAAGCAGACCGCCAGCACCGCGACGTCGGCCGCCCACCACAGCACGGCCCAGCCGAGCAGCGCCGGCCGGCGGCGCGCGAGCCCGAGCGCCGCGCGCGTCGCCTCCCCCGCGATCGCGGGGACGGAGGCGGCGCGGGCCGCGATCCGCGCGACACGGCCGTGGCCGCATGCGAGGTGCCGCGCGCGCCGCTCGATGTCGCCGGGAATCAGCGTCAGCGCGGCGGCGGCGAGCACGGCGAGCACGCCGACGGCGACGCCGGACCAGACGACCGCGGCGGGCGCGCCGCCGCCCAGCCCGCCGAGGATCAGCGCCCCGACGTAGGGCGCGTAGACCAGCACGAGGAACGCCGAGATCGCCTTGGCGATGGTGCGCGCCGCCATCCCCGCCGCGCGCAGCGCCCAGGCCGTGAACGCGATCCCGCCGGCGCCGCCGGCCGAGAACAGCCGCGTCGCCACGACGCCCGCGAACGTGATCTCGGCGCTCGCCGCCCAGCTCAGCCGCGGCGCGGCGCGCCCGAAGATCTCGTGCGTCAGCACGACGTAGCCGAGGAACGACAGCCCCTCGATCGCCACGCCGAGCGCGAGCCACCACGGGTCCCCGCCCTCGATCCGGCGCAGCAGCCCCTCGACCTTGTGCAGCTGGCCCGCCAGCAGGGCGATCACCACAAGGACGACGGCGGCGGCGGCCACGCGGCGCAGCTGGCGGCGGCGGCCGGGGCGCCACTCGCCGTCGGAGCGCTCGACGGCCACCACGCAGATCACCGCGAGGACGGCGACCGCCCCGACGGCGACGATCGGCCAGTGCCAGCCGGACTGGAACAGGGCGAACGTCACGCGCCGACCAACTCCGCGAAGCGCTCGGCGGTCACGTTGCCCCCGGAGATCGTCACGCCGACCCGCGCGCCGCGGGCGTCGACGCGGCCGGCGAGCAGCGCCGCCAGCGCGCTGGCGCCGCTGGGCTCGGTGACCGTCTTCACGCGCTCGAACAGCAGCCGCATGCCGGCGACGATCTCGTCGTCGGACACCGTCACAACGTCGTCCACGAGCCGCTGGATGACCGGGAACGTCAGCTCGCCGGGGATCGGCAGCTGCTGGCCGTCGGCGATCGTGCGCGGGACCGGTATCCGGACGCGCTTGCCTGCCGCGAGCGAGCGGCGGATGTCGTCGCCCGCCTCCGGCTCGACACCGATCACGCGCGTCTCCGGCGACAGCGCCTTGACCGCGGTCGCGCAGCCCGAGATCAGCCCGCCGCCGCCCGCGCACACGAGCAGCAGGTCGAGCGGTCCGGCGTCCTCGAGCAGCTCGAGCGCGACCGTGCCCTGGCCGGCCATCACGAACGGGTCGTCGTAGGGGTGCACAGGGATGAAGCCCCGCTGCTGCACGAGCTCCACGAGCAGCGTCTCGCGATCCTCGGCGTAGCGGTCGAAGCGCACGATCTCGGCGCCGTACGCGCGGGTCGCGGCCAGCTTCCCCGCCGGCGCGTCGTCCGGCATGAGGATCACGGCCGGGACTTCGTGCAGCCGCGCGGCGAGCGCCAGCGCCTGCGCGTGGTTGCCGGAGGACACCGTCGCGACGCCGCGCGCGCGCTCGGCGGGCGTGAGCGACGCGATCGCGTTGTAGGCGCCGCGGAACTTGAACGCGCCGCCCCGCTGCAGGTTCTCGGCCTTGAGCAGCACCCGCGCCGCGCCCGTGGCCGCGTCCAGCGAGCGCGAGGTCAGCACCGGCGTCCGGTGCGCGACGCCCGCGAGCCGGGCAGCGGCGGCTTGTACGTCGTCGAGCGAGATCATCGGCCGACCCCCGGCGCCCGGTCCCCGCGCGCCTCCGGGGCGCCATCGACGCCGACTCTTTGCGCGCCGGCTCGGGCCGCTCGCGCGAGCTCGACGGCCGCCCATCCGCCGCCCTCACGGCGGCCGGCCTCTCGGAGCCCGTGGCGCGCGAAGGCGGCCGCGACCTCGTCGACCTCGCCCGGCAGCAGGCCGGACGCGATGAGACGGTCGGGTGCCCACTGGAGTGTCGCCGCCACGTCGAGCAGCAGCGGGCGCACGAGATTGGCGAGGACGGTCGGCGCCCACGGACCGCCGGCGCGGCGCAGGTCGCAGCGCGCCACTTCGACCTCGACCTCGTTGGCGGCGGCCGCGGCGCGGGTCGCCTTCACCGAGGCCGGCTCGACGTCGCAGGCCAGCACCGGCGACCAGCCGAGCTTCGCCGCTGCCACGGCGAGCACGCCGCTGCCGCAGCCCCAGTCGGCGAGCGCGCCCGCCGGCCGCAGCGCCGCGAGCAGCTCGAGCGTGAGCCACGTGCTCGGGTGCGCGCCGGTCCCGAACGCCTGCCCGGGATCGATGACGACGTCCAGCGCGCCCGCGCGCGGCGGCTCCCACGGCGGCCGCACCCGCAGCCCGGGCACGTCGACGGGCGCGTGGAACGCGCGCCAGCGCTCGTCCCAGTCGTCCGGCAGCTCGCTCGTCGAGACGTCGACCATCGCAGTTCCGGCGGCCGCCCGCAGCGCGGGCAGCGCCGGCAGCTCGCCGGCGGCGCCGTAGAGCACGAACTCGACCGCGTCAGGGCCGGCCTCGCGCTCCTCGAGACCGCCCGGGACGAGGTCCAGGAGCTCCGCGAGGACCGGCTCGGCATGCTCGCGCCCGACGCGCACGGCGAGCCGGATCACGCCCGCACCACCACCGCCGCCCACCCCTCCAGCTCCCGCCGCTCCGCCTCGGCGAGCCCACGGGCCTCCCACGCGCGCACCGCCTCTTCGGCCTGGCCCGTGATTACGCCGGACATCACAAGCGTCTGCGGCGTGCGACCCGGCGCGGCGGCGGCCGCCCTCAGCAGGGACAGAGTGAGATTGGCGACGACCGTCGGCGCCCACGGCGGGGGCTCCAGCGTCACATCGCCCGCGAGGACCGTGACCTCGCCAGCGGACGCAACGGCGCGCGCGGCGTTTTCGCGCGCGAGCGCGACCGCCTCGGGATCGTTCTCGATCGCGGTCACCGGCGTGAAGCCGAGGCGGGCGGCGGCGAGGGCGAGGACTCCGGTGCCGGTGCCCCAGTCGCACAGGCCGCCGGCGGGTGGCAGCTCCTGCAGGAGCTCGAGGCACAGGCGGGTGGTCGCGTGAGTTCCCGCGCCGAAGGCGAGGCCGGGGTCGATGACGAGGTCGGAGGGCTCGCCGGCGACCCACGGCGGGCGGACCGACAGGGCGCCGACCGTCACGCGCGGCACATGGGCGTGCCAGGCGCGCTCCCAGCCGTCGGGCACGGCCTCGATCGCGACGCCGAGCAGCGCGTCGCCGGCCAGCGCGCGCAGGTCGCGCTCCGAGGGCAGCTCGCCGGCCGGCCCGTACAACGCGTACTCGATCGCGTCGCCCGCGGCGCGCTCCTCCGCGCCCGCGCCCAGCACGGGCAGCAGCCGCGCCAGCGCGAGCTCCGCGTCGGCGGCCCGGACGCGGATGCCGAGCCGTATCACCCCGCCAGCGCCCGCTTGAGCTTGGCGAGCATCCCCTCGTCCTCGCGCAGGTTGTCCTCGGTCAGGCTTCCGGCGAGCTCCTCCAGCAGCTCCCGCTGCCGGCGCGAGAGCCGCCGCGGGATCGCGACGTTGACGACCACGCGGAGGTTCCCGGTGCGCCCGCGGCCGAGCGGCGGCACGCCGCGCCCGGCGAGCACGATCGTCTCGCCCGGCTGCGTCCCCGCGGGGATCTCCACCGGGATCGGGCCGTCTAGCGTCGGCACGTCGATGGTCGCGCCGAGCGCCGCCAGAGGTGCGGGCACATCGACCACGGTGACCAGGTCGTCCCCGTCGCGCAGGAAGCGCGCGTCCTCGTGCACTCGCACGATCACGTAGAGGTCGCCGCTGGGGCCGCCGCGCTCGCCCGCGTGGCCGCGCCCCGTCAACCGGATGCGCTGGCCGTCGGAGATGCCCGCGGGGACGTCGACCGCCACGTGGCGCTGCGCGGCGATCATGCCGCGTCCGTGGCACGTGTGGCAGGGCTGCTCGGCCACGCGCCCGTCGCCGCCGCAGCGGTCGCACAGCGCTGTCCGCACCATCTGCCCGAAGCGCGTGCGCTGGACGTTCTGGATCTGCCCGGCGCCGCGGCAGCGCGGGCAGGTGACGATCGGCGTGCCCGGCTCGGCGCCGTTGCCGTGGCAGGTCTCGCACGGCGCGGTGGCGTCATAGGTCACCTCCACGCGGGTGCCGTGCGCGGCCTCGGCCAGCTCGATCGCCACCGCCACCGCCACATCGCCCCCCTGCACGGCCGAGCCGCGCATGCGCGCGCCGCCGAAGGCCGCGTCGAAGCCGCCGGCGCCGAAGAACGCCGAGAACAGGTCGGAGATCGAGCCGAAGCCCTCGAAGTTGGGCGCATACCCGCCGGTCTTCAGCGCCTCGTGGCCGTAGGCGTCATACAGCCGCCGGCGCTCGGCGTCGGACAGGACCTCGTAGGCCTCGGCCGCCTCCTTGAACTTCTCCTCCGCCTGCGGGTCGTGCGCGTTGACGTCCGGGTGCAGCTCGCGCGCCAGCCGCCGGAACGCCTTCTTGATCTCCGCCTCGTCCGCCTCCCGCGCGACCCCGAGGACCTCGTAGTAGTCGCGCGGCATCAATACAGCTCCTCGACGAAGCGGGAGAGCTCGTGCGCGGCCTGGCGCACGGTGCGGATCGCCCGCGCGTAGTCCATGCGGGTCGGCCCGATCACCGACACCGTCCCGAGGTTGCGCTGGGGCAACCCGTAGTTGGCGGCCACCAGCGACAGCGACCGCAGCGCCGGCTCCGTGTTCTCCTCGCCGATGCGCACGTAGATGCCGCGCTGGTCCAGCGCCGCGGACAGGACGCCGAGCATCGTCACGCGGCGCTCGAGCATCTCCATCAGCGCGTTGAGCTGCGAGACGTCCTGGAAGCGGTACTCGGACAGCAGCCGGTGCGCCCCGTCGAGGTAGAGCGTGTTCTCGGCGGTGTCCGCCAGCTCGGTGAAGACCGGCGCGAGCTGCTCGATGAACGTCCGCTCGGTCGCCGGCAGCGTCGGGTCCGCGAGCCGCGAGTGCAGCATGCGCGCGCCCAGCCCCATCCCCACGAGTTGCTCGTTCAGATACGAGCCGGCCCAGTCGGCGAGCCCCGGATCAACCGGGCGGTCGAACGTGAACACCTTCTTGGTCACGCCGCCGGTCGACGTGATCACCACCACCATCAGCACCTGCGGCTGCAGCGCGAGCACCTCGATGTGGCGGATCGTGGTGGTGCCGATCGGCGGGGCCGACACGATCGCGAGCAGGTTCGTGACCTGCGAGAGCGTCTCGGTCGTCATCCGCATCGCCTCGTCGATCTCGCGCCGCACGAGCGAGAGGTGCAGCCCCTCCTGGCGCGCCGGCGCCGCCGGCAGCAGCCGGTCGACATAGAAGCGGTAGCCGGCGTCGGTCGGCACGCGCCCCGCGGACGTGTGCGGGTGCGCGAGCAGCCCGCGCTCCTCGAGCGCGGCGAGCTCGTGGCGGATCGTGGACGCGCCCGCGTCGATCTCGGGGTCAGCCGCGAGCGTCTTGGAGCCCACCGGCTGCCCGGTCTCGGCGAAGCCGTCCACCACCTTGCCGAGAAGTAGGGCCTGGCGGGGCGTCAGCACCCTTCAGATTCTAAGAACGGCCGCGCCTCGCCTCACGAGGCGGTTGGACCCCTGGACCGCCTCGCACTCGAGCACGACCTCGCCGTGGCGCTCCTCGCGGACCTTCGAGGTGATCGTGATCTCCTCCTCCGGAACGCCCATGCCGCGGAACTGGACCGACAGCGAGCGCAGCGCGAGCGGGTCGCCGGCCGCCTCCCCCGCCGTGCGGGCGACCTGCGCCATCGTCCACAGCCCATGCAGGATCCGGCCCGGGAGGCCGACCGAGCGCGCGAACTCGTCGTCCAGGTGGATCGGGTTGAAGTCGCCCGACGCGCCCGCGTAGCGGTAGGTCACGTAGCGGTCGGGCGTGAGCTTCACCTCACGATGTTCGTCCATCGCCCCTCGCAGACGAGCTCGTCCCGCTGGTTGACCGAGCGGGTGGTGAACGTGAAGACCCCCATGTCGCCGCGCCTGGCCGTCTCGGCCAGCTCGGCCTCGGTGGTGATCTCGTCGCCCGCCACCACCGGCGCGTGCCAGGTGAACTCCTGCGCCCCGTGGACCATGCGGGCGAAGTCGATCCCCACCTCGGGGTCCATGATCGCCGGGAAGATCGCCGGCGCGCAGTAGACGGAGGCGAACATCGGCGGTGCCACCACGTCGTCGTAGCCGGCCTGACGGGCCGCCTCCACGTCGGTGCAGATCGGGCTCTGCTCGCCGGTGGCGTAGGCGAACTCGCGCACCTTCTCGCGCCCGACCGCGTAGGTCGCCGACTTGCTCATCGCTCGTCCCCGAGCTCGAGGACGGCGAGGAACGCCTCCTGGGGAACCTCGATCCGGCCGACCTGCTTCATCCTTCGCTTGCCCTCCTTCTGCTTCTCGAGCAGCTTGCGCTTGCGGGTGATGTCGCCGCCGTAGCACTTGGCGGTGACGTCCTTGCGGAACGCCTTGACCGTCTCGCGGGCGATGATCTTCGCGCCCACCGCCGCCTGGATCGGCACGTCGTACTGCTGGCGCGGGATCCGCTTGCGCAGGCGCTCGGTCAGCTCGCGGCCCTGGTTGTAGGCCTTGTCGCGGTGGACGACCATCGAGAGCGCGTCCACGGGGTCGCCGCCCAGCAGCACGTCGAGCTTGACGAGGTTCGAGGGCCGCAGCCCGATCGGCTCGTAGTCCAGCGACGCGTAGCCGCGCGTGCGGGTCTTCAACTGGTCGAAGAAGTCGAGCACGATCTCGGCCAGCGGCAGGTCGTAGGTGAGCTGGACGCGCTCGGAGGACAGGTAGTGCATGCCCTGGTGCGTCCCGCGGCGCTCCTGGCAGAGCTCCATGATCTGCCCGATGTACTCCTTCGGCGTGAGGATCGAGGCGCGGATGTAGGGCTCGCGGACCTCCGCGATGCGCGCCGGATCGGGCATGTCGGTCGGGTTGTGGACCGGGATCACCGAGCCGTCGGTGAGCGTGACCTCGAACTCCACCGAGGGCATCGTCGCCATCAGCTCGAGGTCGTACTCGCGCTCGAGCCGCTCGCGCACGATGTCCATGTGCAGGAGGCCGAGGAACCCGCAGCGGAAGCCGAAGCCGAGCGCGTCCGAGGTCTCCGGCTCCCACGACAGCGCGGCGTCGTTGAGCGTGAGCTTCTCCAGCGCGTCGCGGAGCTCCGGGTAGTCGTCGTTGTTCATCGGGAACAGGCCGCAGAACACCATCGGCTTGACGTCTCGGTAGCCGTGCAGGGGCTCTGATGCGGTCCCACCCACCCGCGCCCTGGTGGTCAGCGTGTCGCCGACGCGCAGCCGAGTGACGTCCTTGATGCCGGTGATGAGGTAGCCGACCTCGCCCGCGTGCAGGGCGTCGGCTGGGGTCTGCACCGGCGTGAAGAAGCCGATGTCGTCGATGTCGGCCTCGGTGCCGGCGGCCATCGCGCGGATCGCCTCGCCCTTGCGGAACGCGCCGTCGACGACGCGGATGTAGGCGATCACGCCGCGGTACTGGTCGTACTCGGAGTCGAAGATCAACGCGCGCGGCGGCGCGTCGGGATCGCCCGTGGGCGGCGGGACGCGGGCGACGATCTCCTCCAGCAGCTCGTTGACGCCCTCGCCGGTCTTCGCCGAGATGCGGCGAACCTCGTCGGGCGGCTCGCCGATCAGGTCGGAGATCTCCTCCCCCACGCGGTCAGGCTCGGCGCCGGGCAGGTCGACCTTGTTCATGGTCGGGATCAGCTCGAGCCCGGAGTCGATCGCCAGGTAGGTGTTGGCGACCGTCTGGGCCTCCACGCCCTGGGATGCGTCGACCACCAGCAGGGCGCCCTCGCACGCCGCGAGGCTGCGCGAGACCTCATACGTGAAGTCCACGTGGCCGGGCGTGTCGATCAGGTGGAACTGGTAATGCTCGCCGTCGTCTGCCGTGTAGAAGACCCGCACCGCCTGGGCCTTGATCGTGATGCCGCGCTCACGCTCGAGGTCCATCGAGTCCAGGACCTGGGCGCGCATGCTGCGTGGGTCGACGGTGTGGGTGAGCTCGAGGATGCGGTCGGCGAGCGTCGACTTCCCGTGGTCGATGTGGGCGATGATCGAGAAGTTGCGGATGTGCGCCTGGTCGGCCACGGGCCCTTAGGTTAGGGGCGCCGCCGGAGCAGGGCCAGCACCTGGCGGGCCTCGGGCACGCGCAGCGCGAGCACGACCGCCGAGTACGCCGCGGCGCCGAGCGCCAGGCCGGCGCCGACGGAGACGATCTGGGCCGGCAGCGAGCGGCCCAGCTCCTGGTCGAGCGCCCACCAGGCGCCGTAGGCGACAAGCCCGAGGACGGCCGCGCCGAGGAGCATCTGCGCGCACGCCCGCAGCGTGCGGCCGATCTCGAGGCCGCCGAGCTCCCGCCGCAGCACGGCCGACTCCGACACGGTCAGCACGACGTTCGAGGCGGCCGTGCCGAGCACGATGCCGCCGATCCCCATCGGCCCGTACAGCGCCAGCGACACCGCGGCGTTGACCGCCAGCGAGCCGACCGCCAGCGTCGTCGGCAGCCACGGCCGCTGGAGGCTGAAGAAGGTGCGGGTCAGCAGCAGGTTGAAGCCCGAGAAGGGCAGGCTGAAGCTGAACCAGAACAGCGCCTCGGCGACCTGTCGGGTCGACTCGGCGTCGAAGCTCCCGCGCTGGTAGACGAGCCGGACGATCGGCGTCGCGAGCGCGAGCGTCGCGGCGGCGGAGGGGATCAGCAGCAGCGCGATCTGCCGCAGCCCGACGCCGGTGGTCGCCTTCAGCCCGGCGAAGTCTCGGCGGGAGGCGAGGCGCGCGAGCTGCGGGAACAGCACCGTCGCCACCGCCACGGAGAACATCCCCTGCGGGAGCATGTAGATGCGGAACGCGGCGTCGATCGCGCGTGGCGCCTCGTCGGACACCAGCGAGCCGATCGTCGAGTTCAGCAGCAGGTTGATGTTGATCAGGCCGAGGCCGACCGACACCGGCAGCATAAGCAGCAGCACACGACGGACGCGCTCGTCGCCGCGGCGCGGGAGCCGGATGCGGGCGACCGGGTAGCCGATCCGCCGTAACGCGGGGACCATCATCAGCAGCTGCACGAGCGTCCCCGCCACGACGCCGATCGCGTACGCGTACAGGCGGTCCGGGCCTTCGAACAGCGGGGCCAGCCCCACCAGGCCGGCGATGATCACGAGGTTCCACACCAGCGGCGCGATCGCGGGGATCGTGAAGTGGTCGTGGGCGTTGAGGATCCCGACCGCGAGCCCGTTCAGGCCGAGCAGGACCACGATCGGGAACAGCACGCGCGAGAGCCCGACGCACAGGTCGTCGAGCGCGGGGGTGAACTCGGCGCCGGTGAACGGCGGGATGATCACCGGCGCCAGCGCGATGAAGGCCAGGGTGATCGCGGTGAGCACGACGAGGATCAGGCCGGCGAGCGCGGCGGCGAGCTGGTAGGCCTCCTGGCGCCGGCGGTGCACGAGGAGGTCGCTGAACACCGGCACGAACGCCGACGACAGCGCCGCGTCGGCCACCAGCGCGCGAACCAGGTTCGGGATCTGGAACGCGAGCGTGAACGCCGACGCCGGCCCGCCGGTGCCGAAGTAGCCGGCCGCGACGACCTCGCGGACCAGCCCGGCGACCCGCGAGAGGCCGGTCGCGACGGAGAAGATCGCCGTGTTGACCGCCGTGCGGCGACGGGGTGCTGTGGGCTGCGCTTCCAAGCGGCGCGCTATAGTACGCGGCCGCCGCGGGTGCTCCTCCGCGGCGTTCGCGCGTCATGGCCAACATCCCGTCGCAGATCAAGCGCAACAACCGCTCGCGGCGCGAGCGCTACGAGAACCGGCACTACACGTCGCAGGTCAAGACGTACTTCCGCCGCTTGGAGGCGGCCGTCGCGGCCGGTGACGACGACCTCATCGCGACCGAGCACCGGAAGCTCGTCTCCCTGATCGACAAGGCGGTCAAGCGCGGCGCGCTGCACCGCAACAGCGGCGCGCGCAAGAAGTCGCGCGCCGAGCGCATCCGGCGCGGCGGCTGAGCGAGCTAGGGCTCCCCGACCAGGCCGGCCCGCGCCTGCGGCCGGCCCGCCGACAGCGGCTGCAGCTCCGCCACCGCGCGCTCGTCGGCGCGGATCACGTGCATCACCGCGTTGATCAGCGCCAGATGCGTGAACGCCTGCGGGAAGTTGCCCATGTGGCGGCCGGAGCGCGGATCGATCTCCTCGGCGTACAGGTGCAGCGGGGACGCGTAGCCGAGCAGCTTCTGGCACAGATCGCGCGCGAGCGTGTGCTCGCCGATCTCGCTCAGCGCGCTCACGAGCCAGAACGAGCAGATCGTGAACGTGCCCTCCTCCTCGTTGAAGCCGTCGTCGGTGTCCTCGACGCGGTAGCGCAGCACCAGCCCGTCGACGGTCAGGTTGTCGGCGATCGCCATCGCCGTGCGCCGCACGCGCTCGTCCTCCGGCGGCAGGAAGCGCACGAGCGGGATCATCAGCGCGGACGCGTCCAGCGCGTGGGTGTCGTAGTGCTGGGTGAACACGCCGTCGCGCACCCCGCGCTCGAGGATCTCGGCCTTGATCTCGTCGGCTTTCAGCTGCCAGCGCTCGGCGTGGTCGTGCTCCTCGCGCACGCGGGCGAGGCGCGCGCCGCGGTCGCACGCCACCCAGCACATCACCTTCGAGGAGACGAAGTGCTTGGGGTCGCCGCGCACCTCCCAGATGCCGCGGTCGGGCTCCTGCCAGTGCTCGATCGCGGCCTCGACGAGCCGCTGGATGAGCGGCCAGCGCCGCGCGGGAAGGTGGTCGCGCGACTTCGCGTGCAGGAAGATCGAGTCCAGCATCGTGCCCCACACGTCGTGCTGGCGCTGGTCGTAGGCGCCGTTGCCGGTGCGCACCGGGCGCGCGTTGCCGTAGCCGGAGAGGTGGTCGAGCGTCTCCTCGGGGAGCTCGCGCTCGCCCGCGATGCCGTACATGATCTGCAGGTCGTCCGCGCCCTGGGCGGCGTCCTGCATGAAGTAGAAGTAGTCGTTGGCCTCCCACTCGAAGCCGAGCGAGTGCAGGCCCCAGAGCATGAACGTGGAGTCGCGCACCCACGAGTAGCGGTAGTCCCAGTTGCGCTCGCCGCCGGGCGACTCCGGCAGCGACGTGGTGGCGGCGGCGATCATCGCGCCCGTCGGCGCGTAGGAGAGGCCCTTGAGCGTGAGCGCCGACCGCTGCAGGTAGCTGCGCCACGGGTGGTCGGGGAATGTGCCGTGGCTGAGCCACTCGTGCCAGAAGTCGGCCGTCCGCACGAGCCGCTTGTAGGCCTCCTCGTAGGTCTTCGGCCCGGCGTGCTCGGAGAATGCGAGCGCGACGAACGCGGTGTCGCCGTCGCGCATGGTGGTCTGCGCGCGCACGCGGCTGCCCTCGAAGCCGACGCGTAGGTCGGTGGTGAGCGTGAGCCGGGTCGGCCAGCCCTCGGCGGTGGCGACGGCCTCGTGGTAGCCGGGCCCGGTGTACTCCCACTCTGCGTAGCGGCGGCCGTAGTCGAAGATCGGGTCGCACTCGAGCTGGACCTCGACGGAGCCGTTGACGCATCGCAGCGTCCGCAGGAGGACGTGCTCGGCGTCATGGTCGGTGGGCGCCCGCCGGTGCGTGCTGGAGCGCTCCTCGACGTCGTGCCACGGCCCGACGAGCAGCACGTCGCGGACGATCAGCCAGCCCAGCCGGGTGCCCCACGACGTCTCGAGGATCATCGTGCCGGGCAGGTAGCGCCGGGACGCCGGCACCATCGTGTCGGCGGGGCCGAGCCGGAACGTCCCCGCGTCGCGGTCGAGCACGGCGCCGAACACGCTCGGGCCGTCGAAGCGCGGCAGGCACATCCACTCGATCGCGCCGCTCGGGGCGACCAGCGCGCAGGTCTCGCAGTCCGACAGGAAGCCGTACTCCGCGATCGGCGGGAACGGGCTGACCAGCGGCGGCGGGTCGACGGGGTTCGGAACGCTCATCCGACACACGATCTTCGCAAACTGCGGCGCCTGAGGGTGAGGGTTGGGCGCGGTGTTGCGCGGCGCCCGTTCGCGGGCCCGACCGGCGCGCCTCGCGCGGCCCGCCGCTCAGCCGGCGGCGGTCAGGACCGCGCGCAGCGCGGCGGTCTCCTCGGACAGCGCGGCGCCGCCTCCGCCGCGGCTCTCGACCTCGAGGTCGGCCATCGCCTCCATCGCCCGGCGGAGGGCGTCCACGTCGCGCTTGGAGGCGTCCGAAACGAGCCGGTCGGCGGCGTAGCTCGGCATCCGGAGCGACCGCTTGATCTGCGACGCCGACTGCCCGGCGGCGAGCGCCTCGGCGATCGCGAGCGCATCCCGCAGGCGGCGGACCATCTGGTAGATCAGGCTCGGCAGGCGCTCCCCCTGCTCGCGCAGCTCGAGCAGCGCGCGCGTGGCGGTCTTGGAGTCGCCGGCCACGAGCGCGTCCGCGAGCGTCCACATCTTGCGCTCGGCCGAGCTGGCGCAGGAGTCGTGGACCTCCTCCGCTCCGAGCCGGGCGCCGGGCCCGTGCTCGAGCGCGAGCTTCTCGAGCTCCCGCAGCAGCCGCTGCTGGCGGTCGCCGACCTGCCCGATCAGCGCGCGGGCGCCCTGATGGTCGATCTCCACGTCGAGCTCTTTGGCGTGCGCCGCGAGCCACTTCGGCAGCTCGCGCGGCTTGAGGACGTTCTCGGCGGCGATCTGGCCGCCGGCGGCGTCGACCGCCGCGCGCAGCTTCGCCGGCGCCTTGGCCTTGGCGTCCTCGCGCGCGAAGAACGCCACCGTGACGGTGTCGGGGTCGGCGCTCTTCAGCGCGGCGGCGACGGGGCCGACGTCGCTCTCCTTCCAGCGCTCGACGCCATCGGCGATCACGAACCGCCGTCCGAGTGCGAACGTCATGGTGGTGAGCGCGGTGGCGATGGCCTCCGGCGTGCAGGCATCCCCCTCGTAGACCTCCACGCCCGCGCAGCCGGTCTCGGCCTCGGCCATCGCCCGCAGCTTGGCGCGCCGCTCGCCGATCCGGCCGTGGTCGTCGCCGTGGATCAGATAGGCGGTCTTGAAGGCCGGCACGGCCGGCGAGTCTAGAGCGCGGCGGGGCGGCATTGTTCCGGGGCATGACCGAGATCGCGCTGGCCTTCGACCTCTACGGCACCCTGGTGGATCCGGCGCGTCAGGCCGACGTGTTGGGCGACTACGTCGGCGCGCCCGACGCGGTCGCGGCGCGCTGGCGGCGCCACCAGCTCGAGATCTCGTGGTTGCTGTCGCTGATGGAGCGCTACGAGGACTGGAACGCGGTCACCGCGTACGCGCTGGACGCCGCGCTCGCCGAGGCGGGCGCTTCTCTGTCCGCCGCGCGCCGCGACGAGCTGCTCCAGCGGGCCGCGAAGCACACGGCGCTGTTCGACGACGTCGTGCCCGCGCTCGACGCGCTGGCCGGCTTCGAGCTCGCGGTCTTCTCGAACGGCGCGCTCGAGCAGACGCAGGCGACACTCGCGCGCACGCGGATCGCGGAGCGCTTCGGGGCGGTGATCAGCGTCGACGAGGTCGGCGTGTTCAAGCCCTCCCCGGCGGTTTACGCGCATGCGGCGCGCCGGCTCGGCCGGGAGATGGGCTCGGTGTGGCTGGTCACGGGAAACCCGTTCGACGCCGCAGGCGCGTCTTTGGCGGGCATGCGCGTGGCCAAGGTGGAGCGCACCGCCGCGCTGCGCTACGGGTTCGCGCCGGCGCCGGACCTTGTGGTCGCGGACCTGCGTGAGCTGGCGCGAGCGTTGCCGCGCGCCGTCAGTTGATCCTCGCGGCGATCCGCGGAGCCGCGGGCGGGTGGGGAGGCGGTGCGGCCCGCCCCGCAATCACCGTCGCGGGCCTGTCCGCTCCACGCGCATCGTCTTCCCTCGCACACGCAGGCGCACCGTCCCGTCGCGGTCCGTGCGGACGACACGCCCGACAGACCTGAGCGCCGCGAGCGTGGACGGCGCCGGGTGCCCGTAGCGGTTGTGGCGCCCGACCTCGATCGCCGCGAAGGCGGGGCGGAGGCGTGTCAGCAACGCCGGCAGGCCCTCATCGGCGCTGCCGTGGTGGGCGACCTTGAGAGCCTCCACGTGCGGGAGCGCCAGCCCCGCGGTCACGTTGGACTCGGCGTCGGCCGGCAGGAGCAGGTCGAACGCGCCGGACTCGACGTGGATCACCAGCGCGCGGTCGTTGGGGTCGCCCTCCGGCCGGAACCCGGGCCCGGGCCGCGGCGGCCACAGCACGTGCAGCCGCATCGCGCCCAGCGCGAGCACGTCGCCGGCGTGCGCGTCGAGCCGGCGCGAGCGGGCGGCAGCAAGCGCCGCCGGCAGGGCGCGCTGCACGCCGGTGCGCCACCCGGCGCCGCCATCGACGACCAGGCGCGGCGGGTAGGCGCGCATGACCTTGAGCGCCGCCCCCTCGTGGTCGGCCTGGGCGTGCGTCAGCACGAGAGCGTCGAGCCGCCGCACCCCCGCCTCGGCCAGGCGCCGCAGGACCGGACCCTCCGCTGGCCCGGTGTCCACCAGGACGGCGACACCGTCGCGCTGCAGCAGCGTCGCGTCTCCCTGGCCGATGTCGAGGAACGAGACCACGAGCTCGCCGGGAGCCGGCGCCCGCGCCGCCGGCTCCCGCACGCCGAGCGCGAGCACGGCGACGGCGACCACGACCGCCGCGACCGCGACCGCGGACGCGGCGGGCCGCCGCACGGCCGCCGCCGCGAGCCCGCCGCCCAATCTGGCCAGCCCGCCTTGCCCGATCGGTCCGCGGCCCCCGGCCAGCCCGCCGCCGCCGGCCAGTCCGCGGGCACCGGCCAGTCCGCCGCCGACCCCGGCGAGCCCGCCGGCGTCGTCGCCCGCGGTCCCTTGCGCCGCGAGCCTCCTGGCCGCGCGCCGGCGCCAGGCGCGCACCGCGACGGTCGCGGTGGCCGCCAGGCCGGCGTAGACGCCCGCGAGCGCAATGGGCGAGCCGAGCCGGATCGGCACGATCGCCAACGGCGCCCCCGCCGCGACGTGGGCGACGCCCTGCAGGTACACGAGCAGCGGCCCGGCGAGAGCCGTGAACGGCGCCGCGAGGCCCGGGGCGACCTGGGCGGCGGCCGCGGCGAGCATGCCGAGCCACATCGCCGGCGCGATCGCCGGCGCGGCGAGCAGGTTCGCCGGCAGCGAGGCGAGCGAGACCTGCTCGAAGTACAGCGCCATCAGCGGCGCGGTCCCGGCCGTGGCCGCGACCGTGATCGCCGTCGCGTCCGCGACCGGGCGCGGCATCCGCCGGCAGAGCGCCGTCCGGAGCGGACCGGCGAGCGCGAGCAGTGCCGCGACGGCGGCGAACGACAGTTGCCACCCCGGCTCGCCGACGGCGCGCGGGTTGAGCAGCAGCGTCACCGCCGCGGCCAGTCCGAGCGCGTACCAGCGTTGTGCAGGCCGTCCCGCGAGCGCCGCCGTCAGCCCCGCGACGCCCATCACGCCCGCGCGCTGGATCGACGGCCCGCCCCCCGCCAGCGGCACGTAGAGCGCGATCGCCACCATCGCGACGCCCAGCCGGGCGCGCAGCGGCACACCGGTGAGAGCGGTGGCGGCCAGCACCAGCGCGGCCAGCAGCATCACGTTCTGGCCGCTGACCGCGAGCACGTGAGCCAAGCCGGAGCGCTGGAAGTCCGTCTTGACGTCCTCGGACAGCCGCTCGTCCTCGCCGAGCACCATGCCGCGCAGCAGCGCGGCCTCAGGCGGCGCCAGCCCTGTGGCCAGTCCGAGCTCTGCGCGCCGGCGCGTGGCGTCGAGGGCGCCGGCCACGCCGCCCCGGCGGCCGCCGATCCGCCGCACCGTCACGGCATCGAGCGCCGCATGGGCGTTGCGCCGCCGCTGGTAGGCGTCAAACCGGCCCAACGGCGCGACCCGCGCGGTGGCGACGAGCTCGTCGCCGACCTCCGGCCAGCCGCCGGCGAACACAGAGGCCCGCATGCGCAGCACCGCCTGCTCGCCGGCCGCCGGTCCGTCCAGGACGCGCACGCGGGCGACGGCCGGGCCCACCGCCCGTTCGCGCACCGGCTCGAGCAGCGTGACGCGCGCTGTCAGCGAGCGCCCGTGCATCGCCGCGAGCGGGCCGGCGTCCAGCGCAGCCAGCCGCAGCTCCGCCGCCAGTGCGCCGGCGATGACGAGGGCGGCCGCCACGGCCGCGGCCCGCGACCGCCCGCCCAGCGCGGCGGCGACCACGGCGGCGGGCACGACGGCGACCGCCCCGACCGGCGCGAGCAGGATCCCTGCGACGAGGCCGCCCAGCGCGAGATGCCGCGGGTGGCGGCGAACCACGCCAGCCCCGGCGGCGAGCGCGCTCCGCGCCGCCTCGATCGTTTCGACCGGCCACCGGCCGTTCACACGCCCTCCCGACCAGGTCGACCCGGCCATCCACCGATCACCGCGCCACCCCGACCGGCCACCCACCGATCACCGCGCCACCCCACCCGCCTCGACGCGGCCATCCACCGATCACCGCGCCACCCCGACCGGCCACAGGCCGATCACCGCGGCCGCGGCCGCGCCCCGCGCGCGCCGACGATCGTCCACTGCGGCGCCGCCGGCCGGCGGCCGTCGGACGCGGCGACGTCATACGCGGACCCGTTCCCGCAGGGCTGCCATGCGCTTCTCGCCGATGCCGGGGATCTGGTCGAGCTCGTCGACCGAGCCGAAGCCGCCGTGTGCCCGGCGGTAGTCGAGGATCTTCTGCGCGGTGGTCGGGCCGACGCCGTCGAGCTCATCGAGCTGTTCGAGCGTCGCCGTGTTGAGGTTGACGGGCGCGGCGGGGGCCGGGGTGCCCGCCGCGGTCGCGGACGCGCCGGCGACCGCTGCGCCGCGCGGGCGCAGCGGGACGAGCACCTGGCGGCCGTCCTCGAGCTTGGCCGCGCGGTTGATCTGGCTCAGGTCGGCGTGCGGTGTCGCGCCGCCCGCGCGGCGCAGCGCCTCCTCCACACGCGAGCCAGCGGCGAGGCGGTAGACGCCGGGCAGGCGAACCGCCCCCGCCACGTCGACGACCACGCGGCCGCCGCCGGCGTCGTCCCGCTCGACGGCGATCGCCGCGGGCGGCGGCGGGGACGCGGATGCGCTGTCGTGCGAACGGGCCAGGTACCACGCGGCGAGGACCAGCAGGAGCAGTGCGCCGGCGGCCCAGGCGGCCAGCCGGCGGGGGTCGCGATCGGGCATGGGACGACCCTAGGCGGGGCGGTGTCACGGCGGGCGCGGGCTCTGTGCCGTTTCACGCGCGGAGTTGCAACAAATCTGTGGAGACCCGTACGGGACTCGTCAGCGGCTGCCAGTGTGGCCGCCGTGAAGCCTCCGCGCCCGCGCATCCTCCACTCGCTGCAGCGCGTCGTCGACCGCCTGGCGCGGGTCGTCCGCCGCGTGGATCCCCGCCGCGGCTTGGCCGCGCCTCACCGGCTCCCAGGTCCCGAGGCCGATCACGGGACGGTCCGTCTTCAGCGCGAGCGCGATCTCGCTCAGGGTTCCCCAGCCGCCGCCGACCGCGACGAGCGCGTCCGCCGCCCGCACGACGAGGACGTTGCGCGCCTCGCCGAGCCCGGTGGCGATCGGGAACTGCACCCAGCCGTTCGCGGCCTCGCGATCGGGCCCGGGAAGCAGCCCGACCGTGAAGCCGCCGCGCGAGCGCGCGCCGCGGCACGCCGCCTCCATGACGCCGCCGAGGCCGCCGCAGACCAGCACCGCGCCCCGCTCGGCGATCGCGGCGCCGACCTCCTCGGCGACCGCCAGCTCGTCCTCCGCGGCCTCCCCAGGCCCGATCACGCCGATCCAACGCGAGGGGGGCGCCATCGCCTCACCGCCGCGGGAACGCGCGGCGAACACGTGAGGTCGCGCGGCGGGTCGACAGGCCCGCCCGGCGAGGGGACGGGCTCGCGCGGCGGGCGGACGGACTCGCTCCGGCGCCCGGGAGACGCCGGCGGCGCCGGCTCGGCGCTACTGCGCTCACCGGACGACGAAGTTGACGAGCTTGCCGGGCACGACGACGACCTTCAGCACCTCGCGGCCGTTGACGTGCGCCTGGACGTTGGGGCGCCCGCGCGCGAGCTCCTCGAGCTGTGCG
>JBIOTP010000011.1:0-23307 GCA_044865965.1 Solirubrobacteraceae bacterium
CGGTTGGCGTGGTGGACGATGCTGGTGGCGAGCCACAGGACGCGGCGCTGAACCCGGTCCAGCGTGACGAGGTCGAGCTCGGCTCCGGCGGCGATCGCCACGCCGGAAGTATCGTCCCCGCCCGTGCGCGGCGTCGACATGCACGTCCATCTGCCGACCGGCGACTGGGTGTGCGGCTGCGTCGGCCACTACCTGGACTCGATCGAGCGCTACTTCGGCCGGCGGCCCGAGCCGCACTCGATCGACGAGCTCGTCGCTCTGTACGAGCGGCTCGACCTCGTCGGCGTGCTGCTCGGCTGGGACGCGCAGGGCCGTGAGATCGACAACGCGACGCTGGCGCGGATCTGCGCGGACTCCGGTGGGCGGTTCGTCGGCTTCGGCTGCGTCGACCCCGCGCGCCCGGACGCCCTGGAGCGGCTGGCGCGGTTCCCGTCGCTGGGGCTGCGCGGGCTCAAGCTGCACCCGACGCTGCAGGACTTCGATCCGGGCGAGCACGTTCCGTTCTTCGACGCCGCCGCCGAGCTCGGGTTGATCGTGCTGACGCACGCGGGGACGAGCGGGCTGGGCGCCGGCGAGCCGGGCGGCCAGGGCTTACGCATCGATCTGGCGCGGCCGATCCTGTTCGACCGCATCGCCGCCCGCCACCCGGGGATGCGGATCGTGCTCGCGCACGTCGGCTGGCCGTGGCACCTGGAGGCCGTGGCGATGGCGCTGCACAAGTCCAACGTGTTCCTCGACATCTCGGGCTGGCGCTACCGCTACCTGCCCGACGACGTCAAGCGCGAGATGTCCCGGCGCCTGCGCGGCCAGTTCTGCTTTGGCACCGACTACCCGATGTTCGACCCCGAGGCGTGCCTGGCCGAGTTTGAGGGGCTGGGGCTCCCGGACGACGTCGCGCAGGCCGTGCTGCGCGACAACGCCGCCGCGCTGCTCGGGCTGGGGTGATGCCCGGCCTCGCGCTGCGCGACCTGCTGGCCGACGAGGCGCTCGGCCTGCGGCTGCGCACGGGCCCGCCGGAGGCGGCCGAGCGGCCGGTGCTCGGCGCCGCGGTGATCGAGGTCGAGGCGCCGGCGCGCTGGATCGCCCCGCGGTGGGTGCTGCTGACGGCGGGCGTGCGGCTCGCGGGCGGGTCGGACGCCGAGCTGCGCGCGCTCGTCGCCGAATGCGACGCGGCGGGCGTCGCCGCGCTCGGCTTCGGCGAGGGGCCGGTGTTCGACGAGCTGCCGGCCGCGCTGCTCGCCGAGGGCGAGGCGCGCGGCTATCCGATCTTCTCCGTGCCGCCGGACACGCCGTTCCGCGAGGTCGTCCGGTTCGTCGACACGGCGATCATGGGCGACGAGGGCCCGCTGCTGCGCCGGCTCTCGTCGCTGCAGCGCTTCATCATCGACGCGCTGCGCGAGCCGGAGCCCGAGCGCGCGGTCGTCGAGCGGCTCGCCCGTTTCATGGACGCCAGCGTGGCGGTGCTGGGGCCCGACGGGACGGCCGGCCCGACCGCCGGCAGCGCGCCGGTGGCCGCGCTGTGGCAACAGGTCGCGGGCGCGCCGGCGACGCTGCGCGAGGTCGAGGCCGAGGGCTGGCACGCCGTCGCCGCCCCGCTGGCGGCGCGCCCGGACGAGGCCCCGCGCTGGCTCGTTCTGGCCAGCCGGCGTGACGGCTTCATCGGGACGCTCGCCAAGCGGGCGGCGGAGATGAGCGCGCCGCTGCTGGTGGCGATGGACCGGCTGCAGGAGTTCGCGCGCGAGCAGGAGCTGGCGGTGCGGGCCGCGCTGCTGGAAGAGGCGCTGCGACGCGAGGGCGACGTGGCGTCGCTCACCGCGCGCACCGCCGCGGTCGGCCTGGACTTCGCAGAGCCGGCTCGCGTGGTGGTACTGCAGGCGGCGGTCGACGCGTCCGTGCTCTGCCACGAGCTCGGCGAGGCGCTGGCGCGCGCCCGCGCGCCGCACCTGATCGCCGGCCGCGACGCGGCGGTCGTGGCGCTCGTCCAAGGCGCCGTGCGCGCGGCACTGGAGGAGCTCGCGGCGGCGTGGCCGGGCGCGCTCGCCGGGATCGGCCGCCCGGTGACGGGCATCGCCCAGGCGCGCGAGTCGCTGCGCGACGCCGAGCTGGCGCTCGGCCACGCGGCGCCCGAGCCGGGGCGCAGCGTCGTCGCGTTCGAGCAGTTCGACCTCGGCACGCTGCTGCTCAGCGAGGCCGCGCCCGAGCGGCTCGAGCCCAAGCTGCAGGAGCTGCTCGCGACGCTGCGCGCGCATCCGCCGCTGCACGAGGCGCTCGTCACCTACTTCGAGCACGACCTCGACTCCGCCGCCGCGGCGGCCGCGCTGCACCTGCACCCCAACTCGCTGCGCTACCGCCTCACGCGCGTCGAGCAGGTCCTCGGCTGCTCGCTCAAGCACCCGGCGACGATCGCGGAGCTGCACATCGCGCTGCTCGCCGCGCGCTCGGGCTTTACGGAGCCACGAACGGGGCCGCCCGCCTCTTAGCTTTCAACGATTGGCACCGCGGCCGCGGTCGGTCACTTTGTGCCCTCACTCACGAGAGAGGGAGAGAGGCAGTGTTCGGAGCGCTGGATTACATCGTCATCGCCGTCTACATGGGCGTCATGGTCGCGGCCGCGTGGTGGGGCTACCGCCGCGCGCGGACCGCGGACGACTATCTCGTCGCCGGGCGTCGGCTCGGCTATCCGATGTTCATCGGCACGCTCGCCGCGATCGTGCTCGGCGGCGCGTCGACCATCGGTACCGTCAGCCTCGGCTACCAGTACGGGATCTCGGGCGCGGCGCTCGTGTTCATGATCGGGCTCGGGCTGATCGGGCTCGGTCTTCTTCTCGCCAGGCGCCTTGCCGCCGCCGGCGTCTACACGGTGCCCGAGCTGATGGCCAAGCGCTACGGCGTGCCCTCGCGCGTCGTGAGCGCGGGCATCATGGCCGCCTACGCGCTGATGGTGGCGGTCACCTCGACGGTCGCGAGCGGGACCCTGTTCGACAGCCTGCTCGGCGTCACGCCGGAGGTCGCGATCCTGGTCGCGGGCGGCGTCATGGTCCTCTACTGCGTCACCGGCGGCATGTGGTCGCTGACGCTCACCGACATCATCCAGTTCGCGATCAAGACCGTCGGCATCTTCGCGCTGCTGCTGCCGCTCGCCGTCCATGCCGCCGGCGGGCTGGGCGGGATGAAGGACGAGCTGCCGGCCTCCTACTTCGACCCGACCGCGATCGGCTGGAACACGATCTTCACCTACTTCCTGCTGTTCTTCTTCGGCCTGATGATCGGCCAGGACATCTGGCAGCGCGTCTTCACCGGGCGCGACGCGAAGGTCATTCAGCGCGGCACGATCATCGCCGGCGGCTACTGCCTGTTCTACGGCCTCGCCGGCGCGCTGATCGGCGCCGCCGCCAAGGTCGTCGTCCCGCATCTCGAGAGCCCCGACCTGGCGTTCGCCGCGATCGTCAAGGAGGTCCTCCCGCATGGCGTCTCCGGCCTCGTGTTGGCCGCCGCGCTCGCCGCGATCATGTCGACCGCCAGCGCGGCCATGCTCGCCTCCTCGACGGTGGTGGCGAACGACCTGTGGGCGCTCGCGCGCAAGCCGCGCAACCCGGTCCTGCTCACCCGCATCACGACCGCGATCGTGGGCGCGGCCGTCGTGGTCATCGCGCTGCTGCTCAACAACGTGATCGGCGCGCTGACGGTGGCCTACGACCTGCTGACGGGCGCGCTGTTCGTGCCGGTCGTGCTCGGGCTGCTGTGGAAGCGCGGGACCGGAACCGCCGCGGTCGCCTCGATCGTCGTGAGCTCGATCGTGACCGTCGCGATGATGGCCATCAGCGGCCTCTACGCCAACGAGCCGATCATCTTCGGGCTCCTGAGCAGCCTCGTGGTGTACATCGGCGTGAGCCTCGCCACGTCGCCGGCCCGGGCCCGCAGCCAGTCGCCGGACGTCGTCGGCGCGGCGGTGGTCTGAGCCATGCACACGACGATGCGCTACGGCCCCGCCGACGCCACGCAGACCCCGCGGTTCACCGGCCCGCGGACGTTCATGCGCCTGCCGCACCTGCAGACCACGGAGGACGTCGACGTCGCGATCGTCGGCGTCCCCACCGACGACGCGGTGTCGTTCCGCTCGGGCGCCCGCTTCGGCCCCGAGGCGGTCCGCAGCGCCTCGGTGCTGCTGCGGCCCTACAACCCGGAGCTGCGCGTCGACGTGGCCGAGCGCCTGTCGATGGTCGACTACGGCGACGCGCCGACGGTCCCCGGCTACCAGGAAGAGAGCCTGGTCCGGATCGAGCAGCACCTCGTCCCGGTGCACGAGGCGGGCGTGATCCCGCTCTGCATCGGCGGCGACCACTCGATCGCGCTCGCGGAGCTGCGCGCGGCGGCCCAGGTCCACGGGCCGCTCGCGCTGGTCCACCTGGACTCCCACGCCGACGTGTGGGACTCCTACTACGGCATGCGCTACTTCCACGGCACCGTGTTCAAGCGGGCCGTGGAGGAGGGGCTGATCGATCCGTACCACTCGGTCCAGGCCGGCCTGCGCGGGACTTTGTACGGCGCCGCCGACGAGGCCGAGCCGGAGGCCCTGGGGTTCGACGCGATCCCGTGGTCGCTCATGCGGCACCTGACGCCGGAGCAGTACGCCGACCGGGTGCGCGCCCGCGTCGGTGACCGGCCGGCGTTCCTGTCGTTCGACATCGACTTCGTCGACCCGGCGTTCGCGCCCGGGACCGGCACGCCGGAGGTCGGCGGCCCGACGAGCGGCGAGGCGCTCGCCTACGTGCGCGCCCTCACCGGCATCGACTTCCGCGCGTTCGACTGCGTGGAGGTCTCGCCTTCGTACGACGCGGGCGGGATCACCGCCTGGCTGGCGGCGAGCGTGTGCCACGAGATGCTGTCCCTGGCGGCCCTGCGCGCATCATGACCGCCGTGGCGACGCGTGAGATGACCGGTGGCGAGGCCGTCGTGCGGGCGCTCGCCGGCTGCGGCGCCGACCTCGTGTTCGGCATCCCCGGCACGCACACGCTGGAGATCCACCGGCATCTCACCGCCGCCGGGATCCGGCACGTGACCCCGCGCCACGAGCAGGGCGGCGGCTACGCGGCCGACGGCTACGCCCGCGTGTCGGGGCGCCCGGGCGTGGTGCTCGCGACATCCGGGCCGGGCGTGATGAACACCGCGACCGCCGCCGCCACTGCGTACGCGGACTCCGTGCCGGTGCTGGTCGTGTCGCCCGCGATGCCGACCGGCATCGAGGGCCGCGACACGGGCTACCTGCACGAGGGCAAGGACCAGGGCGCCGCGATGGAGGCCCTGGTCGCCTGGAGCGCCCGCGCCGGCTCGCCCGCCGAGGCGGCCGGCGCGGTGGAGGCCGCGTTCGCCCACTTCGCCGCCGGCCGGCCGCGCCCGGTGCACGTGCAGGTCCCGGTCGACGTGCTCGCGGCGCGCGGCGAGGTCACGCTCGCCGGCGCGGCCGCTCCGCTTGGGGTCGAGCTCGACGAGGCGGCTCTGGAGCGCGCCGGGGACGCGCTGTCGCGCGCGGAGCGGCCGGCGATCGTGCTCGGCGGCGGCGCCCGCGGGGCGTCGGCGGCCGCCACGCGGCTCGCCGAGCGCCTCCGCGCCCCGGTGATCACCACCGTCAACGGCAAGGGGATCGTGTCCGAGCGCCACCCGCTGTCGCTGGGCGCAGCGATCCGGCTGCCGGCCGCGCAGCGCTGGCTGGCCGAGCGCGACGTCGTGCTCGCAGTCGGCACCGAGCTGGGCGAGTCGGACCTCTGGGCACCGCCGCCGCTGCGGCTCCGCGGCCGGCTGATCCGGATCGACGTCGATCGCGGCCAGCTGCACAAGAACGCACCGGCCGACGTGGCCGTCCTCGGCGACGCCGGGGCCGCGCTCGCCGCGCTGGCGGACGCCGTGGCGGCCGGCGAAGACCGCGCCGGCGCGGACCGCTCCGCCGTGCGCGCCGCGATCCGGCGCGAGGCCCTGGTCGACGGCGAGCGTTGGCTCGGGTTGGTCGACGCGCTGGCAGGCGCCCTCGGCGACGACGGCATCCTGAGCGCCGACAGCACGATGGCCGCCTACTACGGCGCCGTGCACTTCCTGCCGATGGACGCGGCGCAGCGCTTCATCTACCCGACCGGCTATGCCACGCTCGGCTACGCCGTCCCCGCCGCGATCGGCGCGAAGCTCGCCGCGCCGGATCGCCCGGTCGTGGCGCTCGTGGGCGACGGCGGGCTCTTGTTCACCGTCGCCGAGCTCCTGACCGCCGCCGAGCAGGGCATCCCGCTGCCCGTCGTGGTGCCCAACAACCGCGGCTACGGCGAGATCCGCGACCAGATGCGCGCCGAGGGGATCGATCCGATCGGGGTGGATCTGATGACGCCGGACCTGCCGCGGCTTGCGGAGGCGCTGGGTGGGTGTGGGCGGCGGGTCGAGGATTCGCGGGCGCTGGCTGTTGAGCTGGGCGCCGCCCTGGAGCGCCCGGGGCCCACCCTGATCGAGGTGCCGGCGTAAACAGCGTGCAGGTGAGGGGGAGCCTGAAGTGGCTCGCCGGGAAACGATCGATCGCGCGCGGGCGGCCCCGACCGGCCGAGCGATCTCGCGCGATCCCCGAGCCGGCGAGCCATTTTCAGGCTCCCCCTCACCTGCAAGCAGTTCGCCGGACCTGCCGCGCGGCGGCACAGATCACACGCGGCCATTCGTCGCCGACGGGGACCTCATTCAGAGCCTCGCCCGAGCTGATGCCTGCGAGGCGCCGTAAAAGCAGCGGGTCATCCACCGGGGCTACCCGGTGGTAGCGTGGCCGCACCGACCTGAGGAGGCGAGCCATGGCCGCGACGGAGACCGGCACCGAGTTCAAGAACTTCATCGACGGCGAGCCCGTCGCGGCGGCCGGCACGATGGACGTGGTCAACCCGGCCGACGGCAAGGTGATGGCGCAGGCGCCGGACTCCACGAGCGAGGACGTGAACCGCGCGGTGGCGGCCGCCAAGGCCGCGTTCCCCGGCTGGTCGGCGACCACGCCGGGCGAGCGCTCGCTCGCGCTGCTCAAGCTGGCCGCCGCGATCGAGGCGCACGGCGACGAGCTCGCCGAGCTCGAGGCGCGCAATGCCGGCAAGCCGCTGCAGGCGGTCAAGGACGACGAGATCCCGGCGATGGTCGACAACGTGCGCTTCTTCGCGGGCGCCGCGCGCCTGCTGGAGGGCAAGGCGGCCGGCGAGTACCTCGAGGGCTACACGTCGTGGCTCCGCCGCGAGCCGGTCGGCGTCGTCGGCCAGATCGCGCCGTGGAACTACCCGATGATGATGGCGATCTGGAAGATCGGCCCGGCGCTGGCCACCGGCAACACGATCGTCCTCAAGCCCGCCCCCAGCACCCCGCTCACGACGCTGCGGCTCGCCGAGATCGCCGCCGAGCTCTTCCCCAAGGGCGTGCTGAACGTCGTGTCCGGCGGCAATGAGGCGGGCCAGTCGATCGTCACCCACCCCGATGTCGACATGGTCTCGCTCACCGGCTCGGTGGAGACCGGCAAGTGGATCGCGCGCGCCTGCGCGGACACGCTCAAGCGCGTGCACCTCGAGCTCGGCGGCAAGGCGCCGGTGGTCGTGTTCGACGACGCCGACATGGAGGCCGCGCTGGGCACCATCGCCGGCACCGGCTACTACAACGCCGGCCAGGACTGCACGGCCGCCACCCGGGTGCTCGCCGGCTCGAAGGTCTACGACGACGTCCTGCAGGGCCTCGCCGACGAGGCCAAGGGGTACAAGCTCGGCGACACGATGGACCCGGAGACCACGCTGGGGCCGCTGAACTCAGCCCGCCAGCGCGAGCGCGTCGAGGGCTTCCTGGAGCGCAAGCCGGGCCACGCCCAGATCGTCACCGGCGGCTCGGAGCCGCAGCTGCCGGGCTTCTTCCTCGAGCCGACGGTCGTCGGCGGTCTGCGTCAGGACGACGAGATGGTCCAGCGCGAGATCTTCGGCCCGGTGATCACGGTCCAGCCGTTCACCGACGAGGACGAGGCGATCGCCTGGGCCAACGGCACGCCGTACGGCCTGGCCTCCTCGGTCTGGACGCGCGACGTCGGCCGCGCGCTGCGCGTCTCCAAAGCGCTGCGATTCGGCTGCGTGTGGATCAACGACCACATCCCGCTGGCCTCCGAGATGCCGCACGGCGGCTTCAAGCAGTCCGGCTACGGCAAGGACCTGTCGATGTATGCGCTGGAGGACTACACGGTGGTGAAGCACGTCATGGCGAGCCTTTCCTGAGCGGACCTCGCAAGGTGGACGAACGCGTACACCTATTGACGGAACTTCCGGAGCCGCCGACAGTTAGGGTTGCCGGGACGCAGCGTTAGAGATCCCGCCCACATGGAAGCCTCAGCGATCCACGCACCCGCCGCTCCCCTCAGCCGCGTCCCACTGGCGCCCAAGCTGCTGCGGCTGCGCTCGGACGAGCAGCTGCTGGGTCTGTTCCGCGTGGGCAACGAGGAGGCCTTCCGCGTCCTGCACGACCGCTACCGCCAGCGCCTGTTCGCCTATGTGCGCCAGATGCTGTCCGCGGGCTCGCGCCAGGACGCCGAGGACGTGCTGCAGGACGTCTTCGTGCGGGCCTACGGGGCGCTGCGCAACGACGAGCGCGAGATCAACGTGCGGGCGTGGCTGTATCGGGTCGCGCACAACCGCTGCATCGACCACCTGCGCCGCCCGGTGCCACCGCCGGCCGAGCTCTTCGAGGTCTCGCGCAAGCCGCTCCACGACCCGATCGAGGAGGCGCAGCGGCGCGACGACCTGCGCCGCCTGGTCGAGGACGTCGGGCGGCTGCCGGAGCAGCAGCGCTCGGCGCTGCTCATGCGCGAGATCGACGGCATGGCCTACGCCGACCTCGCCCATGCGCTCGACGTCACCGTCCCCGCCGTCAAGTCGCTGCTGGTGCGCGCCCGCGTCGGCCTTGTCGAGGCGGCCGAGGCGCGCGACGCCGACTGTGCCGATATTCGCGACGACCTGCTGCGGGCCTACGACCGCGGCGTGAAGTCCTCCGGCCGCGCGCGCCGGCACATGCGCTCCTGCGACAGCTGCTGCGAGTACCGCACGGCGCTGCGCGGCGTCCGCCGCTCGTTCGCGGCGCTGTCGCCGGTCGGCGCCGGGCCGCTCGCGTTCGCCGCGAAGCTGGCCGGCCTCGGGGCCGGCGGCGGCGGCGCGGCCGCCGGCGGGGGAGCGGCCGGCTCGGCGGCCGCGGGCTCGGCTGCCGGCTCGGCGACCGTCGTCAGCGGCGGCATCGCGGGGGCGACGGCGTGCAAGGTGGCCGCCGTCGTGTGCGCGACGGCGATTGCCGGCGGCGCCGTCGAGGTCAAGCAGATCGCCCAGCGCGAGCACCATCCCGCGCGCTCGCACGCCGCGGCCGCACCCGCGCCCGCGGCGCGCCCGGCGCCCGCCGCGCGCGTCCGCCCGGCCCCGGTCGCGATGCCGGTGCGCACCCGTGAGCGCCCGCGCGCCGCCGCCCTGCCCACCCGCCGCGAGCGCAAGGAGCGCGCGGAGGACGACCGCGGCGCGAAGGCGGCGGCCCCGGACGCGCTGCACGAGCCGCTGCCCACCACGCCGGCCGACGACGGCGGCGCAGAGGCCGACGCGCTCGCCATCGGCACCGGCGGCGCCGTCGCGCCCGACGCGCCCGCCGGTGAGCTGGCGACCCCGTCCCCCACGCCCGACCCGGCGCAGCCCGTCGCGCCGATCGCCGAGCAGCCCCAGCCGCAGCCGCCCCCGGTGAGCATCGGCTCCGAGGACCCGGCCGCCCCCGCCCAGGGCGGCGCCCCGGCCGCGGGCGGCGCCACGTCGGAGCCCGAGCCCACACCGGCGCCCTGACGCCGGCGGGCCGCGGCCAACCGCGGCTCCGCGCCTGCGCCCTGACACCGGCGGCCCCCGCTGACGGGCGGCGCCGCCGCGCCGACGCCGGAGCCTTCGCCGGCGCCCTGACGCCCACGGGGCCCGCCCGAACTCGGCGTACTTTCGGAACCCGTGTACTAGGCTCGCGGGATCGAGCGTTACCCCGAAAGCCTCGAGCACGAGACGCTGCTCGTCCGGCGCGGCCGGCGGTCCGGCCTGTTCACGATGGCCGCGGTCCACTCGACGGTCCGCGGGCCGGCGCTCGGTGGCTGCCGGATGTGGACCTACGACGACGCGGCGGCCGCGCTGCGCGACGTGCTGCGGCTGTCGCGCGCGATGACGTTCAAGGCGGCCGTGGCGGGCCTGCCGCTCGGGGGCGGCAAGGGCGTGATCATGCTCCACCCGAACGAGCCCGTCCTCTCGCCCGAGCGCCGCCACGCCGTGCTGCTCGACTTCGGCGACACCGTCGAGGCGCTCGCGGGCGCCTACCTGACCGCCGAGGACGTCGGGACCTCGGAGCCCGACATGGAGACGATCTCCGAGCGCACGCGCTACGTCACCGGCCTCTCCGAGGACCGCGGCGGGTCCGGCGACCCGAGCCCGTGGACCGCGCTCGGCTGCGAGGTCGCCGTCCGCGTCACCTGCGAGCGCGCGGTCGGCAGCGACGACCTGTCGGGCCGCAGCGTCGCCGTGATCGGGCTGGGCCATGTCGGCGGCCGGCTGGCCGAGCTCCTCGCCGAGGGCGGCGCGGAGCTCGTGGTGGCCGACGTCGATCCCCGCAAGCGCGAGCTCGCGGAGCGGCTCGGCGCGCGCTGGACCGAGCCCGGCGCGGCGCTCGCCTCGGAGGTCGACGTCGTCGCGCCGTGCGCGCTCGGCGGCGTGCTCAATCACGACACGATCCCGCGGCTGCGCTGCGCGGCGATCGCCGGCGCCGCCAACAACCAGCTCGCCGCCGAGGAGCTCGCGGACGCGCTGGCGGAGCGCGACATCCTGTGGGCGCCCGACTTCGTCTGCAACGCCCGCGGGATCATCAACATCGCGGTCGAGCTCGAGCCCGAGGGCTACGCGCCCGACCGCGCCGACGCGCGCGTGCGCGTGATCGGCGACACTCTGCGCCAGATCTTCGACGGCGCCGAGGCGACCGGCATCACGCCGCTGCGCGCCGCGCTGGAGCTCGGCCGCCGGCGCCTCGCCGGCGAGGACCTCGCCAGCGGCGCCGACGCCGAGCTGCCGCGCGCCTAGCCTATGCCCGCCCCTCCTCGCGGAGCTTGTCGAGGTGCGCGCGCAGCGTGATCGCCGCGAACGGCCGGACCGCCGCCGGGGCGTCGTCCCACGCCGCGTCCAACAGGTCCTCCTCGTCGCGCAGCCCCGCCTCGAGCGCGGCGAGCAGCTTCCGCTCGCGCTCCAGCCGGTGGGCGAGGTACTCGTCGAGCTTCGCCGCCGGGTCCCAGACCTCGTCGCCGTGGCCGGGGCAGATGACCGCGAGGTCCAGCGCGCGCAGGCGGCGCAGCCCGTCCAGATAGGCGCGCAGGGCGCCGCTGACGAACACGCTGCCCTCGCCGAGCACCGCATCGCCGGTGAACGCCGCGCGCCCGGCGACGAACACGAGGTGGTCGTCGGCGTGCCCGGGCACCGCGAGCGCCTCCAGCGGGCCGAACGCGTCGCCGTCCCCCAGCACGACGCCGGCGCCGCGGGCGGCGGCCACCGGCACCGCGCCGAGCCGCTCGCGCAGCGCGCCCGTGCCCTCGGCGTGGTCGGCGTGGTCGTGGGTGAGCGCGATGCCGCCGGCGCCGCCGCGCGCGGCCACCTCCGCCGCCACCGCATCGAGGTGCTCGTCCAGCGCCGGCCCCGGGTCGACCACCCAGGCCGGATCGCGGCCGACCACCCACGTGTTGCTGCCCGACAGCGTCAGCGGTCCCGGGTTGGCGGCACGCACGCGCGCGATGCCGAGCTCGGCGAGCGTCATCGCTCGACGAGGCGGTGCACCGGCCCGGCGAGCGACGTCACGTACACGTGGCCCTGCGCGTCCTCTCCGAACGAGCTGAGCTGGCTCACGTGCAGCCCGGAGTCGCTCAGGCCGCGTGCGCGCCCGGCCGACAGCCGCGCCGTCTCGAGGCGCCCGCGGCAGTAGTCGCCGAACACGTAGCGGCCGGCCCACGACGGCAGCGCCGGATCGCGCACCACGACGCCGCCGGTGATCGAGCAGTTGCCGGCGCCGTGGCTCTCCGTGATCACCGGCCGGATCGCCCCGCGCGCGGTCTCGCCGGGCGTGTAGCGCGTGTTGCCCTCGAACACGCGCCAGCCGAAGTTGGCGCCGCGGCCGCGCCCCTGCCGCACGAAGTCGATCTCCTCGACGGCGTTCTGCCCGACGTCGCCGATCGCGAGGTCGCCCGTCGCGCGGTCGAACGAGAACCGCCACGGGTTGCGCAGCCCGTAGGCGTAGATCTCACGGCGGGCGCCGCGGCGGTGGAACGGGTTGGCGGCCGGGATGCGGTAGCGGCGCCGGCCCGCGCGGCGCGGGTCGATGCGCAGGATCTTGCCGAGCAGCGTGCCCAGCGACTGCCCGTTCCCGCGCCGCCCGTGCTGGTCCCCGCCCCCGCCGCCGTCGCCGAGCCCGATATAGAGCAGGCGGTCGGGGCCGAACAGCAGCAGCCCGCCGTTGTGGTTGGGCTCGGGCTGGCGCTGGAACAGCACGAGCCGGGCCGTGCCCGCGGCCGCGACGTCCGCGGTGCGGCGGTGGTACTCGACCACGCGCGTGTCGCCGTTGTGGTCGGTGTAGTCGATGTAGAACAGGCCGCTGGACGCGTAGTCGGGCGCGAAGGCGAGCGACAGCAGGCCGCGCTCCCCTCCGGATGTGACGCGGTCGCTGACGTCGAGAAACGGTCGCCGCAGGACGCGGCCGTCGCGCACGACCCGCACCCTGCCGCCCTGCTCGACCACGAACAGCCGCTGGCTGTCGCCGGGCGGGCCGGTGACGTAGAGCGGCGAGTTGAACGAGCCGACGCGCTGCAGGCCCACGCGCGCGGCCGCGGGCGAGGCGCCGGCGGCCGCCGCAACCAGCGTGATGGCGACCGCGAAGGCCCTCACAAGCCCCAGTATGGCTCAGCACTCGACCAGCGAGCCGAACAGATGCGCCAACTCGCCCGCTGGATTCAGCGTTCGACCAGCGAGCCGAACAGATGCGCCAACTCGCGCGCCGGATCGGAGGTCAGGCCGGTGTGCACAGGGCCCGGCTGGACGATCGTGCTCGCGGGCGCCACGAGCCAGTGGAAGCGCTCGGAGGGCGGGAGCGCCGCGATGGGCCCGCCGGCGGGGTCGCCGGCCGCGATCCGCTCGACGGCCCCGAGGTGCTCGCGCACCGCGACGGCCTCGCAGTCCGGCGCCAGCGCGGCGAGCACGGCCTCGTCGAGCTGCGTGCGCGCGCCGAGGAAGCGCAGCGGGCGGCAGAACAGGACGACGCCGGCGTTCACGAACTCGCCGCGCTCCACGCGCGGGACCACGCGCACGGTCGCGTACTGGAACGGCTCACGCCCGGGCACGCTCGGCCTCCTCGGCGAACTCGCGCGGCTCCTGCAGCCGGTGCGCGAGGAACTCCGCGTACGGCGCGCCGTTCGCCCACGCGGCGGGGACGAGGGCGGCGAGCTCCTCGAGCCCCTCCACGCGCCCCGCCAGGCGCGTGTCGGCCTCGGCGATCGAGCCGGCGTGCGGCAGCAGCACGTGGTCGCGGATGGCGGCGAACCCGGTGCGCGCCCGCGCGAGCGGATCGGCGGCGTGGAACGTGTAGAGCGCGGCGCCGTGGTCGATCAGCCACAGGCGATGGTGCCACCAGAGCAGGTTCGGGTTGCGGGGCGTGCGGTCGACGTTGAGCACGAGCGCGTCGAACCACACGACGGCGGCGGCGAGCTCCGGCTCGGGCGGCTCGCCCGCGCCCGGGGTGAACGGCAGCGCGCCGGGCAGGAAGTCGACGCCCAGGTTGGTCCCGGCGCTGGCGCCGATCAGGTCCTGGATCTCGGGGTCGGGCTCGGCGGCGCCGAGCGCGGGGTCGAGCTCGATCAGCACGAGCTCGGGCACCGGCAGGCCGAGCGCGCGCGCCAGCTCGCCGGCCACGATCTCGGCCGCGAGCGCCTTCGGGCCCTGCCCGGCGCCGCGGAACTTCAGGACGTACAGGCCGTCGTCGTCGGCCTCCACCAGCCCCGGCAGCGAGCCGCCCTCGCGCAGCGGCGTCACGTAGCGCGTCGCGATCACCGTCCGCAGCACCCCTGGCATGATGCCTGGCAATGCCCCCGCCGGTCCTGTGGACGCCGCCCGACGCGATGGTGGAGCGCGCGCAGATGACGAGCTTCATGCGCGACCGTGGCTTCGACGACTACCACGCACTGTGGCGCTGGTCGGTCGAGGACCTGGACGCGTTCTGGTGCGCCGTGTGGGACCGCTACAAGGTCGGCGAGCGCGGCGACGTCGCGCTCGCGTCGCACGAGATGCCCGGCGCGCAGTGGTTCCCGGGCACGCTGGTCAACTACGCCGAGCACGCGTTTCGGGGCAAGGACGACGCGACGGTGGCGATCGTCGCCGGCGGCGAGATGGGCGTCGACCGCGCGTGGTCGTGGGGCGAGCTGCGCGGGCACGTGCGGCGGATCGCGGCCGGGCTGCGCCGGCTCGGCGTCGAGCCCGGCGACCGCGTCGTCGCCTACATGCCGAACATCCCCGAGACGGCCGCGGCGTTCCTGGCGTGCGCCTCGCTCGGCGCCGTGTGGTCGAGCTGCTCGCCGGACTTCGGCGCGCGCAGCGTGATCGACCGCTTCGCGCAGATCGAGCCGAAGCTGTTGCTGGCCGTCGACGGCTACCGCTACACCGGCCGCGCATTCGACCGCCGCGACACCGTGCGCGAGGTGCGCAGCGCCATGCCGAGCCTCGGGCACACGGTCCTCCTGCGCTACCTGGACGCCGGCGCGGAGCTCGAGGACGCGCTGGACTGGGAGGCGCTGACCGCGGACGACGAGGAGCTGGAGTTTCAGCGCGTCCCGTTCGACCACCCGCTGTGGGTCCTGTACTCGTCGGGCACCACGGGGCTGCCGAAGGCGATCGTCCAGGGCCACGGCGGGATCCTGCTCGAGCACCTCAAGGTGCTGAACCTGCACGTCGACGCCCAGGCCGGCGACCGCCTGTTCTGGTTCACGACGACCGGCTGGATGATGTGGAACTTCATCGTCGCCGGCCTGTTGACCGAGGCGACGATCCTGCTCTACGACGGGTCCCCCGGCCACCCCGACATGGGCGCCCTGTGGGACTTCGCCGCCCGCGCCGGCATGACCACGTTCGGTACCAGCGCGAGCTACATCGGCGCCTGCATGAAGGCCGGCGTGGAGCCGGGCGCCGGCCGCGACCTGTCGGCGCTGCGCGCGATCGGCTCGACCGGCTCGCCGCTCTCCCCCGAGGGCTTCCGCTGGGTCTACGACCACGTCGGCGCCGACACGTGGCTGTTCTCCACCTCCGGCGGGACCGACGTCTGCACCGCGTTCGTCGGCGGCGTGCCGATCCTGCCGGTCCACGAGGGCGAGTTGCAGGCGCGCGCGCTCGGCGCCGCCGTCGAGTCGTGGGACCCGGACGGCCGGCCGCTCGTGGGCGAGGTCGGCGAGCTGGTCATCACCCGCCCGATGCCGTCGATGCCGATCTACTTCTGGGGCGACCGGGACGGCGAGCGCTACCGCGACGCGTACTTCTCGGTGTACCCGGGGATCTGGCGCCACGGCGACTGGATCGAGATCACCGAGCGCGGCACCGCGATTATCACCGGCCGCTCCGACGCCACCATCAACCGCGGCGGCGTGCGGATGGGCACCGCCGAGATCTACCGCGCCGTGCTCGCGGTCGACGACGTCACGGACGCGCTCGTGGTCGACGTCCCGCAGGAGGACGGCGACGCCTGGATGCCGCTCTTCGTCGTCCTGCGCGAGGGCGTCGAGCTCGACGACGGCATCGTCGCCGAGATCCGCCGCCGCGTGCGCGAGGACTGCTCCCCGCGCCACGTTCCGTCCGACGTGCTGCAGGTCGCCGAGGTGCCCCGGACGCTGTCCGGCAAGGTGCTCGAGCTCCCGGTCAAGCGGATCCTGATGGGCACGGCGCCGGAGAAGGCCGCGAGCCGCGACTCGCTCGCGAACCCGCAGGCGCTCGACGCCTTCGTGGCGCTCGCGAAGGAGCGGAGCTAGGCGAGAGCTAGGCGCCGTTCGCCGCGCGGCGGGCGCGCGACCGGGCCAGCGCGGCGAGCGCGGCCTCGCGCGTGACCGGGACGCGGACCTCGGGCAGCGCAAGCTCCGCCGAGCGCACGACCGTGGAGCGCTCGCGGATGCCCTTGCGGGTGGCGGGCTCGCGGCGGAAGAGGCGAAGGGTGGACATGGCTAGCGGTCTTTCCAGGCCGTCTGGGACGACGGTGCGCGGGCGGCCTCGGTGCTCAGGATACCGGCAGCCAGGACGGCGGCGAGCGCGCCGAGGCCCCAGCACCACGCCAGCACGCCGGACGACGCCTGGAACGCGAGCGTGGAGCCGGCGAGGACGGCGGCGACCGTCGCGCCGGCCAGGCACAGCCGGTAGGGCGCCAGCACGAGCCGCACGAGCGGGTGCTCGCCTCCGCGCAGCACGAGCCCCGAGAAGACGGCAGAGCTCGACAGCAGGATCGCGATCGCCGGCCCCGCCTGCTCGGCCAGCCGCGCGAGGTCGGCGAACAGCCATGGCAGCGCGAGCTCCAGCGCGATCAGCCAGGCGACGAGCGCCGCGGGCGCCAGGAAGCGGCCGCGCTCGGTGCCGTAGCGGACGCTGAGGCCGGGCTCGATCTGGGCGCCGGTGGCGACGTAGTAGACGCCCGGGCGGTCGGCGTCGCGCGGGCCGGAGGCCAGGACCGTGCCGGTCACGTTGTCCACCAGCTCCGTGCTGCGGGCGCGCATCTCCTCCGGCACGGCGACCTCGACGTGGTAGCTCGCGGCCTCGGTGCAGCCCGGCGCGTCGTAGAAGTGGAGCAGGCCCGGCCGCGGCAGCGGCTCGTCGTAGGCGTACTTGATGACCCGCCGCCGGGACACGTCGTCGAGCACCGCGCACAGCAGGAACCCGCGCGAGAGCCGGTCGGCGAAGCCGGCGAAGACCGGGAGCGGCCCGGCGGCCTCGTCGAGCGCCGCCAGCTCCCGGCCGAGGTCCGCCGGCTCGATCGCCACCGCACGCTCGATCAGGGCGTCCGCGTCCACCTCGCCCGCGTCGGCCTCGGACAGGTCGAGGTCCAGCAACACGTACAGCAGCTCGCGCGCGATCACCTGGGTCTCCTCGGCACGCAGGAGCGGCACGGAGGCGAGGTCCTCGGCGCGCAGGTCGAAGTGCGCCAGCGGCCGCTTGGCCAGCAGCGCGAGCGGGACGATCCACTGTCCCCCGGCGAGCTTCACGTCGTCGCGGTGCTCGGCCGCCACCGTGAAGTCGATCGAGACCGCGCGCCGGACCTGCTCGTGCGAGAGCACGGTGATCGTCTCCACCCGGCGGTGGCGCCACGCCGCCTGGCGGGTCAGCAGCGCGGCGAAGCCGACGGCGATCTCGCCGGCCCGCTCCTCCAGGATCTCACCCGGCCAGGGCTGCACGCAGCGCGGCCTCCAGCGCGTCCGGGTCCCGGCCGCCGCCGTAGCGGACGCCCTCCACGAACAGCGCGGGCGTGAGCAGCGCGCCCGAGTCGACGGCGCTGCGGACGTCGTCGAGCACGCGCTCGGCGTGGCGGCCCTCGCGCATGTCGTCCATCAGCTGCGCGACGTCGAGGCCGATCTCTCCCGCGTAGGTCAGCAGGTCGGGCACCGTCAGCGCATCCTGACGCTCGATCAGGACGTCGTGATAGGGCCAGAACGCGTCCTGCGCGGCGGCGCCCTCGGCCGCGAGCGCCGCGCCGTTGGCGTGCGGGTGGATCTCGCCGATCGGCAGGTGCCGCCAGGCGAACGCGAAGCCGTCCCAGCGCGCCAGCAGATCCCGCACGGCGGCGTAGGCCTCGCGCGTCTCCGCGTCCTCGTAGTCGCCGAACATCACGAGCGCCGGCCCGTCCTCCCCGCGCCAGTGGTCGTGCGCGCGCAGGAAGGGCGGCGTCAGCATGGCCCGGCATCCTGCCAGAGGGGTGCTACCCGTACCCGCGCGCACGTCCGGCCGTACTGTGCGGGCCTGCTGAAGCGGCGCCCAGCAGCGGCTCGTCGTGCTCGGCCAGGCGCTCGATCTCGCGATCCGCGAGCTGGAGCGCGATCCGCGCGCCGCGGCGCGCAGGCTGGCCGGCGCGCGCCGGCAGGCGGCGCTAGTTCGAGGTGGCCCGCCGCGGATCGGCCAGCGCCTGCCCGTGCTCGACCACACGGGCCATCGCTGGTGCTACGTCGAGGTCGTGCAGGTCGCCCTGGTGGCGTTCGGCGACGTCGATCCGACGACGATCGATCCCGAGCCCGACGCGCCGGACTGGCACGCCGGCCGCCGCGCATACGACGCGTGCCGCGAGGAGTTCGCGGCGCTGTTGGGCGAGCCCGGCTGGCGGCTGACCGACGGCGAGCCGATGGTGATCCTGTGGTACCGGCGCGCCGATCAGCCGGTCACGGCGGCGCCGATCAGCGGCTCGACCCGGTAGGGGATCTGGCGCGACATCGCGATCGCGCTCATCGAGCGCCGCACCGCCCCCTGCTGCAGCAGCCGGTTGATCACATCCTGCAGGTGGCCGTTGTCGCGCGCCACCACGCGGCACATCAGGTCGCGGTCGCCGGTCACGCCGTGCACCTCGAGCACCTCGGGCACGGCGCGCAGGTGCGCGATCGCCTCCTCGAGCCGCCCCTGCACGATCTCCAGCGACACGAACGCCATCACGGGATAGCCCATGCGCGCGGGCTCCACCTCCGGCCCGAAGCCGGTGATGACGCCGCGCGCCTGCAGCTTCTCCAGGCGCGCCTGCACGGTCCCGCGCGCGACGCCGAGGCGGCGGGCGATCTCCACCAGGCCGACGCGCGGGTGGGCGCGCAGGGCGAGCAGCAGCCGCGCGTCCAGGTGATCGATCTCGTCGGCCACTCGCTCCTCCTATTCCGGGCGCACCCGCACCGCCGTCCCGTAGGCGCAGATCTCCGTCCAGGTCGAGCCGAGCTCGGACGTGTCGAAGCGGAACGCGAGGATCGCGTTCGCGCCCTTGGCCTCCGCCTCGTCGACAAGCCGCTGGGTGGCGTGCTCGCGGCCCTCGGCGAGCATCTTCGTCATGCCCCTCAGCTCGCCGCCGACGAGCGACTTGAAGGACGCGCCGATCTGCGAGCCGACGTTGCGCGAGCGCACGGTGAGGCCGAACACCTCGCCGAGCACCTCCTCGACGACGTGGCCCGGCATGTCGTTCATGGTCGAGATGAGCATGGCGGGAGCCTAGACTCGCGGACCAACGTCCGCCAAACGGACGGACGCGTCCAGTTGTGCGGGTATCATCCCCACCAGAGCGTCCGATGGCCAGCGTGTATCGCAACATCCTCGTGGCGTTCGACGGGTCGCCGGACGCCGAGGCTGCGCTCGCCCACGCCGCTGCGCTGGCGTGCGACCAGAACGCGCGGCTGACCGTGCTGACCGTGATCCCGCCGATGCCGGCCACGGCCCTGCTGGCCTCCGGCGCGGCGCCGCCGAAGAGCGACGTCGTGCGCCACTACACGGACGTGCTGCGGCGGGCGACGGACACGCTGCCCGCCGACGTCAGCGTGACCACGCTGCTGGTGGAGGGCGTTCCCGCCCGGCACCTCGTCAAGCGCGCCTGCTCGGGCGAGTTCGACCTTATCGTCATGGGCTCGCACGGCCACGGCCGCCTGCACGGCGCGCTGGTCGGCTGCGTGTCGCAGAAGGTCCTGCACGCGAGCCCGATCCCGGTCCTGCTGGCGCGCGCGCCGCGCGAGCAGCCGGCCGCCGAGCCCGCGGAGGCGCCGCCCGCGCAGGTCACGAAGACGGCGCCGGCGGCCTGACGGCGAAGCGCGCGGCCGCGAGCACCTCGCGCCGCCGCTCCGCGTGCGTGTCGGCGAACGCGTCGGCGAGCAGGTCGAAGAGCGCCGGCGTCAGCACCCCGCCCGGCACGTGCCGTGCCAGGAACTGCGTGAGCGTCGCGCACGGGGACCGGCGCGCCAGCTCGAGCGCGGCGCCCGGAGACCCCGCCAGGGCCCGGGCGGAGACCTCGTAGAGCGGACGGCGGGGGCTCGTGGAGATCACATCCATCCAGACGCCGATCGCGGGGTCGTGTTCCGGGCGCCACGCCATCGCGACTCAGCTCGTCCGGGCCAGCAGCGAGTGGTAGCGCTGGCGGCGGTTGCGGAAGTCCCAACCCTGACCGTCGCCGCGCGGCGCGGGCTGCGCCGAGCGCCAGATCCGCTTGCGCTGGTTGGTCAAGACCCGCACGAGGCTGGCGATCCGGCCGCGCTGCGCGGCGGTCGGACGCGCGATCCTGCGCAGGTCGTCGAGCTCGCGCACGCGCCGCAGCTCGGTCGGCGTCAACCAGTCCGCCGGGCCGCCGGCCGCGGCGTCGGCGAACATCTCGCCCTCGGCCCTGCGTCGTGCGACGAGCCCGGCCAGCGTGCGGCCCGCGGCGTCCTTGACGTAGAGCGCCATCGCCGCCGGCACGCCGGCCATCCCGGGCTCGCGCAGCGCCCGGCCGAGCGACCGCGACGGGGCGAGCGTCCCGCGCCCGCAGTTGAACACGAAGCTCGACACCGCGTCGAACTGGCCCGGGTTGAAGCGCAGGCCGAGCGCGTTCACGGCGTCCTCGGCCGTGCGGACGTCCTGCGCGAGCAGCTCGAGGCCGCGGGCGCGCGTGATCGTGCCCATCGCCTGGACGCCGGGGCCCGTGTGGCCGTAGCCGATCGTCCACACCCCGCCGGAGTCCCGGTACGGGTGGTTCACGAAGCCCTCGAACGAGGCGATGAAGTCGATGCCCTTCTTCGACATCCTCATGGCGCGTCGTCCGGGTCGACGGGGACCGCCGTCACCGGCGGCGGTGGGGTGTCGAGCTCCTCCCGGTCGGTCGGGAGCTCGTTGGGGTCGGCGCCGGCGGCGCCCTGGGGCGGGGACATCGCGGAGAGTCTCCTTCCGTGGACGGGGTCACACGGGAGGAGGCGCCCCCCGGCCGCGCGATACGCCGGGCGGGCGCGCCCCGCCGCTCAGCGGGGGGCAAGCCCCTTCGCGCGCAGCTGGTCCAGCGCGCCCCGGCGCTTCTCGAGCCCCTCAAGGCCCATCCCGCTCAGCACGGCCGGCGTCTTCGTGAACTGGATGTCGCCATACTCGACGACCTGGATGCGGTTGCCCCAGGGATCGCGGAAGTCGAGCCGCCGCCCGACGATCTCCACGCTCTGCTCCTCCAGCGCCGCCCGGACCGCCTCGCGGTCGTCGACGACGAGCCCGAAGTGCCGCGAGCGGTCCGGAGGGGCCTCGCGCCCCTCGCTGAGCGCGACGAACTGGTCGCCCATGTCGAGGAAGGCCATGCCCGGCTCGCGCTCCACGCCGCGGACGTCGAAGATCCGCCCGTAGAACGCGAGCGCCGCCTCGAGGTCCCCGACCTCGAGCGCGACGTGATTGATCCCGACGAGCCGCGGCTTGGCCATGGCCGGGAGACTAGCTCCCTAGGCGCTCGGCGCTGCCCACAGCACCGCGTTGGCCAGCACGCGCTGCACGTCGGGGTGGTGGTACACGGGGTAGTCCTGGTCGCCGGGGCTGAAATAGAAGATCCGCCCGGCACCGCGCCGGAAGCAGCAGCCGCTGCGGAACACCTCGCCGCCCGCGAACGAGGAGATGAAGACGAGCTCGTCGGGCGCGGGGATCTCGAAGGGCTCGCCGTACATCTCCTGCGCCTCGATCGCGATCGGCTGCGGGACGCCGGCCGCGATGGGATGGGCCGGGTCGACGGTCCAGACCAGCTCGCGCTCGCCCTCGTTGCGCCAGCGCAGGCTGCAGGTGGTGCCGAGCAGGCGGCGGAAGACCTTCGAGTAGTGGGCCGAGTGCAGGGCGAGGAGGCCCATGCCGCCCAGGACCGCGGCGTGGACGCGGTCGACCACGGCGTCCTCGACGTCCGCGTGGGCGGCGTGGCCCCACCACGTGAGCACGTCGGTGTCGTCGAGCACGGCCTGGGTGAGCCCGTGCTCGGGCTGCTCGAGCGTCGCCGTCCGCACGCGCACGCGGTCGCCCAGCAGCGCGGCGAGGCCCGCCGCGATCGTCCCGTGCATGCCCTCGGGATACCGCGCGCGCACCTGCTCCTCGTTGCGCTCGTGGACGTTCTCGCCCCAGACGGTCACCCGGATCATCGCGATGCATCCCTAGCACGCCCTGCTTTCATGCGACTGCATGCAGCGGGTCGGCGTCATCGGCCTCGGGTGGGCGGGCCGCCAGCACATCGCGGCCTACGACGCCCTGCCCGGCGCGGAGCTGGTCGCCATCGCGGGCCTGGAGGAGCCGGTGCGCGCGGCCCTCGCGGCCCGCTACGGCGTCGAGCGGCCCGTCGCGCGCTGGGAGGAGCTGCTGGAGCTCGACGGGCTGGACGCGGTCAGCGTCGCGGTGCCGACCTTCCTGCACGCGCCGATCGCAATCGCGGCGCTCGAGCGGGGCATCCACGTGCTCTCGGAGAAGCCGATCGCGCGCAGCGTGGCCGAGGCGGGCGAGATGGTCGCCGCCGCCCGGGCCGCCGGGCGCGTGCTCGACGTCGCCTTCAATCACCGCCAGCGCGGCGACATCCAGAAGCTCAAGGCGGTCATCGACGCCGGCCGGCTGGGGCGGCCGTACTACGCCAAGGCGTGGTGGCTGCGCCGTACCGGGATCCCGACGCTCGGAAGCTGGTTCACCCGCGCCGACCTGGCGGGCGGCGGGCCGCTGCTCGACATCGGCGTTCACGTGCTCGACTACTCGCTGTTCCTGCTCGACAACCCGGCGGTCGAGGCCGTGAGCGCCTCGACCTACGACCTCCTGGGGAGCGCCGGCTTCGGCTCGAGCCCCACGTCCGACAAGACCGGCGCGACCGATGCCAGCACGTTCGACGTCGAGGACCTCGCGACGGTGTTCATCCGCCTGCAGGAGGGGGGCACGCTGCTCGTCGAGGCGAGCTGGGCCGCGCACCGCTCCGACCGCGATGAGTTCGGCATCACGATCTACGGCACCGAAGGGGGCGCCGAGCTCATCGTGCGCGACATGGAGCCGGTGGGCTCGCTGCGGGTCTTCACCGACGACGACGGCGTCGCCGCCGAGACACGCCTGACCGCCCAGCCCGGGCGCGGCCACGAGGCCGTCGTCGAGCAGTTCCTGGAGCGGATCCGCTCTGGCGACTGGCGCGAAGCCGACGGCTCCGGCGCCGCCGCGCTCGCAGCCGTCGTCGACGCGTGCTACCGGTCCGCCGCCGAGCGGCGCGAGATCCGCGTTGAGTATCGGGGCGCCCGGATTTGAACCGGGGACCTCACCG
>JBIOTP010000012.1:0-5860 GCA_044865965.1 Solirubrobacteraceae bacterium
GGAGCGCCCTACGAATCGCCCTCGCAGGCGGATGACGGCACGATCGTGGCGATCCGCGAGACGCCCGGTGCGCGCCGCCAGATCTACCGCATGACGCAGAGCGGGGGCTGCTGAACCCGCCGGTCAACACGCCGGCCCCGGGCACCGGCGCGATCGATGCCAAGGTCTCGCCCGACGGGCGGCTGGTCGCCTACTGGTTCGTGACCACCGTGAACGACCCGACCTGCGTCTTTTGCGTGAATGTCGCGAGCCGGGCGCTGATCAGCCACGTAGAGCGCTTCACCGGCGCAGAGGAGCAGGGCCTGACGCCCGAGACCGGCGCGCTGCCGTCGTGGATGTCCAACGACACGGTCCTGCTCTCGAACGGGAACGCCACGCAGTGGTACTACCGCCTCGGGGAGAAGGAGGCGGCAGAGTGGTGGGGGGACTCGGACACCTTCCAGGACATCCAGTCGCTGACCGACGGCGAGGCGGCGCGCACCGGCGATCGCGTCGCCGTGGTGCGCGGCGACAACGAGGAGACGCTCGTCGTCTACGCCATGAACGGCACGCCCCCCGCCACGCCCACACCCATGTGCGGCTATGAGGGGCCGACCGGCGGCAAGTTCGTCGGCCCGACGTGGTCCAACGACGGCCGCACGCTCGCCTGGCAGGAGGGCGACGGGATCTGGAGCGCGCCGATCCCCACACCGGCCGACTGCGGCGACGGAACGCTTCGCATCCCCGGCGCGACCCAGCCCGACTTCGGACCCGCCCCCGTCAACCCCGGCCCGCGGCCGTCGTGCGGCAACCCCGGCAATCCCACCTGCCCCGCGACCACCACGCCTCCGCCGCCGCCGCCGGTGTGCTGCGCACCGCCCCCCGTCGACCCCGCGGCGGCCCTAAGGGCAGCGGCGACCCGCCAGGCCGCCGCGCTCGGCAGGACCAAGATCCGCGACCTGCTGCGCCGCGGCCGGGCCAGCGTCGCGTTCACGGCGCCGGGGCCCGGCACGCTGACGGTGACGCTCACGGACACCGCCCGCCGCCCGACCGTCCTGGCCGGCGGCCGGCGCGCGTTCAGCGCCGCCGGCAGCGGCGCGGCGACGCTGAAGCTCACGAGCAAGGGCAAGCGCCTGCTCAAGCGCGCGCGCAAGCTGAAGGCGACGCTGAAGCTGACGTTCACGCCCAGCGGAGGGCGCGCGATCACCGCCACGGGGCGGGTCACGCTGAAGCACTAGCCTTCGGCGGGATGGCCGAAGCCGACGGCGACACACCGCGCGAGCTGTTCCTGATCGACGGGAACTCGCTCGCGTACCGCGCGTTCTTCGCGCTCCCCGAGTCGATCTCGACCTCGGACGGGCGGCCCACGAACGCGATCTTCGGGTTCGCCTCGATGCTCGTGAAGATCCTCACCGACTACGGCGACGTCCCGACCGTCGTGGTGTGGGACGCGGGAATGTCGGGTCGCAAGGAGATCTCACCCGACTACAAGGCGCAGCGCTCGTCCCGGCCCGACCTGCTGCGGCTCCAGTGGCCCCACCTGCAACCGCTCGTGGAGGCCTTCGGCTACAAGAACGTCTCGGTCGAGGGCTACGAGGCCGACGACGTGATCGCCGCGCTCGTGACCGAGGCGCGCCGCCGCGACATCCCCGTGATGGTGGTCACCGGCGACCGCGACGCCTACCAGCTCGTGGAGGACGGAGTGCGGATCATGTCGACCTCCCGCGGCGTGACCGACACGAAGGTCTACGACCGCGCCGGCGTGATCGAGCGCTACGGCATCCCGCCCGAGCTGATCCCGGACTTCATCGGCCTCAAGGGCGACACCAGCGACAACATCCCCGGCGTGCCGGGGATCGGCGACAAGACGGCCGCCGACCTGCTGCAGCGCTTCGGCGACCTCGAGGGCGTGCTGTCCCACGTCGACGACATCTCCGGCGCCAAGCGCAAGCAGAACCTCACGGAGCACGCCGAGAACGCCCGCGTCTCCAAGCGCCTCGCGACGATCGTCCGCGACGTGCCGGTCGAGCTCGACCTCGAGCAGGAGCTCAATCGCTCCCCGGACCGGGCGAACCTCCGCGCGATCTTCCGCGAGTGGGAGCTGCGCGACCCGCTGCGCCGGCTCGAGGAGGCGCTGGAGGCCGCCGAGCTCGACGCGATCCCGCGGCCCGAGACGGCCGAGAAGATCACCGTCACCACCCGCGAGGCCAAGCCCGCCGACGTCGCCCGCCTGCAGGGCGAGGAGCTCGTGCTCGCCGTCGCCGCGCCCGAGGTCCCCGAGGGCGAGCTGCTGCCGCACGACACCCGCTGGCGCTTCGCGGCCTACGCCGGCGGCGGCGGCGCCCTGGCCGGCGACTGCGACGACCCCGCGGACGTCGTCGCGGCGGCCGGCACCCGCCCCGTGATCGCGCACGACGCGAAGGCGCTCGGCGAGGTCCCGACCAACCTCGCGTTCGACACCGAGATCGCCGCGTACCTGCTCGACCCCGCGCGCCGCGGCTATCCCCTCCAGGAGCTGTGCGAGGAGCGCGGGATCGCGGCCGACGCGGGCGACCCGCTCGCCACCGCCGCCGTGCTCACCGCCGAGCTCGCCGCCCGCCAGCGCCCGCAGCTCGCCGAGCGTGGGCTGGACCCGCTGCTGCGCGAGATCGAGCTGCCGCTCGTCTACGTCCTGCGCGAGACCGAGAAGGCCGGGATCAAGCTCGACACCCGCCGGCTCGAGCAGGCCGCGACCCGGATCCGCGCCGACGCCGCCCAGCTCGAGCGCGAGATCTGGGAGCTCGCGGGCGAGGAGTTCATGATCGGCTCGCCGCAGCAGCTCGCCGAGGTGCTGTTCGTCAAGCTCGGCCTGTCCCGCAAGCGCCGCGGCAAGACCGGCTTCTCCACCGACGCGCGCGTCCTGCAGGCGATCCGCGGCGAGCACGAGATCATCCCCAAGATCGAGCGCTTCCGCGAGCTGACCAAGCTCGTGCAGACCTACCTGGACGCGCTCCCCAACTGGATCGGGGACGACGGCCGCCTGCACACGACGTTCCTGCAGACGAACGCGATCACCGGCCGGCTCGCGTCGATCAACCCGAACCTCCAGAACATCCCGATCCGGACCGAGACCGGCCGCGAGATCCGCGCCTGCTTCATCGCCGAGCCGGCCAACCTCCTGCTGTCGGTCGACTACTCGCAGGTGGAGCTCCGCGTGCTCGCCCATATCGCCGGCGAGGACGTGCTCAAGGACATCTTCGCCCGCGGCGAGGACGTACACACCGAGACCGCGGCCGCCGTCTTCCAGCTCCCGCCCGAGCAGCTCGACGTCGGCATGCGCTCGAAGGCCAAGATGGTCAACTACGGCATCGTCTACGGCCTGAGCGCGTACGGACTCGCCGATCGCCTGCAGATCGCGCAGGAGGAGGCGCAGGAGTTCATCGACCGCTACCTCGAGCGCTTCCCGGCGGTCGCGCAGTTCATGCGCGACGCGGTCACCCAGGCCCAGGAGCACGGCTACGTCTCGACGCTGTTCGGCCGCCGCCGCCAGATCCCCGAGATCCGTGCCCGCAACTGGCAGACGCGCAAGCTCGGGGAGCGCCTGGCCGTCAACACCGTCATCCAGGGCACCGCCGCCGACATCATCAAGGTCGCGATGGTGCGCTGCCACGACGCCCTCGCCGACGCCGGGCTGGTCACCCGCATGATCCTCCAGATCCACGACGAGCTGCTGTTCGAGGGCCCGGAGGACGAGGTCGAGCGGGCGAGGGAGATCGTCACGCGCGAGATGGTCGCCGCGGCCGACATCGACCCGCCGCTGACGGTCGACGCCGGCACCGGTCCCAACTGGCTCGACGCGAAGTAGCCCGCCACGCCGGCGGCCACGAGCGCCGGCATGAGCGGCATCGTGTGCCGCGGCTCGGCGACGAGGATCGCGTTGTCGATCGTGGACCACACCACGAGCGCGGCGACGGCCACCGGCACCGGCTCGCGGCGGCGGACGCCGAGCGCCAGGCCGATCAGCCCAACGGCGACCAGCACCAGGTGAGCGGCGACGATCGCCGGCTGCCGGGTGAAGAACGGCCGCTCCCACAGGTGAGCCGCCTTGCGGACGGTCATCCACGCATAGACGCCCGGCCGGCCGAGCGCGTAGCGGCGCAGGTTGCCCAGCGACTCGGTCAGCAGCGCGGCGTCGCGCGGCTTGTCCGGGTCGCGCGCGGCGACCGCGTCGAGGACGGCGCCGGCGGGCAGGCGCTGCGCTGCCGTGTGGGCCAGCCCGGGCTCGTGCCGGCGGGTCTCCGCGGCGAGCTCGCGCTTGACACCGGGGATCGTGCCGTCGCCCGGCAGGTAGGTGCCGATGAACAGCGTGCCCGGCCCGCCGCCGCTGACCGGCACGACACGCCCGCGGTTGACGGACGCGAACACCGACCACGGAAGCACGACGACGAGCATCGCCGCCACCAGCGCGGCCGCGCGCCCGCGGTCCAGCCGCCACAGCACGACCGCCGCGAGCAGCGGACCGGCGAGCAGGTCGGCGCGCGTCAGCACGGCCAGGCCGAGCAGCGCGCCGGCCGCGGCGGCCCGGCCGCGCGCGAGCGCCAGCATCCCGACCAGCACGAACAGGCCGGCCAGCGGCTCCGAGAGCTGGAAGTGCGAGATCTCGATCAGCGGCGGGTACAGCGCCACCGCCGCCGCCGCCGCCAGCCCGGCGAGCCGGCCGGCGAGGACGGCGGCGAGCGCGAACGCGGCGAGGATCGTCGCCGTCCCGATCGCCGCCACGGCGGTCCGCGCGGCGGGCACCTCGAAGGCCTGCCGCGGGCGGCCGGGCCCGAGCGCCCGGCGGGCGGCCGCGAACGCAACCGGCGCGCCCGGCGCCCAGCGGGTGCGGTCGGTCATGTCCGGGCCCCCGTAGTCGCCGCGCTCGGCGATGTCGATCGCCAGCCGGCCGTAGGCCTGCTCGTCGGCGGAGAGCCGGTGGGAGGCGCTGCGGCTCGCCGAGAGCCGCAGCGTGCCGCCGAGCACGACGAGCACGGCGACGGCCAGGGCGACGGCGCGGGACATCCGGGGCATCGTCCCCCGCCCGCCGGACGCCTCAGCAGATCTTCACGCGGCTCGCGCGACGATGCGCGCGATGTCGTCGCGCGGATGGGTGGTGGCGGTGTTCGCGGTCGCGCTGGCCGTCCGCCTGGGAGTGGTGATCGCCACGCCGGCCTATGTCCCGCATCACGACGACCGCGACTACGACCGCGTGGCGTGGTCGATGGCGTCGGGCCGCGGCTACCCGCCGGTCCACATCCACCACCGCGCCTACGCCGACGCCTACCGGCCGCCGCTGTGGCCCGCGTCGCTCGGCCTGGTCTACGCCGCCGTCGGGCACCGCGTGGCGGCCGCGCGCGTCGCCGACGCCGCCGTCGGCGCCCTCGGGGTCGTGCTGCTGGCCTGGGTCGCGCAGCAGCTCGCCGGCGCCCGGGCGGCCCGCTGGGCGGGCGGGCTCGGCGCGGCGTACCTACCGCTGGCGCTCGTCTCCTCCTCGCTCGTGTCGGAGACGCTGTTCGTCGCCTGCGAGCTGCTCGCGCTCGGGCTGGCGCTCGAGGCGCGCCGCGCGGGTGAGGCGCCCGTGGCGCGCCGCGCCGGTGGGCCCGTCACGGGGGCCCCGGCCGCGCTCGCGGTGCGCCGCGCGGGCGAGCGGCGGGCGCCGGCGCTCGCCGTGGCCGCGGGCGCCGCGGCCGGGCTCGCGGCGCTCACGCGGGTGAACGGCGCGCTGCTGCTGCTCGCCGTCGTCCCGCTCGCGCGGGTCCGCCCGCGCGGCGCGGTCGTCGTCGTGCTCGCGTTCGCCGCCGTGCTCGCGCCCTGGACGGCGCGCAACGCGCTCGAGCTGCATGCGTTCGTGCCGGTGAGCACG
>JBIOTP010000013.1:0-11186 GCA_044865965.1 Solirubrobacteraceae bacterium
CCGGCGTCCGCGTCGGTCTGGTACCGCTACCACGCCGCGGCCGCCGGCTCCGTCGCGCTGAAGACGTGCTCGAGCGCTTTCGCGACCGTGCTCGGCGTCTACGACGCCGCGGGACACGAGGTCGCGGCCGCCGCCGGCGGGGCCGGCCCATGCGCCGGCCGCGCCGCGCTCACCTTCAGCGCACAGGCGGGCGAGGACTACCTGGTCGCCGTCGACGGCAAGACCGGCGCCACCGGCGCGTTCGAGCTCACCATCGGCGCCCCGGCCAACGACGACATCGCCGGCGCCGCGCCGCTCACCGGCGCGCACGCGTCTGCCGGCGCGCGCACCGAGGCGGCGACCACGCAGGACGGCGAGCCGACGGACCTGTTCGGCGCGGGCCGCCGCTCGGCCTGGTGGCGCTGGACGGCGCCCGCGAGCGGGCCGATCGAGATCAACACGTGCGGGAGCGACTACCGAACCCAGCTCTCGGTCTACCGCGAGGTTGCGACCGTCGCCGCGCGGGTCGCCGCCAACGCGATCGGCTCGGGCTGCGGCAGCCAGAGCCGGCTCACGCTGAACGCGGACGCCGGCACGACGTACCTGATCGCCGTCTCGGCGTACGACGGCAGCGGCGGCAGCGCCCGGCTGCAGGTCGGGCCGCCCGCCAACGACCGCTTCGCCGGCGCCCAGCCGCTCGCCGGCCGCGAGGCGCAGGCGGCCGGCACGCTCGCCGGCGCCTCGGCCGAGGACGGCGAGCCGGTGCACGCAGCCGGCGGCCGCCGGCGCACGATCTGGTACGCGTGGACCGCGCCGGACGGCGGCCTGCTCACGCTCGACAGCTGCAGCTCGCCGACGCGGGTGTACATCGCCGCCTACGCCGGGTCGGCGCTCGGCGCGCTCACCCGGCTCCCGGACGTGCCGCCCGCCGACGCGTGCTCCGACGGCCGCGTCGCGACCGTGCAGGTCGAAGCCGGCCGCGCGTACCGGTTCGCGCTCGACGGCGAGGACGACGTCGCCGGCGCGACGGCGCTGCGGCTCCGGCTCGACGTCGACCGCGATCCGCCGGAGACGACCATCGACGGCGGGCCGCCGGCGCTCGGCAACGAGTCCGACGTGACGGTCCGATTCAGCGCGGACGAGGCCGGCTCGACGTTCGAGTGCCGCCTCGACGCCGCCGCGTTCGCCGCCTGCGACTCGCCGTGGACCCGCTCCGGCATCGCCGAGGGCGACCACGTCTTCGAGGTGCGCGCCATCGACTACGCCGGCAACGTGGACCCCGACCCAGCGCGCCACGCGTTCACGATCGACCGCACGCCGCCCGAGACCAGCATCGCCGGCGGTCCTGCCGGCCCCGTCCATGACGAGCTGGCGCCGTACTCGATCACGGGCGACGAGCTGCTCTCGCGCGTCGAGTGCGCGATCGACGACGGCGCCTTCGCCGTCTGCGGCGATGTGCGGCCGAGCACCCTGAGCGTCGGCCCGCACGTCTTGCGCGCGCGCGCCGTCGACCTCGCCGGCAACGCCGACCCGACGCCCGCCGAGCGGACGTTCACCGTCGTCGACGAGGCGCCCGAGGCGACGCTCGACGTGACGCCCGATACCGGCGCGGCGCCGCTCGACGTCGACCTGGCGATCGTCGGCACCGACGCCGACGGAGACGACCTCCAGTACACGGTCGACTACGGCGACGGCTCGCCCGTCAAGTCGGGAGAGCTCCCGCTCGCCGCGCCGCTGAGCCACCGGTACGCGATGGCGGGGACCTACGCGGCCACGGTCACGGTGCGCGACCCGTGGCAGGGCCGCACCGTCAGTCACGTCGTGGTCGCGTCCCCCGGCGAGCCGCTAGCCGCGCACGCGGGCGACGACCAGGTCGTCGAGGCCGGGGCGGCGGTTGAGCTCGACGCGACCGAGTCGCGCCCGCTTGCCGGGATCGAGCGCTACCACTGGAGCTTCGGCGACGGCGAGTCGGCGGACGGCGCGCGGGTCTCGCACACGTACCGCGATCCGGGCACCTACACGGCCCGGCTGACGGTGACGCTCGAAGGCGACTCGCGCACCGACGACGCCACGATCACGGTCACCCCGCCGGCTCCCGGCGGGCTCGCCGTCACGGCGTTCTCCGGAGGCGCACCGCTGCCCGGCGCGGACGTGCTCGTCATCGACGCGGACGGCCGCCGCGTCTCGGACGCCACCGACGGCAACGGCAAGGCGCGCCTGCGCGGCGTCGCCGATGGCACCTACGCGGTCTACGTCGACAAGTCCGGGTACCGGCCGGCTCGCGTCGTCGCGTCCGTCAGCGGCGGCTCCGGCGCCGTGGTCGCCGATCTCGCACGCGGCGACGTCGCCGTCGGCAGCCTCACGACGCGGCGGCTCACGCTGCAGGAGATCATCGACCGCGGCATCGATCCCAACGACCCCGCGAACCAGCACGTGGAGGCGTTCGAGGCCGTGATCACGATCGACGGGCGAGATCTGTCGTTCGCCGGCGCGCTCGCGCGCTCGGGCTTCTGGGGGGCGTCGTTCGGCGGCCGCAACTGCTCGCGCCTGTTCTGCTCCTACAGCGACGGCAGCCGCCGCGTGTACGTCGGCTTCGCGTGGGTCGACGACCACCCGCTGATCACGACCATGGTGCTCCCGTTCAAGGCGTCGTTCCTGAAGGAGTTCTTCGACGTCAGCTTCGGCGTCACCAACCTCGCCCCGGCCGGCTTCACGCTGGCCGGCGGCCAGGCGACGCTCCCGCTCCCGGCCGGGCTCAGCCTCGCCCCGACGGCCAAGGCGCAGGCGCGGACGGTCGCCGTTCCCGACGTCCCGGCCGGCGAGACCCGCACCGTGCACTGGACGATCCGCGGTGACGTCGAGGGCGAGTATGACCTCGAGGCCGACTACGCGGGACGGCTCGACCCCACGGGCCGCGCGGTCAACATTCGGGCGGTCACCGCGGACCCGCTGAAGGTGTGGGGCGGCTCGGCGCTCAAGCTCAAAGTGGAGGTCGACGACAAGGCCGACGCCGATCACCCGTTCACCGTGCGGGTCGGGCTCGAGAACGTCGCCGACGTGCCGGTCTACAACGCCGCCGTCGAGCTCGCGCACGGCCCTCACGAGGGCTACGTGGAACAGCCGCGCCAGCAGCGCCGCTTCGCCACCGCCGCGATCCAGCCGGGGGACACGTTCTGGACCGGCGACTACATCCTGCTCCCGGACGGAGGCGGGCAGGTGGACCTCGCCTCCTCGTTCGTGCGCAAGGTCGCCGGCGACGTGTCGTTGGACGCGACGGTGAGCACGCGCCCGCGCGACTTCGACGATGACCCGGCCGTTCAGTCGCACGCCCGCAAGGACGCCCTCGTGGTCGACTTCGCGGCGGTTCCGGGCGCGAGCGGCTACGAGATCCATCGGCTGATCGATCGGGACACCGGCTTCGACGACGCGCCGCTGCCCGTCCAGTGGCTGACGCCGACCAAGGCGTACATCCCGATGGACCCCGACCAGCTCGAACGGCTGGCGGTCAGCTCGATCATCGGCGGCCGCCTGACGATGCGGCACCCGCTGGTCTCCGAGCGAGCGTCGGGCGGGTCGCCGTATCCCCAGGTCGAGTTCGAGCAGACGTCGACGTGCGCGAGCTACCCCATCACGGGCCGGCTGCTGTTCACCGATCCGGATTTCCCGATGACCCAGTACACGATGTCCTTCAACGACGAGGACAGCGTGCGGATCCTGAACAACCGCCTCGGCACGTATCCGGTCAAGGTCTCTCTCGGCTCGGGCGCGGACCAGGGACACGAGCTCGTCGTCAGGGCGAAGAACTCGCTCGGCGAGGAAGGCCCGCAGCTGCGGCAGACGATCGGCGTGTGCGAGGACTATGTCGCGCTCGGCGACTCGTACTCGTCGGGCGAGGGCGCGAACGACTACAACCCCGGAACCCGCGACGACGACGTCGTCGAATCGAGCTACAACAACCGCTGCCATCGCTCAAGGAACGCCTACTCGCGCGTGCTGGCGCGCGACCGCGGCGACGTGGAGACGCCGATCTTCGCGGCCTGCAGCGGTGCCCTGTTCGACGACTTCTACGAGCCGTGGAGGGACGACGTCGGGCACGCCGACAACGACCGCAACCTCAACGAGGCGGCGCAGCTCGACAAGCTGAACGGCTCCGAGGACCTCGTGACGTTCACGATCGGCGGCAACGACGCGTACTTCGCCGACGTCCTGGCGGATTGCGCCTGGAACCACTGGGAGTGCAAGGGCAAGTGGAGCAAGGACGTCGACGAGGCGATCGGCGACCTCGGCGATCCGGGCGGCTACCTCGACCATCTGTACGACCGGATCGCGGCGAAGGTGGGTGACCGCACGCGGGTGATCGTGCTCGGCTACGCGCCGATCTTCGCCGAGAATCCGCGCTGGGGCTGCTTGGAGTCGCTCATCTTCGAGAGCGACGAGGCGTGGATGCGCAACCGCGAGTACGTGTTCAACCAGAAGATCAAGGCGCGCGCGCAGAGCCATGGGTTCGAGTACGTGGACCTGTGGGAGCGCTTCAAGGAGCACGAGGTCTGCGGCAGCAAGGAGAACTGGATCAATGCCGCGGTCCCGGCCAACAAGGAGCACTCGTTCCACCCCAACGAGCTCGGGCACGCGGAGATGGCGGACGCGCTCTCCGAGGAGCTCGACAGGGCGCCGGCGAAGGTGGCGACACTGAAGACCGGGGAGCGCTCCGCCACGTCCTACTCGGTCGCCCGGGGGACCGCGACGCTCGTCGCCGGCAGCGCCTGGCCGGGCAGCGACGTCGAGCTCGAGCTGGTCTCGCCATCGGGCCGCGAGATCACCCGCGCGACGGTGGCCGGCGACGTCCACCGCACGACCACGGCGACCTCGGAGCGGGTGGTCGTCGACCATCCCGAGGCGGGGACGTGGACCATCCGCGCGCACGCGCTCGACATGGATCCCGACGGGGAGCCCGTGTCGCTCGACGTGGACTCCGCCCCGGAGGCGCCGCAGCCGCCCATCGCACTCGCGACCGCGAGCGCGACGAGCGGGTCGGCGCCGGTCACGATCCGCTTCGACGCGACGGGCTCGTCGTCGCCCCGCCAGGGCCCGCTCGCCGTCAACTGGAGCTTCGGGGACGGCGCGGCGGCGGACGGGATGGCGGTCGATCACACCTACACGACCCCGGGCGACTACCGCACGACGCTGACGGTCACGGATGCGGCGGGCGTCACCGACACGTTCGTGATCCCGATCGCCGTCGGGGCGAAAGCGCCGGAGCCGACGCCGAGCCCGACGCCAACGCCCACCTCGACGCCGCCGGCCGCGTCGCCGTCGCCCACGCCGTCCACCGGCGGCGGGGCGCCGGCGCCGGCGTTCGCGCGGGTCACGGTCCTCAGGAGCGCGCGGCTGGCCGCGCTGAAGAGGGGGCTGGCGGTCTCCTTCGCGGGCGCTCGCAAGGGCGTGCGGCTGTCCGTGGTCGTGAGCGAGCTGCGCGGGCGCAAGTCCGGGCGCAGGCTCGGTTCGGCCTCCGTGACGGCGAGCGGCGCGGCGACGCAGAGGCTGACCGTTCGACTCTCGCCCTCGGCGCTGCGGAAGCTCAAGCGCGGCGCCAAGCTCCAGGTCAAGGTCACCGGCTCCGGCGCGGGCGCGAGCACCGTGGTGCAGACCGTGACCGTGGTCGTCAAGCGGTGAGGCCGTGACAGCGGGCGGCGTCGATCTCGCTGATCGTCGTCCTTAGCCCGCAGGGGCCGCGGGATACTGCCGGCCGGCCGCCCGCAGGCGGTCGGCCAGCCCGCGGACGCTCGCCCGCAGCGCCTCCGGGCGGACGATCGTGAACTCGCACCCGGCCGAGGCGAGCAGGCCCGCGGCCCAGTCCAGCGAGTCGGCGCGCATCCGCAGGCGCGTGTGCTCGCCGGCCGGCTCGAGCTCGGCGAGCGCCGGCGGGAAGCGGGCGGCGGCGTGGTCCGCGGGGGCGTGGAGGACGACCTCGATCTCGTGGGCGTGGGGGATGCGGGCGAACGCGCGGGTGACGAACGCGGCGGCGTCGAAGCCGTCGGGCGGCCGGGCGCCCGGACCGCCCGGGCGGATCGCGCCGAAGCGGTCGGCGCGGAACGCGCGCAGCGCCCCGCGGCCGTGGTCGTGCGCGGGGACGTACCAGCGCCCGCCGTGCGCGACGACGCCGAAGGGGCTGAGCTCGCGCCGCTCCGTGGCGCCCGCCGCGGTCGTGTAGGCCGCGCTCACCCGGCGCCCGCGCCTCGCGGCGTCGGCCAGCGCGAGCAGGCTCTCGCCCGGCGGCGCGGCCTCCCCGGGCGAGCGCGTGAAGCGCAGCGTCGCCTCCAGCGCCTCGACCCGCAGCCGCACGCGGTCGGGCAGCACGCGGCGCAGCTTGGCCAGCGCGCCGGCGGCGTCGATGCCGTCGCGCTGAGCGGCGAGCAGCCCGAGCGCCACCGCCGTCGCCTCGGCGGTCGTGAACATCAGCGGCGGGATCCGGTACCCGGGGCGCAGGCGGTAGCCGCCGCCGCGGCCGCGCTCGGCCTCGACCGGGATCCCGAGCGCGCGCAGGGCGGCCACGTCGCGGCGCAGCGTCCGCTCGTCCACGCCCAGCCGGGTGGCGAGCTGCGGGCCGCTTGCGAACGGGTGGTCCTGCAGCGCCTCGAGCAGCGCCAGCACCCGGTCGGTCTTCGCCATAGAGGTCAGATTCTGCCCTGTTTTACCGGTACCGTCCAGGCCATGGCCCACGCACCCCGCCGCATCGCCTTCCTCGGCCGCGAGGACCGCGTCAAGCACTACGGCATCGCCCCGGGCTACGGCGAGGCTCGCCCGGAGCTCGTCGCCGCGGTCCGCCGCGTCGCCGCGGAGACGATCCCCGCCGGCGCGCCCGGCTTCACCATCGCCCACGACGCGGCGACGGCCGGCCTCGGGATCGCCTACTGGTGGGCGAACGGCAACGAGATCCACTTCCGCGCGTTCGCGGCCCGGGAGGGCGACCCCGGCGCGCTCGCGCCCATCGTGGGCAACGAGATGGCGTGCGTCTGGGAGCTCGAGGTGATCGACTTCGAGCGCCGCGCGTGGCTGCACGACGTGCTCGAGGACGAGGACCTCGACGCCTACCTCGAGCGCGCGCTCGAGGAGGCGCTGGTCTGACGCCCGCGTCACGGGCGGGTGCGCCGGGTACACCGGTCTCATGCAAGAGCCGACGGTCGTGAGGGCGACGCGGAGGGCCGCGCTCGACGGCGACGGCCGCAACGAAACGCGGCTGGAGCGCTGCGACCGCAACCTCGTCGAACTGCTGCAGGAGGTGCGCGTCGTCCAGACCGGCGTGCAGGTGCTCTTCGCGTTCCTGCTCACGGCGCCGCTCGCCACGCGCTTCGGTGCGCTCTCGGCCTTCCAGCGCTACGACTACTTCGCGACGCTGCTGGCGACCGGCGCCGCGGCCGTGCTGCTGATCGCGCCGACCGCCTATCACCGCATCCTGTTCCGCAAGGGCGACAAGGAGCACCTCGTCCAGGTCGCCAACCGCTTCACGCTCGCCGGTCTGGCGTTCGTGGCGCTCTCCATGCTCGGCGCGCTGCTGCTCGTGACCGACCTGATGTTCGACGGCGCCGCCGTCGTGCTGACGGTCGGGCTGGCGGCGCTCGGCTTCGCCACGTGCTGGTGCGTGCTGCCCCTGCTCCGGCGGACCCGGCTGGCTCGCGAGGAAGCGGCGGCGAGCCGGCCGCGTGCGCGCGCCGGCCGCGGGTAGATTCAGCTCCTGAGGCTCGGGAGGTCGCCGACTAGCGGCCGGTCTCGGCGGATTCTCAGGCCCCTCTTACCGCGTTCTTCGCCGGCGCGGGTTGACTGGGATCCGTCAACGACGAAAGGAGGACTGCGGATGTCCCGGCGCCTGTCAGGCGTAGTCGCGGTCCTGGTGGCGATCGGCGCGCTCGCCTTCGCGGCGTTCGCCTACGCGGCGACCACGAGCACGCCGACCCCGCGCGCCCCGAGCTCGGCTCCCGCGGCATACGACGCCATGCCCGCGGCGTCGGACCCGGGCAACTGCCCGAACATGGGGGGCTCGTCCGGCTCGGGGAGCCCGGACGGGTCGAGTGGGTCGTCCAGCTCGAACCTGTAGGCCCCTCGCCATCCTCGGCGCGGCGCTCGCGGCCGCCGGCTGCGGCGCGCGCGCCGGGGAGCTCGTTCCGATCGGCGCGGGCCTGAAGGGCCCCGCCGGGGCCAGGGCGACGGTGTACGCGACGGGGCTGCGGAACGCGTCGGCGTTCGCGATCGATCCCCGCGGTCGCCTGTGGGTCGCGACCTCGGCGGCCACGGACCACAGGCGGGACGCGATCTACCTCGTCCCGCGGGCCGGCGCGCGGCCGGTGAAGGCGATCCGCGGCGTGCGCGGGCCGCTCGGCCTGACGTGGTACCGCGACCGCCTGTACGTGACGTCGCTCGGTCGCGTCGAGGCCTTCAGCGGCGTGCGCGGGACGCGGTTCACCCGGCGCCGGACGATCATCGCCGAGCCGGCCGGCCACGGCTGGAACAACGGCATCGTCGCCGTCCCGGGCGGCCGCCTGGCGATGAGCATCTCGTCCGCGTGCGATCACTGCACGTCGACGTCGCGATGGTCCGCGACGATCCTGACCTTCCGTCCCGACGGCAGCGACGTGCGGCTCTACGCCAAGGGGATCAGGGCCGGCTTCGGCCTTGCCCGCTACCCGGGGACGGGCGACCTGCTGGTCAGCATGAACCAGCGCGACGACCTCGGCGCCCGGACGCCCGGCGACTGGCTCGCCCGCGTCCGGCACGGCGACGACTGGCGCTTCCCGGCCTGCTACGGGCAGGGCGGTCCGGCCTGCGCTGGAGCCCCCAAGCCGATCGCGGTGCTCGACAGGCACGCGGCCGCCGGCGGCGTCGCGGTCGCCGGAGCCTCCGCCCTCGTCGCCGAGTGGCAGAGCGCGCGCGTGCTGCGCGTCGCGCTGAAGACGGGTGCGGTCACGCCGTTCCTCACCGGCGTCAAGAACCCGCTGGCGCTGGCGGCCACCCGCGACGGCGCCGTGCTCGTCGGCGACTGGGCGACCGGGACGATCTACCGGATCGCGCGTCAGAAGGTCACGTGAGAGCCCAGCGCGACCGTGCGGTCGTCCGGCAGCCCGAAGTAGGCGACCGGGTCGCTGGCGTTGCGGGCGACGGCGAGGAACAGCCGCTTGCGCCACGTCGGCATACCGGGGGCGTCCGTCTGGACGATCGTCATGCGGGAGAGGAAGTACGACGCCGTGGCGACGTCGCACTCGCGCTCGAGTCCCCGGGCGACGGCGAGGCTGAGGAGGCGGGGCACGTCGGTCTCGTCCTGGAAGCCGAGCCGGGCCGTCACGTGGCTGATGCCGTCGTCCTTGTAGCCCAGGTCGTCGATCACGACCTGCTCGGCCTCGGGGACGTTCGGGATCTTCAGCGTGTCGATGGAGATGATCACGACGTTGGCGTGCAGCGTGTTGTTGTGCTCGACGTTGGCGCGCATGGCGAGCGGCGTCGTCTCCTTCGTGGCGTTGAGGAACACGGCGGTCCCCGGCGGCCGGTATGCCGAGCGAGATCAGCGCGATCTTCGCGGAGCGCCCGGCGAGCCCCGTCCGCTGGATCAGGGCGATGAGGGCCATGATCCCGCCCTCGCGGTCGTTGTCGGCCCGCATGATCAGGGTCACGTACTTGATCGAGACGATGATCGTCACGGCCCAGAACACGAGCGAGATCACGCCGTAGACCGCGGTCGGCGTCGTCGGCACCGCGCCGTGATCGGCGTGGAAGACCGTCTGGAGGGCGTACAGCGGGCTCGTGCCGATGTCGCCGAAGACGACCCCGAGCGCTCCCAGCGTCAAGGCGGCGACGCCGGCTTGCCGGTGCCCGGTCGCGGGATGGGGAGGCGCTGGGTCTGGCATCGGCCGGGCGAGAATACGCTCGTGCGCCTGCACGCATTCGACGCCGAGGCGGATCCCCTCGCCTACCCCGGGCGGACACCTCCGCGCTCATGGGTGCTGGACCTGCGGGGGGAGGTGCGATGGCTCGACGAGGACGAGCAGGTGCCCGAGAACCGCCTCGCGGTCCTCGCGATCGGGTCCAATCGCCGGCCGGAGCGCCTCGCGAGCCATCTGGCCGGGGCGTCCGATCCCCTGGTGGCGGGACTGCGCGTCACGCTGGAGGGCGCGGACATCGTCTATCCGGCGCACATCGCGCCCTACGGCGTCTGCACGGCGACGATCGTGCCGTGTGCCGGCGCCGTCATCGACGCGTGGCTGCTGCTCGTGACCCCGTGCCAGCTCGGTCGCCTCGCGGAGCGTGAGGGTCTAGGTCGGCTGTTCGACCTCTACCGCGTGCGGGACGTCACCGCCCGCACGGACTTCGGGACGATCGCCGCCCCGCTGGCGTTCGTCTGCCGTCACGGGCCGCTGCCGTTCGCGGACGGCGAGCCCCGCAGGCTCTGGCGCGTGCACGCGGAGCGGAGCCCCCTGCGCCGGGCCTCGCTACGCGCCGCGCACATCCGGTCGGCGGAGCTGCTGGGCGGCGAGCGGGCGTGGCCGCTGGCGAGCGCGGCGGCCGCCGACGCCGACCGGCGGCTGCGGCCGTTTGGGCTGCCGCTGGGCTGGCCCGCGGAGTGGCGGGTCAACGACGGCGCGCGCATCAGCGCGCCCTGATCCGCCGCACCTGCCCGCCGCCCGGCGAGCCCGCGTTGTTCGTGACGTAGTTGCGCTGAGGGTGGTCAGGCCGGGGACGGGACGTCGGCCGCCGCGGGCTCGGCATCCTCGACCGGCACGACGGCGAGCATCACGAGGTATGCGACGAGTCCGGCGCCGCTGAACAGCGTCGCGACGGCGAAGCCGACGCGGAACAGGACGGGATCTACGGAGAAGTGGGCGCCGAGCCCGCCCGCTACGCCTCCGACGAACTTGTCGGAGCGCGAGCGGGTCAGGCGGCGGGGGAGGGTGGGGTTCGAGTTCATTACGACAGGGTGCTGTCTCGGCCGGTCCGGCGCCATTGGGAATGATCCCTAGGCGCCCCGGATCGGACCCTCGGCTAAGTGGCCCCGGCCGAAAGTTCGACGCATTCCGGCGGCGCCGGCCCGCGCCTGCCACTGCCTCGCCCTGGCGGGCTCGTCACCGGCTTCGCCTCGCCCGGCAGGCGCACACGTGCCACCAGCATGCGAGCGCCTGCCGTGCACCGGCAGGCACGACCCGGCATCCACCGGGTTATGCGCC
>JBIOTP010000014.1:0-9706 GCA_044865965.1 Solirubrobacteraceae bacterium
TGCCACAGGTAGGAGTTGGCGAAGAGCGCGTGCCACGGGTGGACCTCGACGACCTGGCCGGCGCGCAGCGTGAACCCCGACGGGTGGTTCATCCAGCCGTTGACCGCGATCACCATCCAGGAGCCGGTGAAGCCCGTGATCACGATCGGGATCCCGCTCGCCAGATGGGCGCGCGGCGACAGCCGGTCCCAGCCGTAGACGTAGATCCCGATGAAGATCGCCTCCATGAAGAAGGAGAAGCCCTCGATCGCGAACCCGAGCCCGAACACGCTCCCGAAAGTGGCCGTGAAGTTCGGCCACAGCAGCCCCATCTCGAAGCTCAGGATCGTGCCGGTGATGACGCCGACCGCGAACAGCGCGACCATGATCCGCGTCCAGCGCCGCGCGAGCGTCCGGTAGACGTCGTCGCCGGTGCGCTGGTAGAGCCACTCCGTGAACAGGATCAGCGCCGGGAACGCGATCCCGAAGCAGACCAGCGGGATGTGGACGGCGAACGACAGCGCCTGCATCTGGCGCGCCTCGAGCAGGTACTCCTGCTGGACGGGCTGCAGGGCGGTCGCGAGCACGGCGCGCATTCTCCCAGGCGCCTATGGGACGATCGCTGCCGCCCGTGACCGACACGTTCTACGCCGTCGACCCGTCGACGCAGAAGCCGTTCGCGGAGATCCCGGAGACGCCGCCCGAGCTCGCCGGCGAGATGGTCGCGGACGCCCGCCGGGCGCTCGAGGTCGAGCGCGAGTGGCGTGAGCCGCGCACCCGCGCGCGGGCGCTGGCCGCGCTCGCGCGCCGGCTCGAGGGCGAGGCGCCGGCGCTCGCCGAGCTCGAGTGCCGCGACACCGGCCTCCCGCTGTCCAAGGCCCGCGCGGCCGTCGCCGCCGCCGTCCGCGACCTCGACGGGTGCGCGGGCGCCATCGAGCAGGGCCGCGTCGTCCCGCACGGGCCCGGCGTGCTCGAGTACACGGCGCGCGAGCCGTGGGGCGTGTGCGCGGTGATCCTCGCGCCGGCCGACCCGCTGCGGGTCAGCGCACGCCGCGCCGCGCCGGCGCTGGGCGCCGGGAACGCCGTGATCCTCAAGCCGTCCGCGCACGCCTCGATCGCGCCGCTGCGGCTCGCCGAGCTCGCGGAGGAGGCGGGCGTGCCGCGCGGGATGCTCCAGGTGGCGACCGGCGGCGACGCGGCCGGCGCCGCGCTCGTCGAGCACGCGGGCGTCGACCACGTGACGTTCGCCGGCTCGGCCGCGAGCAGCGCGGCGGTGGCGGCCGCGTGCGCGCGGCGGCTCGCGCCGCTCGCGCTCGAGCCGGCCGGCGGGCCGGTCGCCGTGCTGTTCGCGGACGCCGACCTCGAGCGGGCGGTGAAGGCGCTGCTCTGCGAGCTGCGGGCCGGCCCGCGGGTGCTCGTCGAGCGCGCGCTACACGACGAGGCGATCGAGCGGCTCGAGGCGGCCGTGCGGGCGCTCACGGTCCGCCCGGCGATCGAGGACCCGGACGTCGGCCCGCTGATCTCGGAGCACGCGCTGGACCGCACGCTGGCGCTGCTCGACGGCGCGGCGATCGTCTGCGGCGGCGGCCGGCGCGGCGGGCTGTTCCTCGAGCCGGCGCTGGTGACCGGCGCGCACGCCGCGATCCCCGGGCCGGTGCTGTGCGCGGCGGCGTTCGACGACGAGCACGAGGCGGTCGCGCTCGCCGGGAGCCCCGTGGTGTCGGTCTGGACGCGCGACCTCGCGCGCGGGCACCGCGTCGCCGACGGCGTCAGGGCCGACTGCGTGCTCGTCAACTCCGCGGGCGGCCCCGACGGCGTCGACGCGCTGCCCGCCTACTCGCGCGCCAAGCGCGTGCTGGTCCGCTACTGACCTGCCGGTACGCGGTGCGACGGACGTGCGCCTCGGCGCGACACAGGTTGCCGCTCAGGAGACCAAACCTTGAACGGGGTCTGACCCCGTTTATGTGGCTTTATGAACGCAACTCGGGCGTGGCGGGGCGCGTTCCGCTCGCATGCCCCGTCTGCTCGCTGCCGCGTTGCTGCTCGTCGTCCTGATCGCCACGCCCGCCAAGGCGGCGGGCCCGACGGTCGGGATCGCCGACGACCGCGTCCTGCTGGGCGGCGGCGCCGAGGCGGACCGGGCCGTGAAGGAGTGGCGCCGGCTCGGGATCCAGGACGTGCGGATCTACGCGCTGTGGTCGCGGATCGCGCCCGGCGCCGGGCGCCGCACGCGGCCGGCCGGGTTCGACGGCGCCGACCCGGCGTCGCCGGGCTACGACTGGAGCGCGCTGGATGCGGCGGTGGACCGCGTCTCGAACGCGGACATGCGGCCGATGCTCACGATCACCGGCCCGGGGCCGCTGTGGACGAGCAGCGAGCCGCGGCGCGACGACCCGCGCTTCGAGCCCGACCCCGCGGAGTACGCCGCGTTCGCCGAGGCGGTCGCAACGCGCTACGGCGACCGCGTCGACCGCTACATCCTCTGGAACGAGCCGAACCTCTCGTCATGGCTGCGCCCGCAGGCGAGCTGCACACGCTCCGGCTGCACGCCGATCGCGCCGCACCTCTACCGCGAGCTGGTGCGCGCCGCCTATCCCGCGGTGCACGCGGCCGACCCCGGCGCGCAGGTCCTGATCGGCGCCATGTCCTCACGCGGGAGCGACCTGCTGCGCTCGGGCTCGGCGGAGCGCCCGCTGGTCTTCGCCCGCGCGCTCGGTTGCATGACGGCGCGCTTCGCGCGCATCCGCTCCGGCCGCTGCCGGTCCTTCCACCCGGCGACCGCGGACGGCTTCGCGTTCCATCCCCACGGCGTCCTGACCGCCCCCGACAGGCCGTTCCCGAACCCCGACGACGTCGACCTCGCCTCGCTGCCGCGCCTGGAGTCCACGCTCGACCGGCTCCAGCGGGCGGGCGCCCTGCGGCCGACGACCAGCCGGTTCAACCTCTTCCTCGACGAGTACGGCTACCAGACGGACCCGCCGGACCGCTTCGCCGGCGTCTCCGCCGCGACGCAGGACGCCTGGCTCCAGAAGGCCGCCTACCTGGCCTGGCGCGACAAGCGCGTGAAGCTCTTCACGCAGTACATCTGGCGCGACGAGCCGATCAGCGCCGCGGGCGCCGGCTGGCAGTCCGGGCTGCGCTACGCCGATGGGCGGGCCAAGCCGAGCCTCGGACACTTCGCCACCCCGTTCGTCGTGGACGCCGCCCGCAGCCGCCTGTGGGGGCAGGCGCGGCGCGCCGACGCGCCCGAGGTGACCGTCGAGCGGCGGCTGGCCGGGAGCGCGCGCTGGCGCACGGTCGCGACCGTGCGGCCCGACTCCCAGGGCTACTGGAGCCTGACGACGCGGCTCGTGCGCGGCGCCTCCTACCGCTACCTCGCCGCCGGGGCGACGAGCGCCATCGTCAGACGACCTCGAAGTGCATGAAGTCCTTGACGCCCTCGTAGTCGCCGCCCCACCGCAGCCCCGCCGCCTTCATCGCCTCCACGAGGTCCTTGTTGAGATCGAGGAACCCGCGCTGCGCGTAGCCGCGCAGCGTGTCGCCCTCGCGCGCCTTGATCGCGTCGTCGAGCTTCTTCTGGCGCTTCTTGATCGTCAGCTCGGTCGCCTTGATCTCCTTCTTGTCGGCGGCGATCTTGGCCTTCGGGTTCTTCACGCCCGCGACCGGCACGCCGCTGTCCAGGAGATCGATCTCCTGCTGGAGCTTCTCGATCTTGCCGTTGAGCCCGTCGATCTCCGTCTCGAGCTTGTCGACGGCGGCGTCGAGCGCCTCGAAGTGCTTGAGCTCCGCCTGCAGCGTCTTGCGCTTGGCGATCGTGGACTTGAGGCGGGCCTGGGTGGCCTTCAGCTCGGCCTGCGCCGCCTTGCGCTTGGCGACGTCCTCCTTGGTCGCCTTCTTGCCGGTCGGAAGCCCGGCGAGCTCCTCGGCCTGCGCCTTGGCGAGCTCCTGGATCTCCAGCTCGTCGGACTCGAAGCCCTCGACGCGGTCCTCCATGCCCTCCTTGCTGTAGAGGTCCTGGAAGATCCGGCTCGCGTCGGCCGCCGAGTCATAGGAGTCCATCCCGCGCCCGGCGCCCGGGTTCTTCGCCTCGATGTCATAGCCGGTGAGCGCGGTGATGACGTCGCGGTTGTGCTGGCCCAGGAGCCGCGGGTTGGTGAGCTCGTCGATGTCGACCGCCTTGCCGTCGGCGTGGTTGCTCCACTGCCCGCCGGTCTGGGTGCGCGGGTTGAAGGCCCACATCTTGCGGAACGGGGCGTCGGCGTAGCCCTGCGTGCGCAGGTTGGTCTCGGCCGTCGCCATGGCGCTCGCGAGTGACTGGTGGGCCGGGCTCTTGTGCCCGTAGAGCGTGGCCGTGACGATGTTCTCGGACACGTACTTGAGCGGGCGCTTGATCCCGTGCGCCTTGTACAGCGGGCACAGCGTGTCGTACCGGAACTTCTTGTTGCCGACCGGACGGTCGGGCCCCTCGAAGTAGTGCTGGGCCTTCGCGAACGCCGGGTCGTTCCAGTCGGCCTCCCATTGCTGCTCGTCGGTCAGGGGCGCGGGAGGCGCGACGGGCTGGCGCAGGAGGCGGCCGAACGCCTGGTTGCCGAGCGCGCGCGGGAGCGTGAGCGGGTCGCGCCCCGCGACCTTCTCGGCGGGGGGCTCGGGCTCCCCCCGGCGGCGCCGATGGATCTGATGGACTGGTTCTCTCACGGGTGTGCGCGAGCATACGCGGACGGCCACCAGGGGACAACGGAAAGCGAGCCATGATCGTCGACTGCGCCCATTACAAGGACGGGCGCCGCCAGCACGAGGGGAGGATGGATCCCCGCGAGGCGGCCGCGATCTGCCAGCGGGAGCCGGGCTTCGTGTGGCTGGGCATGGTGGAGCCCGAGGCGGAGGAGCTCGAGTCCATCCAGACGATCTTCGGCCTCCATGAGCTGGCGGTCGAGGACGCCCAGAGCTTCCACCTGAGGCCCAAGTTCGAGCAGTACGACGGGCGGGTCGCGTTCGTCGTCCTGCGGACCGCGCGCTATGTCGACGAGCGCGAGGAGGTCGAGTTCGGCGAGATCTCGATGTTCATCGGCCCCGGCTTCGTGATCACCGTGCGCCAGGGCGTGGCCAGCGACCTGCACGGCGCGCGGCTGCGGCTCGAGCAGCGGCCGGCGCTGCTCGAGGAGGGCCCGGCGGCGGTGCTGTGGGCGATCCTCGACAAGGTCGTCGACGACTACGCGCCGGTCGTCGAGGGCCTCGAGGGCGACATCGAGGAGGTCGAGCACACGGTGTTCTCCGGCGCCGCCGCGCCGACCCAGCGGATCTACCTGCTGCGCCGCGAGGTGAGCGACTTCTATCGCGCCGTGCACCCGCTGCTCGGGCCGGCGGCGGCGATCACGCAGGGCGGCGTGCTGGAGATCGGCGACGGGCTGCGCCAGTACTTCCGCGACGTCGATGACCACCTCAAGCTCGTCAACGAGGAGATCGTCGCCCAGCGCGACCTGCTGACGACGATCCTGCAGGCCAACATGGCCGTGATCTCGGTGGAGCAGAACCACGTCGTGCGCAGGATCTCGGCGTGGGCGGCGATCATCACCGTGCCGACGTTCATCGCGTCCTTCTACGGCATGAACTTCCAGCACATGCCGGAGCTGCGCTGGCACGCCGCCTACCCCGGCGTGATCGCGCTGATGGTGCTGGCAGCGGTCGCGCTCTACGGCTCGTTCAAGCGCGCGAACTGGCTGTGAGCTCCCAGCGGACGGGCAGCGCGTCGAGCCCGTAGATGCCGTCGATCGAGCCGTAGGCCGGCTCGCCGTCCGGGGCCAGGTCCGGCATCCGCGGCGCGAGGAACGCGAGCGCCTCCTGCACGCGCGGCTGCGCAGGAAGAACTCGCCGGCCTCGCGCTCGAGCGCGATGAAGCCCAGCGGCATCGACGCCAGCCAGCCCTGCGCCCGCACCTCGCGCAGCGCCGCGTGGAAGCGCGGCCCGCGCAGCGTCGGGTCCACGTAGTCGAAGGAGGGGAGCTCGAGCTCGCCGACGGCCGGCATCAGGGGCAGCCCTCCGGCGCCCGGCGGTGGCCGGTCGCCTGCTCGAAGGCGAACGCGTAGCGGAACAGCGGGCCGTCCTGGTAGGGCATCGCGACCAGCTCGAGCCCGACCGGCGCGCCGTCGCCGGTGAAGCCGGCGGGCACCGTGATCGCGGGCATCCAGGTCTGGGAGGCGATCAGGGTGTTGGTGGGGAACGTCAGCGTCGTCCAGTCGGCCCGGCCGGCCATCGTCGGCGGCGGGATCTGCACGCTCGGATAGACGAGCACGTCGAGCTCGGCCATCGCGTTCGCGACCACGAGCGTGAACTCGTGGCGGGCGGCGAAGCGCTTGAGGTAGCCGGGGTCCTCGTCGGGCTCGTCGGGCCCGTCCATGATCGCGTCCATGAGGTCGAGCCGCTTGTCGTACTGCTCGCGCTCGTAGGCGTCGGCGAGCCTGCGCACCGGCGGGTCGTCGAGCTCGGCCAGGTAGGAGTCGAGGTCGTGCTTGGAGCGGTCCGTGTACATCGACGTGGCGACGATGTGGTCGAACAGGTCGGGGATCTCGACCTCGACGACCGTCGCGCCCGCGTCTTTGAGCCCGTCGACCGCGCGGGCGACTATCGCCGTGACCTGCGGATCCTCGCCGACCGCGTTGGTGACGAGGCCGGCGCGCGCGCCGCGCAGCCCGCCGGCGTCCAGCTCGGCCGCGTACGGGCGCTCGCGCCGCGCGACGGTCGCGGCGACGCTGTACGGATCGGCCGGGTCGTAGCCGGCCAGCACGTCGAACACCCGCGCGGCGTCCGCCACCGTTCGCGCCATCGGCCCGACCGTGTCCTGCGGGATCACCAGGTAGGAGCTGCCGGTGCGCGGCACGACGCCCGGCGTGCTGCGGACGCCGACGAGGTTGCAGAACGACGACGGCACCCGGATCGAGCCGCCGCAGTCGGTCCCGAGCCCGACCGCCCCGAGGTTCGCCGCCACCGCCGCGCCGGTGCCGGCGCTCGACCCGCCGGGGTCGCGGTCGGTGTCGTAGGGGTTGCGCGTCTCGCCGGTCTTCGACGAGTACGAGAACCACGACGTCGCCCAGTCCGGCAGCGCGGTCTTGGCGAGCACGATCGCGCCCGCCTCGCGCAGGCGCCGGGCGACGGTCGCGTCCCGCGCGGGCCGGTAGCCGTCCATCGCGATCGAGCCGAACGTCGTCGGGATGCCGGCGGTCTCGATGTTGTCCTTCAGCAGCACCGGGACGCCGTGCAGCGGGCCCGCCGGCGCGCCGGTGTCCGCGAGCGCGCGGTCGAGCTCCTCGGCGCGGTCGAGCGCGTGCTCGCTGATCGTCACGATCGAGGTCAGCGTGCGGTCATAGGCGTCGATCCGGTCGAGGTAGCCCTGCACGAGCTCGACCGCGGACAGCTCCCGCGACCGGAGCACGCGCAGGATCGACTCGATCGTGGCCTCCGGGAGAACGAAGTCCATGGACGGGACCCTACTTGCCCTGAGCGCCCCTTCTTCGCGACGAACAGGCGCGCCCGCGCGAGGTAGCCCTCGCCGGCGCGGACCACGCGGGTGCGATGCCGCGCGCGGTCGTAGACGGTCGCGCGGCCGCGACCGACCTGGGTGAGCGTGCCGTCGCAGCGGTCCTCGACGACCCACGTCGCGCTGCCGCTGAACGTCGTCACGCTCGCGCCGGCCACCGCGCGGAAGACGCCCTTGGAGGCGCCGCTGAGCGAGCGGACCGCGCCCTTGGCGGCGCCGCGGGCGACGCAGGCGCGCTCGCTGCCGGGCGGCGTCTGGAGCTCGAGGTCGGTGCGTGCGCCGACTCCACGCCGCTGCGCCCGCGCCTGGCGGATCCGGAACATCGCCGCGCCGAGGGTGGCGGTCTGGAGGCGGCGGGTCGCGGGCCTGAAGTCGCCCGCCGTCGCCAACTCGACCCGGCCCCTGCGGGCGTCGACGGTGGAGCCGATCGGAATGCTCGCCACGCCCTTCAGGGGGATGTAGCCGTCACCCGCCTGCATGGTGCGGCGCCCGGGCAGCAGGATCCTGACCTCGCCGCTGAGCACCCGCAGCGTGGCCCGGACGCCCGCGACCGGCGGCTGGTTCCCGAGGCGGAAGGGATCGCAGGCGTCGCCGATGCGGTCGCCGTCGTCGTCCTGCTGCGCCGGGTTCGCGGCGTCCGGGCAGTTGTCGCTCGCGGCCGGGACGCCGTCGGCGTCCGGGGCGTCGACGGTCCAGGCCGCCGCCGCCGGCGTCGCGTCGCGATTGCCGGCGCCGTCGACGGCGCGCACCTCCACGTGGTGCTCGCCGTCCGCGAGGCGGCCGACCCGCAGCGGCGACGTGCAGGGCGCGAAGGCCGCGCCGTCGAGCCCGCACTCGAAGCCGGCGGCGTCCGGGGAGCCGAACGTCACCTCCGCGCCGCCGGCGGTGACGCGCGGCGGCGCGCCGGAGATCGTCGTCTCCGGCGCGACCGTGTCCACCGTCCACGTCGCCGCCGGCGACGCCGGCCCGACGTTGCGGGCGCGGTCGATCGCGCGCGCCTGGAACCAGTGGGCGCCGTCGGGCAGGCGCGTGCGGACCGCCGGGGAGGCGCACGGCGCGAAGCCCGGATCGCCGTCGAAGCGGCACTCGAAGCGCTCCACGTCCTGCGCCGGCGACGTGAACGCGATGCTCGCGCCGGCTGTATTCGTGAGGGGCGCGGGCGCGGTGACGACGACGCTCGCGGGCGTGCGATCGATCGTCCAGGTCCATTGCGCCGGACTGTCGTCGGCGTTGCCGGCGCCGTCCACGGCCCACACGGAGAACACGTGATCGCCCTCGGCGAGGCCGGTGTGGGTGACCGGGGAAACGCACGAGGGCAGCACGCGCCCGTCGTCGAGCCGGCAGCGATACGACGCGACGCCCTGGCTCGGCGAGCCGAACTCGAACCTCGCGTCCGGCGACTGCGTGAGCCGCGGCGGCCCCGCGTCGATGCGCGTGTCCGGGCGCTGGGTGTCGACCGTCCAGCGGTACTCGGCGGGCGTCGCTTCCACGAGCCCGCCGGCGGCGACCGTCCACACTCGGAACGTGTGCGGCCCGTCCGCGAGGTCCAGGTAGCCGACCGGCGACCTGCACGCGCGCTCGCGGGCGCCGTCGAGCGAGCAGACGGTGACTGCGTCGCGATCGGGATCGCTCGACGCGAACGCGAAGCGCGCGTCACGGGCGCGCGTCAGCGGGTCCGGGCCGGACGTGATCTCCGTGTCCGGCTGCGGCTCGGTGGAGAGGCTCAACTCGTCGAAGTGAATCGACCTCGCCTGCGCCACGGAGATCGTCACGCGCGCGATCACGGGGCGCTCCGGCGGGTCGCGCGGCGCGAGCGCGACGTGCGTCCACGGCTGCTCGGGCGCGAACGTCGTCGCGTCGACCCGTCCGCCCTCCGCGTCGTACGCCGTGACCGTCACGGCGCCCCGCTCGTCCGAGCCCACCCACATCCGGACGAACGCCTGCGCGCCGTCGAACCGCAGCGTGATCTCCGGGCAGGTCACGTCCGCGAACGGACCCGCCGGCGACCCGCTGCTCGTGCTCACGACCGCCTGGCCGTGGCACGGCGTGCGCGCGACGCCGGCCGCGCGCAGCGCGACGTCGACGTTGGTCGCGCCGTCGAAGGACACGAGCTCGGGCGGCGGCGACACGGCGCGGGCGCCCGTCGCGCCGAGGGCGAGCACGGCGGCCGCGGCCGCCGCGGCGATCAGCGGGGAT
>JBIOTP010000015.1:0-10372 GCA_044865965.1 Solirubrobacteraceae bacterium
GGGCCCGCGACGAGCGAGATGGAGAAGGAGGTCGTCCGCGACCTCGCGGCGATGCTCGGGCTGCCCGGCGAGGCGCTCGGCCACCTGACCTCGTCCGGGACGATCGCCAACCTCGAGGCGTTGTGGGTGGCGCGCGAGCTGCGTCCCGGCACCGCCGTCGTGCACGGCGCCGGCGCCCACTACACGCACGCGCGGATGTGCGGCGTGCTGGGCGTCGAGGCGCTCGCGGCGCCGGCCGACGCCGCCGGGCGGATCGATCTCGACGCGGTCGAGCTGCTGTGCCGCAGCCGCGACGTCGGCACCGTCGTGCTGACCGCCGGCGCGACGGGGACGGGCGCCGTCGACCACGTCCATGAGGCGCTCGCGCTGCGCGAGCGCCACGGCGTGCGCCTGCACGTCGACGCGGCGTACGGCGGGTTCTTCACGCTGCTCGCCCGTGAGCCCGAGCCGCTCGTGCCGGCCGCCCCGTTCCTCTCCGTCGGCGAGTGCGACTCGGTCGTGATCGACCCCCACAAGCACGGCCTGCAGCCCTACGGCTGCGGCGCGGTGCTGTTCCGCGACCCCGACGTCGGCCGGCTCTACAAGCACGACTCGCCGTACACGTACTTCACGTCGGGCGAGCTGCACCTCGGCGAGATCAGCCTCGAGTGCTCGCGCGCCGGCGCGGCCGCCGCCGCGCTGTGGCTGACGCTGCGCGCGCTCGACCTCGCGCCGGTGCTGGCGGCGGGCGTGCGCGCGGCGCGCGCATGGGCTGAGCTGATCGAGGCCTCGGACGCGCTGCGGCTGCACCTGCCGCCCGAGCTCGACATCCTCACCTACTTCCCGGCGGCGGACCGTGCGAGCGCGATCGACGCGGCCTCGCAGCGCGTGCTCGACACCGGCATGGCCGCCGCCGACCCCGTCTACCTGAGCACGCTGCGGATCGACGCGCCGGCGTTCGCGGCCATCCACCCCGACGTCGAGATCGACGCCGACGGCGTGCGCGTGCTGCGCAGCGTGCTGATGAAGCCCGAGCACGAGCCGCACGTGCCGTGGCTGCACGAAAGGGTCACCGCAATCGCGACACGGTGAGCGCGAAGCGGCCGAGGTAGGTCGTGCCGCCGGGCGCGCGCAGCAGCGTCCCCGGCCCGGCCGCGGAGCCGGCCAGCAGCGCGCGCGAGCCGTCGGCGTCGATCGCGTCCAGCGTCGTGTAGATCGGGTCGCCGCCCGGCGGCCGGCCGAGCCGCGGGTAGGTGAGGCCGCCGTTGCCGAACGTGCGGTCGCGCCGGCCGCTCGCGCGCAGCCGGACCACCAGGCCGCCGGGGGCGGGCCCGGTGCCGGCCAGCAGGATCCGGCCGTGCGGGTCGCGCACCATCGCCGCCAGCCGTAGCGAGCGGCCGCTGCGCGCGACGCGGATGATGCCGCCGGTCCCGAAGCGCGGGTCGAGCGTCCCGTCGGGGCGCAGCCGCAGCACGACGCCGCGCTCGGTCCCGCGCTCGCTGGCGTCGGTGCCGGCGACGAGCAGCGTGCCGGAGGGGCCCCCGCGCACGGCGGCCGCGCCCGCGCCCGGGCCGCCGATCGGCGTCAGCGGCAGCGAGACCACGCCGGTGCCGCCGAAGCCGGGGTCGGGCGCGCCGGTGGCGAGCAGGCGGACGAGCGTGAAGGTGGACGGGCCGACGCGGTCGGCCGCCGTGCCGGTGCAGAACGTGGTCGTGCCGTCCGGGCGCACGAGCACGCCGGTGGCGCGGCCGGAGAGCCCGAGCGCGCCGCCGTCGACGGTCCCGCCCGCGCCGAAGCCCGGGTCCGGCGTGCCGTCGGGGAGGAGCCGCTCGACCACCGGGACCTCGGCGGCGCCGACCGTGCGGGCGCCGGCGAGCACGATGTCGCCTGTGCGGTCCATCACCATCGCGCCCAGCACGGCCGCGTCCGGGCCGGCGAGCACGTAGCCGAGGCCGCCGCCGAAGCTCGGGTCGACCTCGCCGTTGGGCAGCAGGCGCACGACCGCCCAGCGCGTCGTGCCGCCGCTCACCTGGAGCGTGGCGGTGGCCACGATCCGCCCGTCGCGGAACGTCGCGAGCGCGCGCACGCCGTCCAGGGTCGTCCCCGGGAGCTGGGGCACGACCTGGCCGTCGTTGCCGAAGCGGCGGTCGACCGAGCCCGTCCGGCGCAGGCGCAGCACGACGAACTGTCCCGCCGCGCTGCCGCCGGCCAGCACCTCCCCGCCGCGCAGCACCTTCACGGCGCCGCCGACGGCGTCGGCGTTCACCGCCTTGAGCGTCACGGTCCCGGCGCGCCCGAAGCCGCGGTCGGGGTCGCCCGCGCGCGCGTGGGCGGCGGCGGGAAAGGCGGCGAGGAGCGCCAGCGCCGCGGCGAGTTTCCCCGGCGGGCTCAAGTTGTGCCCGCAAGTGCCGTTGTCACGGAAAGCATGCGCATTCGCCTTTCGATCACCACCGCCCTCGCCCTGCTCGCGCTCGCCGCGCCGGCGTCCGCCAGCACCCCGGGCGTGAACGTCACGTCCGTCCCGCTTTCCGAGGCCGGCTGGTCAAGGCTGGCAGAATCGCACGCCAAGACGGTGCGCGTCTGGGCGTTCGCCTCCGAGGTGGAGAGCACCCCGGGCGCGATGATCGACTGGCGCGTCGACCAGTACCGCCAGTTCGCGCAGCGCGCGCGCTCGATGGGCGCGTCGACGCTCGTCACGCTGATGGCCCGGCCCGGCTCGGCCACCCCGCCCGACAACGCCACCTACGCCCGCGTCGCCGAGGAGCTCTCGAGCGCGCTGAAGGGCTCGGGCGTGGTCGGCTACGAGGTCTGGAACGAGCCCGACGACGCGCCGTACTGGCCGGGCGGCCCGAACCCCGCCGCCTACGCCGCGATGCTGAAGGCCGCCTACCCGGCGTTCAAGGCCGGCGACCCGTCCGCCCTGGTCGTGACCGGCGGCATGGTCGCGAACGACTACGACTTCCTCGAGGCGCTGTACGCCAACGGCGCCAAGGGCCACTTCGACGCGGTCGGCATCCACACCGACACCGCGTGCCTGACGACCGACCCGCGGGAGTACTACCGCGAGCCGAGCGGGCGCATCGGGCGCTACTCGTTCACCGGCTATCGCGAGGTGCGCCGCACGATGGCCGACCACGGCGACGACAAGCCGATCTGGATGACCGAGATCGGCTGGTCGACGACCGGCGCGATCTGCAATACCGGCGCCCGCGCCGGCACGAAGGCCGGCGGCGTGTCGCCGGACCAGCAGGCCGACTTCCTCACGAAGGCGTACGGCTGCCTGGCGAACGACCCGTACGTCACCCACGCGCTGTGGTTCTCGCTCAGCGACGTGGACTCCAACTCGCCCGACTACGACCGCCAGCTCGGCCTGACGACAACGGCGCTGGCGCCCAAGCCCGCGTTCGCGGCGTTCCAGGGCGCAGCCGGCGTCGGCGCGATCCCGTGCGGCGGGGCCCTCGACATCTCGGCGCCGACCGTCCGCATCAACGCGCCGACCGACAACTCGGTCTACCTGACCTCGCTCCCGATCAGCGTGTCGGCGAGCGACGACCAGGGCGTCACCAACGTCGACGTCTTCGTCGACGGCAAGGAGATCCCGGTCGTCACCAAGGCGCAGACCGCGACGGCCGCCAAGGTCAGCCTCGACTGGCAGGGCGCCAAGAAGCTCGCCTACGGCCCGCACACGGTCACCGCGAAGGCCTACGACGAGGCAAAGAACGTCGGCACCGTCAGCGTGAAGGTGACCAAGGTCGGCGGCGGCAAGTACAAGATCGCGATCAAGACCAAGGTCGACCTCAAGGTCGGCAAGGTCCGCCACCGCCGGCTCTCGCTCCGCGGCAGCGTGATCCCGTCACAGAAGCTCGGCTCGGTGACGGGCAAGACGCAGATCTTCTTCGACCGCAAGCAGGGCAAGCGCTGGATTGGCACCTCGCGCTTCAGCAAGGGCGCCAAGAAGCCCTTCCGCTTCACCTATCGCTTCAAGAAGCCGGGCACGTGGCGGATGCGCGTGCGGTTCGTGCCCACCAAGGGCTCGTCCTACAAGGCCTCGTCGCTCCCGACGAAGACCTTCCACGTCTCCTAGCGGCTCAGGCCGTCTTCAGCGAGCCCGCGATCTCGGCGGCGATCTCCGCGACCTCGGTCGGGGTGCGGCCGACGCGGACGCCCTTGGACTCCAGCGCCTCGGCCTTCGCCTTCGCGGTGCCGGCGGTGCCGGAGACGATCGCGCCGGCGTGGCCCATCGTCTTGCCCGGCGGGGCCGTGAAGCCTGCGATGTAGGCGACGACCGGCTTGGACACGTTGTCGGCGATGAAGTCGGCGGCCTCCTCCTCCGCGGAGCCGCCGATCTCGCCGGCCATCACGATCAGCTCGGTCTCCGGGTCCTCCTGGAAGAGCGCGATGATGTCGATGAAGCTCGACCCGGGCACGGGGTCGCCGCCGATGCCGACGATCGTGGAGTTGCCGAAGCCGCTGTGGGCGAGCTCGTTGCCGATCTGGTACGTGAGCGTGCCCGAGCGCGAGACGACGCCGACGTTGCCCTCGCTGAAGAACGCGGCGGGGATGATCCCGACGTTGGCCTTGCCGGGCGACAGGATGCCCGGGCAGTTGGGGCCGACGAGGCGGGTCCGGCCGGTGGCCGTGAGGTGGTTGTAGACGCGCAGCTCGTCGTGCGCGGGGATTCCCTCGGTGATGGCGACCACCAGCCCGATGCCGGCGTCCTCGGCCTCGAGGATCGAGTCGGCGGCGAAGCGCGGCGGGACGAAGATCATCGCCGTGTTCGCGCCCGTCTGCGCGACCGCGTCGTGGAACGTGTCGAACACCGGGATCCCCTCGACGTCCTGGCCGCCCTTGCCGGGCGTGACACCGGACACCACGTTGGTCCCGTAGCGCCTGTTGTTGAGGGTGTGGAACGTGCCCTCGCGGCCGGTGATGCCGGAGACGCACAGGCGCGTGTCGTTGTCGACCAGGATGCTCATCCCGCCAACTCCACGACGCGCCTGGCGGCGCCCAGCATGGTCGCCTCCGCGTGGACGTTGGGGAGGTTCGCGTCGGCGAGCAGCCTGCGGCCCTCCGCGTCGTTGGTGCCGTCGAGGCGCACGACGAACGGCACCTGCGGCTTGATCTGGTCGAACGCCTCGATCAGGCCGCGGGCGACCTCGTCGCAGCGAGTGATGCCGCCGAAGATGTTGAACAGCACGGCGGTGACGCTCGGGTTGGAGAGGATCACCTCGACGGCCTGCGTGATCGCCTCCGCCCGCGAGCCGCCGCCCGCGTCCAGGAAGTTTGCGGGGCGCCCGCCGGCCTGGGCGACGACGTCGAGCGTCGACATCACCAGGCCCGCCCCGTTGCCAAGTATGCCGACATTGCCGTCGAGCTTCACGTAGGTGAGGCCGCGCTCGCGCGCCATCCGCTCCTGCTCGTCCTCCGCGGCGACGTTGCGCAGGCCGGCGTTGCCGGCGTGGCGGAACAGCGAGTTGTCGTCGAGCGTGACCTTGGCGTCGAGCGCCATCACCTCGCGCTTGGACGTGACGATCAGCGGGTTGACCTCGACGAGCATCGCCTCCTCGGCCGCGAACGCGTCATAGAGGCGGTTGAGCATCGCGCCGATCGGCCGCACGACGTCGGCGTCGACGCGGGCCTCGAACGCCAGGCGGCGGGCGTGGAAGTCCTGGAAGCCGAGCAGCGGGTCGACGTGCAGGCGCGCGATCGCGCCCGGGTCGCGCTCGGCGACCTCCTCGATGTCCATGCCGCCCTGGGTGGAGAGCATCACCAGCGGGCGCTTGGCGGAGCGGTCGAAGACGATCGACGCGTAGTACTCCGCCGCGATGTCGGACGCCGCCTCGATCCACACCTCGTGGACGGTGTGGCCGCGGATGTCCATGCCGAGGATCGCCCGCGCGTGCGCCTCGGCCTCGGACCGGTCCTGGGCGACCTTGATGCCGCCGGCCTTGCCGCGCCCGCCGATCTGCACCTGCGCCTTGACGACGCAGGGGTACCCGATCTCGTCGGCGGCGGCGACGGCCTCTTCGACGGTGGCGGCGGGGGCGCCGCTGGGCACCAGAACCCCGTGGCGGGCGAACAGCTGCTTGCCCTGGTATTCGAGGAGATCCATCGGCGGCGCCGCACTCTAGCGGCCCCGCCGCGCGCTAGCGGTCCGCCGCCTCCTTCTCCTTCTCGCGCGCGGGCAGCAGCGGGTCGCCGCCGTTGGGGCCCTGCGGAAGCTCCGCCGGCGGGGCCTCCGCCTCCTCCTCGGCCGGGGTCTCGGTCGCGGCCTTCAGCAGCGGCTTGATCAGGTCGATCGGCAGCGGGAACACGACCGTCGAGTTCTGGTTGATCCCGATCTCGCTCAGGGTCTGGAGGTAGCGCAGCTGGATCGTGGCCGGGTTGCGGCTGATCACGTCCGCGGCCTGCGCGAGCCGAGCGGCCGCCTGGAACTCGCCCTCGGCGTTGATGATCTTCGCCCGCCGCTCGCGCTCGGCCTCGGCCTGGCGGGCCATCGCGCGCTGCATCGTGGAGGGGATGCCGACGTCCTTGATCTCGACCGTGGTGACCTTGATGCCCCACGGCTCGGTCTGGTCGTCGATGATCTTCTGCAGGTCCTCGTTGAGGCGCTCGCGCTCGGACAGGAGCGCGTCCAGGTCGGCCTTGCCCAGGATCGAGCGCAGCGTCGTCTGGGCGATCTGCGAGGTCGCCTTCAAGAAGCTCTCGACCTGGACGATCGCGCTGTCGGGGTCGACGACCTTGAAGTACACGACGGCGTCCACCCGGACGGGCACGTTGTCGCGCGTGATCACGTCCTGCGGCGGCACGTTGAGCGTGACCGTGCGCTGCGAGACGCGCACCATGCGGTCGATCGCGGGGACGAGCAGGATCAGCCCCGGCCCCTTCTTGTCGATCACGCGGCCGAGCCGGAACACCACGGCGCGCTCGTACTCGCGCAGCACCCGGACGGACGCGCCCGCGAGCGCGAACAGCACCACGAGCAGGGTGAACAACACGGTCAAGACGGCCGTCATCACGGCGCCACCTCCCATTCCTCCGCAGGGCGGACGGTCAGGGTCAGGCCGTCGATGCGCTCGACGACGACCGGGTCGCCCGCCGCGAGCTGGCGCTCATTCCCGTCGAGCCCCCACAGACGAGCGCGCCACAGCGCGCCGTCAACGAACACCTGACCCATCGGCTGCGGCACGGCGCGCACTACTCCCACGCGGCCGACCAGCTCGTTGCGCACTCGGATGCGCCGCGCGGCCAGCGCCTTGCGGACCATCACCCACAGCCAGATCGCGCCGACGATGCCCACGACCAATCCGCAGGCGAGCGCGACCCCGAACGCGATCCCGGCTCCCGAGACCGCCAGCGCAACACCCGCCGCCAGGGCGATCACCGCCCCGCTGCCGAGCACTCCGTGACTCGGCACGTGCGCCTCCGCCACCACCAGCGCGGCGCCCACGAGCACGAGCATCAGGCCGAGCGTGGACATGTCTTCCTACTACGGATCCTACTCCCGCCGTGATACCCGGTGGAGCGGCCGAATGTCATCATGCACGGCCGCAATGGCTCTGCCCAAGGATGTCAATTTCGTTACCTTCGACGTATACGGGACCCTGATCGACTGGGAGACCGGCGCCTACGACGCCTTCGTCAAGGAGGCCGACAAGGACGGCTACACGCTGGCCCGGGAGGAGCTCGTGCCGCTCTTCCTCGAGATCCAGCAGGAGATCAAGGGCGGGTCGTACGAGCTCTACGCCGAGGTGTTGCGCCGCACGGCCGTCCAGATCTCGCGCCAGCTCGGGTGGCCGCTCGAGCCGTCGCGCTCCGGCTTCCTGCCCGACTCGGTCAAGCGCTGGCCGCCGTTCAAGGAGACCAACACGCAGCTCGAGCGGTTCGCCAAGAAGTTCGAGCTCGGACTGATCTCCAACATCGACGACAAGCTGCTGGGCGAGACGCGCCGCCACTTCAAGAGCGACTTCGACCTCGTGGTCACCGCGCAGCAGGTGCGCTCCTACAAGCCCGACCCCGCCCACTTCAAGGAGTGCGAGCGCCGGATCGGCGGCCGGAAGGGCTGGGTGCACGTGGCGTCGAGCTACTACTACGACGTCGAGCCCTGCATCAAGCTGAAGATCCCGGTGATCTGGGTCAACCGCCACAAGGAGCAGCTCGACGCGTCGCAGAAGAAGCCGACGGCCGAGGTGAAGTCGCTGCTCGAGGCGGCGAAGCTGCTCGGCGCCGCTTGAGGGCCGTCGGGCTGCACCCGGACGTCGTCGTCGTCACGTCGCGCGCGTACGCGACGACGTGCACGCTGGTGCGCTCGGGGGGCGAGGCGTTCTGCATCGACTCGCCGGTGTTCCCGGACGAGCTCGAGGCGCTCCCCGCGCTGGCCGCGCAGGCGGGCTTCACGGTCGTCGGCCTGCTCGCCACGCACGCCGACTGGGACCACCTGCTGGGGCGCTACGCGTTCCCGGAGGCGCCGCTCGGCTGCGCGGAGACGACCGCCGCGCGGCTGATCGACGAGCCGGGGGCGGCGCAGCGCGAGATGCGCGAGTTCGACGACGAGCTCTACGTCGAGCGCCCGCGGCCGCTGTCATTGCCGGGCGCGCAGCGGCTGCCGGTGCCGGGCCACCTGGAGGTCGGCGAGCGCGAGCTGGAGCTGCAGCCGGCCGACGGGCACACGGTCGACGGCATGGCGATCTGGGTGCCGTGGGCGCGGGTGCTCGTGTGCGGCGACTACCTGTCGCCGGTCGAGATCCCGATGCTGCACGAGCGCAGCTCGCCGGCGGCGTACCTGGCGACGCTCGCGCGGCTCGAGCCGCTGGTCGAGCAGGCTTCGCACGTGGTGCCGGGGCACGGCGGGCCGGTGGAGGGGGCACGGGCGCTGGCGATCCTGCGCGAGGACCGCGCGTACCTGGAGGCGCTGGAGGCGCGCGGTGCCGGCGCCCCGCTGCCGCCGGCGCGGCGGACCGGCGCGCAGAAGAAGGTTCATGAAGCGAACGCGAAGCGGGTGACACCGACCGCGTGAACGCAGGGATCGCCTTCCCGGCGGCGGCGCCTGGGGCCCGGGGGCAGCAGCGCTCCGGCGTCCGCGCCGTGCAGCGCGAGCACAGCGGCGAGCGTGAGCAGTCCCGCCGCCTGGCCGACGAGCGCCACCAGCACCACCGGGTGGCGCCGGCCGGCCTGGCCGGCCAGGAAGTCGGCCGTGCCCCACAGCAGCGATGCGGCGAGCGCCGCCGGCGCCCCGCTCACGCGATCGGGTCGAGGTGCGCCGTGCGCCCCTCGGCGGCGGCCGCCGCGGCGCGGTAGGGCTCCTGATCGCGGCGGATCAGGTCCGGGTTCGTCCCGGCCGCCATCACGAGCCCGAGCGTGAGCAGCTGGGCGGCGAGCGCGCCCTCCACGAGCGCCGCGGCGACCGGCGGCAGCGCCGGCTCGTCCGCGAGCGCGACGACCTCGGCGGTGCGCGCTGCCTCGGCGCCGGCGCGGCCGATCACGACCGAGCGCAGGCCGAGCTCCGCCGCCGCCCGCAGCACGTCGGCCGCGCGGAGGTCCCGCCGCTCGGCCGCCCGCCGGTCGGCGCGCAGCACCACGAGCCCGGTCCCGGCGTCGCACGCGGGCAGGTGGCCGTGGAGCACCTTCTCGAGCCCGAGCGGGGTGGTCGGCATGTGCAGGCCCTCCTCGGCCTTCAGCGCCAGCTCGCGCGCCGTCACCTCGTCGGCGCCGCTCGCGCACACGATCAGGCGCTCGCAGCCCGCGAGTCCCCGCGCGGCGCGCGCGAGGTCGTCGCGCCGCGCGAGCGTCGCGTCGACGAGCCGCCCGACGGCGTCCGCGTCCGGCGGCGCGCCGGCCACGTGGGCCGCGATCGCGAGGAGCGCGAGCAGCGGCGACAGGTACCCGACCGTGTGGCACCACGAGCGGTCCACGAGCGGCGTCCCGATCACGAGCGGCCCCGCCGGCGCGGCGCCGGCCGCGGCGGCACCGCGATCTTCGCCGCCAGGCGTCGGAGACGCCGCGTGCCACGGGGCGGTGCCCGGCCGGACGGCAGCGCCGCCGCGCGGCGCGCGCTCGGGGCGGGCGGTGATCAGGATCGCGTCGCCGGCCGCCGCGCGCAGGGCGGCCAGCGTCGCCGGCGTGCCGGCCTCGTGGGAGACGGCGAGGAGGACGCCGCCCGGCTGGGGATCGAGGGCGGCCTCGAAGGCGTCGCGGGCGACCGCGGTCGTGGCGCCGGCCTCGCGCAGCAGCGCGGCGCCGGCCATCGCGGCGTGCTCGGCGGTCCCGCAGCCGATCAGGACTACCGGCTCGCCCGCGTCGGCGGCGGCGCGCACGCGCGCCGCGGCCTCCGCCGCGGCCGGGTCCGTCAGGATCGGCCGGACGAGGCCGGGCTCGGCCAGGATCATCTCCTCCA
>JBIOTP010000016.1:0-2495 GCA_044865965.1 Solirubrobacteraceae bacterium
GCGCCGGCGCGCTGTGCGCGGCGCTGGCCGCGCCCGCCGGCGCGCAGATCCCGCCGCTCCCCGGGCCCACCCCGGTGCCCGGCGCCTACCAGGCCGACGACGGCGGCGGCTTCCGCGACATCCTGCCTCGGGCACCCGCGGGCGCTACGACGTCGCCGAGCTCCTCGCGTTCCGCTCCACCGGCGCGACGATGCCGCACTGCTGCGACCAGCTCCCGATGTACGCGGACCTGATGTACGCGACGCCCGGCCTGCAGGCGTCCGACGTGCCGAAGTACTTCAGGGACGCGAGCTTCGGCGTGCCGCCGGGCGAGGCCGAGCGGACGTACTCGCCGCGCGGCGAGGTGACGATCGTGCGCGACCGCGCGTTCGGCGTGCCGCACGTCTACGGCCGCACGCGCCGCGGGGCGATGTTCGGGCTCGGCTACGCCGGCGCGGAGGACCGCCTGTTCTTCATGGACGTGCTGCGCCACGCCGGGCGCGCGGACCTGTCGAGCTTCGCGGGCGGAATCGAACCAGGCGATGGACGCCGAGCAGTGGGCGGTCGCGCCCTACACGGAGGCCGACCTCGAGCGCCAGGCGAATGACCGGCCGCGCTATCTGGGTCCGCAGGGGGCGCAGGTCGCGCAGGACGTCGACGACTACCTCGCCGGCGTGAACGAGTACATCCTCGAGGCGAAGCTCGACCCGACGAAGATGCCCGCCGAGTACGCGGCGATCGGCCGCCCGCAGGGGCCGGACCCGTTCAAGCGCACGGACGTTCAAGCGCACGGACCTGATCGCGACCGCCGCGCTGGTGGGCGGGATCTTCGGCAAGGGCGGCAGCGGGGAGCTCCAGAACGCGCAGCTCGCCGACGCGCTCGAGGGGCGCTTCGGGCGCCGGGTCGGAGCGCGCGTGTTCCGCGACTTCCGTGCCGCCGAGGACCCGGAGGCGCCGGTGACCGTCCTGCACGGGCGCTTCCCCTACCTGGCGCCCGCCAGGCGGGTGGCGCCCGGCAGCGTCGCGCGGCCGGATCGCGGCTCGCTGAAGCTCTCCAGCACGGTCGCGGGCGGCGCATCGCTGCTAAGCGGCCCCGGCCGAAAGTTCGACGCATTCCGCCGGCGCCGACGGGCCGGGGATCGACGCCGCGGGCGCCGCCTTCCTCGGCATCAACCTCTACGTCCAGCTCGGCCGCGGGCGCGACTACCGCGTGGAGCGCCACCTCGGCGGGCCAGGACATCATCGACACGTTCGCGCTCGACCTCTGCAACGGCACGCACTACCGCTTCCGCGGCCGCTGCGAGCCGATCGAGGTGCTCGACAAGACGAACACATGGACGCCGAACGCCGGCGACTCCACCGCGCCGGGCACCCAGACGCTGCGCGCGGAGCGGACGAAGCTCGGGCTCGTGGCCGTGCGCAGGACGGTGCGCGGGCGGCCGGTGATCTTCACGACGTTGCGCTCGACCTACTTCCACGAGGTCGACTCGGCCGCCGGCTTCATGGACTTCAACGACCCCGCGGCCGTGCGAGATCCGGAGAGCTTCAAGCGCGCGGCCGCGAAGATCGGCTACACGTTCAACTGGTTCATCGTCAACTGGAACAACAAGCAGGCGCGCGGCTATCGCTCCGCCGACGAGCAGCCGTACTCCTCCGCGTACCGCTCGCTGATGCTCGAGGACCGCGTAAGGGCGGCGATCGCCGGGCCGCGCAAGCTCACGCTGCCGGGGCTCATCGACGCGATGGAGGTGGCGGGGACGGGCGACATGCGGGCGCACGTGGACCTGCCGCTCGCGCTGCGGATCCTCGGCCGGCCGCGGGACCCGGCGCTGCGCCGCGCGGTGGCGGAGCTGCGGGCGTGGCGCGCGGACGGCGGGCTCCGTCGCGACGCGAACCGCGACGGGGTCTACGAGCACAGCGACGCGATCAGGATCGTGGACGCCTGGTGGCCGCGCCGGCTGCGGGCGCAGTTCGAGCCCGTGCTCGGCAAGACGGCCTACGAGCGCCTGATCGCGACGATCGCAATCGACAACCCGCCCAACGGCGGCGGCGACCATCACGGCTCGGCCTATCAGGGCGCATGGTTCGGGTACGTGCGCAAGGACCTGCGGACGGTGCTGGGCCGCCGCGTCCGCGGCCCCTACGCGCGGCGCTACTGCGGCCGCGGCTCGCTCTCGCGCTGCCGGGCGGCGCTGCAGCGCTCGCTGGCCGCGGCCTTGAAGGTGCCCGCGAGCGAGCTCTACGGGAACGACCAGGTGTGCGCGGACGCGGGCAAGGCGGGGGACCAGTGGTGCTACGACTCGGTGCGCCAGCGGCCGATCGGCGGCGCGACGCAGCCGCTGATCGCGTGGGTCAACCGCCCGACGTTCCAGCAGGCCAACGAGATCCAGCCCCGGGTGGGCCGCTGAGGCGCGGCGGGGCGGGGCGGGGGCGCCGGGCGGCGCGCCGAGGCGACGCGGGGCGGGGGCGCCGGGCGGCGCGCCGAGGCGACGCGGGGCGGGGGCGCCGGGCGGCGC
>JBIOTP010000017.1:0-16073 GCA_044865965.1 Solirubrobacteraceae bacterium
TGCCGGCGACGATCGTGGCCATGCAGGGCGTCGCCGGTTCCCAGAGCGGGCTCGCATCGGGCCTGCTGAACACCTCGCGGCTCATGGGCGGCGCGCTCGGGCTCGCGGTGCTGAGCACGATCGCGGACGCGCAGACGCGCAGCGAGCTCGGGGTGAGCGCCGCGCGCGCGCTGACTGACGGGTTCGACCTGGCCTTCGGGGTCGGCGCGTTGCTGTGCGTCGCCGGCGCCGCCGTCGCCGCCCTCCTGCTGCGGTCGCAGGCGAGCGTCACGGTCGTGCCCGCCGCCGCGCGGGCTGAGGCCGACGAGCCCGAGACACTCGCCGCGTAGGCGTCGGAGAGGCCGTCGCCGGGCGGTGCCGGTACCGTGGACTCGGTGCGAATCGCGACGTGGAACGTCAACTCGATCAAGCAGCGCGTGCCGCGGTTGCTGCCGTGGTTGGATCAGCGGCAGCCGGACGTGGTCTGCCTGCAGGAGACCAAGCTCGCCGACGAGGCGTTCACCGCCCTGCTCGGCGACGAGCTCACGGCCCGCGGCTATGCGGTCGCAGTCCACGGCGAGCCGACGTGGAACGGCGTCGCGATCCTCTCACACGTAGGGCTGGACGATGTCGTCCTCGGGCTCGCCGGCGCGCCGGGCTTCCCGCGTCCGGAGGCGCGCGCGGTGTCCGCGAGCTGCGGCGGGATCCGCGTGGTCTCGGTGTACGTACCGAACGGGCGCGTGCCGGACTCGGAGCACTACCGCTACAAGCTCGCCTGGTTGGCCTCGCTGCGGGAGACGGTCGCCGCCGGCCCGGAGGCGACGGTCGTCTGCGGCGACATGAACATCGCGCCGACCGACGACGACGTCTTCGATCCGGAGGCCTACGTCGGCCAGACCCACGTCACACCGCCCGAGCGCGCGGCCCTGGCGGAGCTCCAGGGCCTTGGCTTGCGTGACGTCGTGCGCGATCGCTGGCCGAACGAGCGGGTGTTCACCTATTGGGACTACCGGGCCGGAATGTTCCATCAGGACCTCGGGATGCGGATCGATCTGGTGCTGGCCGGGGCGACGGTCGCCGACCGCGTCCGGGCGGCATGGGTGGACCGGCACGCCCGCAAGGGCAGCGGGCCGAGCGATCACGCGCCCGTGATCGTCGACCTGGACGAGGCGCCGGACGGGGACATCGGGCCGGTCGTGCCGCCGCCCTCCGCTCCGGTCATCAGGCGCGGCGCCGCGAAGCTGCCGCAGGCGCCGTAAGGGCCCCAACACACGCCTGGCGAGCGGCGTGGCCGGCGCGTCATATCCTCGATGTCGCCAGGCGGCCGCAGGTCCCGCCACCGGTCGCCCAGCCTACGGTCTCCGCGCGACGCCGAGAATGTGCGGGATGCCCAGCGTGCTACCGCCCGGTCCGAACGGGAAGCGGTCGCACGACTGGATCGCGAACCCCGCGTGCTCGATCGCCGCGAGGGTGTCGCGCGCGAGGTGGCAGCCGCCCCCGACGTGCGGCCAGATCGTGGCGTCGAGCGCGCGCTGGGCGGCGGCCGCGATTCGGCCGTGCGAAACCACGTGCTCGTAGAAGCGCAGCTCGCCGCCCGGCCGGATGACGCGGAAGAGCTCGCCGAGCGCGCCCGCTTGGTCGGGAACCGTGCAGAGGACGAGCGACGCGACGCCGGCGTCGAACGCGGCGTCCTCGACCGGTAGCGCATCGCCGACGCCGGCGATCACCTGGACCGGCACCGGCGCGCGGGTCGCCGCCGCGGCGGCCCGCTGGCGCAGATACGGCTCGGGCTCGACGGCCACCAGCTCGGACACCGAGCTCGGGTAGTGCGGGAAGTTCAGGCCGTTGCCCGCCCCGACCTCGACGACCCGCCCGGAGAGGCCCGCAAGCAGCCGCTCGCGGTGCTCGGCGGCGCCGTGGGACTCGGCCCGCACGCTCAAGCGCGCGTAGATGCGGGCGAACAGCGGGTTATGGACTTCCCGCGCCGTCACGACTCGCGACCCATGGTCCCGGACGTCCGGGATGGCCGGCGGTAGAAACGCACGACAATCGAATAGTACTACATTTGCGTCGTACAAGTGCCGGAGACCTCGATTGCCGTCGATACGATGGCCCTTAGTAGATGAGATCGCGTCTGTTCACGGCCGTGCTGGGTCTCGGATTGGCCGCGCTTCTGGCTGCGTGCGGGAGCGACGGCGGCGGCACCGGGAGCCGCGCCGCCGCCGATCCGCACGCGCTGCAGACCGTGCGCGAGCAGGCGGGCCGGCTGCTCGACGGCGGGCCCGGCGCGTTTCGCGACCGGCTCGCCTCCCTGCGCGGCCACCCGGTGGTCGTCAACCAGTGGGCCTCGTGGTGCGGCCCGTGCGCGTACGAATTCCCGTTCTTCGAGCGCGCGGCGCGCCGCTACGGTGATCGGGTCGGCTTCCTGGGCGTCGATGCCAAGGACAGCGGTGCCGCCGCCCTGCGCTTCCTGACCCGCCATCCCGTGCCGTATCCGCACTACTTCGACCCCGACGGCAGCGTGGCGCGCGTGTTCCGCGGCGGGCGCGCGTTCCCGACCACGGCCTTCTACGACGCTGCCGGCGAGCTCGTGGCCGTCCACGCCGGCGCGTATGCGAGCGAGGCCAAGCTCGACGCGGACATCCGCCGCTACACGCGCGATGGCTGACGCGCCCAGTCTCGCCCTCGCGTTCGCGGCCGGCCTGGTCTCGTTCCTCTCGCCGTGCTGCCTCCCGCTCGTGCCGGGCTATCTGGCCACGGTCTCGGGGACGGCGCCCGGCGAGCTCGGACGGCGAGTCGATCCGCGGGTGGTGTCGCGCAGCGCGGTGTTCGTCGCGACGTTCTCGCTCATCTTCGTGCTGCTGGGACTGGCGGCGACGGCCGTCGGCGCGTTCCTGTTCGACAACCAGCCGACGCTCAACCGCGTTGCCGGGGTGGCCATCATCGGCATGGGCCTGCTGTTCGCGGGGTCGGTGTTCGTCCCGCGGCTGAATCGTGAGTGGCGCCCGGAGGGGCTGCTCGCGAGGGCGGGCCGCGGCAGCCCGGTGGTCGCCGGCGCGGCGTTCGCGATCGCCTGGACGCCATGTGTCGGGCCGACGCTCGGCGCGATCCTCGGCCTGGCCTCGACGACCCAGGGCACGGGGCAGGGGGCGCTGCTCCTCGGGGTCTACTCGGCCGGGCTGGCGCTCCCGTTCCTCGCCTGTGCGGTCGCGTTCAGCGCGGCTACGCGGGCGTTCGGGTTCTTCAAGCGCCATTACGCGCTCGTGCAGGCGAGCGCCGGTGTCGTGCTCGTGGCGATGGGGGTGCTGGTGCTCACCGGCGAGCTGTTTCGCCTCAACATCGAGGTCCAGCAGTTCCTGGATCGCTACGGGCTGAACTTCTTCAAGAGCGTCTGAGCGGCGACGATCTACTATTGTCCTTCGTAGCATGGAGACGATCGTGATCGCACTCGCCGCTCTCGCGTGCCCCGTGGGCATGGGGGTGATGATGTGGCTCATGGCGCGAGGCGCGCGCGGCGGCCGCCGACGGCCGACTTCGCCGGCGTCGCTGGAGGCGCTGCGCGAGGAGCATCGCCGTCTGGGCGCCGAGCTCGAGCGCCTCGAGGGCGACCGCCGCTCGTAGCGTGCCGGGACGATGAGGCGCGCGCTCGCTGTACTGGCGGTGTTCGCGGTCGCCGCGGTCGCCGCGGGCGGCTGCGGCGGCGGCGATACCAGTCGTCCCGAGCCGGCGCCGCCCGGGACCACCGATCCCGGGTTGCAGCACATCCACGGGCTCGGGGTCAGCGGCGACACGCTGTACATCGCCACCCACACCGGGCTGTGGACCGCCCCAGAGGGGCAGACGAAGGTGCGCCGCCTCGGCGCCTCGCGCCAGGACATCATGGGCTTCTCCGTGGTCGGCGGCGGGCGGTTCGTCGGCTCGGGCCATCCGGACCCCAGCCAGACCACGCTGCCGCCGAATCTCGGCCTGATCGAATCGGTCGACGGCGGCCGGAGCTGGAAGAGCGTCTCGCTGCTCGGGAAGGCGGACTTCCATGTGCTCGAGTCCGCCGGGCGCCAGGTCTACGGCGTCAACAGCGGCGACGGGGCGCTCATGGTCTCGGCGGACGGCGGGCGCCGCTGGCAGCGCCGCACGCCGCCGGCGGGCGTCTTCGGCCTCGCGATCGACCCGCGCTCGACGCAGCGGATCGTGGCCTCGACCGAGCGGGGCATCTTCGCCTCCGCCAACGCCGGCGCGACCTGGCGACCGTTGCGCGACGATCTGGCCGGTCTCCTGGCCTGGCCCACGCCGGGGCGGCTGTACCTGGTGGGCGCCGAGGGCGCGGTCTTGGTGAGCCGCGACGGCGGGCGCGAGTGGCAGCGCGCCGGCAGCGTCGGCGGCGAGCCCGCGGCGTTCATCGCCGATGGCGATCGGCTGTATGTCGCCCTGGCCGACGCGACGGTCAGGGTGTCGGCCGACGGCGGAAGGTCGTGGACGCTGAGGGCGGCGCCGTGAGCGGGCACCGGGCGATACGCGTCCGCGGCGGGAGGGTCACCGCCCGGCTGGAGGGCTCGATCGGCGTGCGCGCGTTCGAGCGCGCGGTCAAGACCGGCCTCTGAGGTCCCGGCCGCGCAGCGCCCGCCGGCCCGCGAGGATCGCGCCGGCACCGGCTAGGACCGGAGCGAGCGCCATCGCGAGCATGCAGACCTGAGCGAGCAGCTGGGGCAGCCCGATGCTGGCGCGGCCGGTCGCCTCGGCGAGCCGCAGCGTCAGCGCGCCAACCGCCGCCACCGTGACGCCGGCCCCGGCCAGGAGGGCCGTGGGCAGCTCCCAGCGCGGACGCTCCCCGAGCAGGCGGTCGACGCGCTCCGGTGCGATGCCGACGACGGCCGGCTCGGCGACCGTGTCGAAAGCGAGCAGCGCCGAGGCAACGGCGCGCGAGTCCCGGGTCGCGCGCACGGCCGCCTCGTCGGCCGCGAGCTCGGCCAGCGCGGCGTAGCGGTCGGCGAGGCGACGCACGGCGGGCAGGAAGAACAGGCCGTCTCCCAGCGCTCGCATCACGAGCAGCCGCAGAGGATCGCGACGGCGCGCGTGGTAGGCCTCGTGCGCGGTCACGGCTGCGCGCTCCGCGCGCGAGAGGAGCGCGACGGCGCCGGTGGACACGTAGATCCTCGGCGTCGCAAGGCCGGCGCAGAACGCCCGCGGCACAGCGTCGTCGAACAGCACCGCCCCGGACTGCCCCGGCATCGGCCGCGGTCGCCGCAGGCGTCCGAGCGCGCGGCGGCTGGCTCGCAGCTGCCGCGACGCCGACCGGACCGTGATCCCCAGGACGGCGACGGCGAGCGACCCCAGCACGAGCACGAGCGCGGACGCGGCCCCGCCGTCCGCAAGGGCCCATCGCCGGCATGCCTCGGCCAGCTCCGGCGCCGTGGGCAACGCGAGCTCCACGCGCGTGGCGGTCACCGCGAGGGCGGCCGCGACGACGAGGAGCCCCGCGGCGCTCAAGGCGCCCTGGAGCCAGAAGACCGTGCGTGCCCTACGCATCGCGAGCGTGCCGCCGAAGCCGTGCCCGTCGCTCGGGATCGAGCCGGGCCATGTGACGGGCGAAGTGCGCGAACGCCACGTCTCCGTACTCCGCGACGAGCGAGGTGACCTCCGCCCCGGCGCGCGCGTCGCGGTACGCCTCCTTGTCGAGCGCCGCGGTGTAGACGTCCGTCTTGCCCTCGCGGCGCCGCGTGACCAGCCCCTTGCGCGCGAGGATCTGCATCACCGTCATCACCGTCGTGTAGGCGCGCTGGCGCTCGTGGCGGGCGTTGATCGCCTCGAGCACCTCGCGGACCGTCGCGCGATCCCGGCTCCAGATCTCCTCCATGATCTCGTGCTCCAGATCGTGCAGGACGGGCGGCGGCCCGGGCGATGCGCGCTCGGTCACGCCGCCAGGATAACCGCGGCCGCGTGCCTGGTCGGAGCCGCCGAGCCCTCCCACGAAGCTGCATAGTAGAAGACGCTACGCCTTCCTGATGGCGTGGGAGGTGTGGTCGGCGCTCGTCCTTGGCTTCGCGATCTCCGCGGTCGTGCAGGCCTGGGTTCCGCGGCGGCGGATCGAGCGCGCGCTGGCGGGCTCGGGTCCGCGGCCCGGTGGCGTGGGCGACGGGACTGGGCGCGGCGTCGAGCTAGTGCTCCTACGCGGCGATCGCGATCGCCAAGTCGCTGTTCGAGAAGGGCGCGTCGGCGGCCTCGGCGCTGGCGTTCCAGTTCGCCTCCACCAACCTCGTGTGGGAGCTCGGGCTCGTCCTGTGGGTGCTCATCGGCTGGCAGTTCGCGCTCGCCGAGTACGTCGGCGGCATCGTGATGATCGTCTTCATGTCGCTGGCGCTGCGGCTGTTCGTGTCGCCGCGGCTCGAGGATCGCGCGCGCCGGCACGCCGAGCGCGCGGCGACCGGCCACGTGCACCACGCCGCCGGCGCGTCCATGAGCTGGCGGCGGCGCCTGACGTCCGTCTCCGCGTGGTCGGACGTCGCGCACAACTTCCGCGGCGACTGGCAGATGCTCTACAAGGAGATCGGCGCCGGCTTCCTGCTCGCCGGCATCGTCGCGCAGCTCGGCGACGGCGTCTTCAATGGCCTGTTCGTCCGCGACGCGCCGCCGGTGGTGACGACCCTGGAGAACGCGCTGGTCGGTCCGCTCATCGCGGTGCTGAGCTTCGTCTGCTCGGTCGGCAACATCCCGCTCGCCGCCGTGCTGTGGTCTGGCGGCATCTCCTTCGCCGGCGTGCTCGCCTTCATCTTCGCGGACCTGATCGTGCTGCCGATCCTGGTGATCTACCGCAAGTACTACGGGACCGGCTACGCGCTGCGGATCACCGCGCTCATGCTCGTCACGATGGTCGTCGCGGCGCTCGTGGTGGATGCCGCCTTCGGCGTGCTCGGCCTGATCCCCGGCGGCCCACGGCCGACGCGGGCGAATGTGTTCGGGTCATTGGAGCTCGACTACAAGCTCGTCCTCAACGCCGTCGGCTTCGCCGTCTTCGCCGGCCTGTTCGCGCTGACCCTCCGCCGGGGCGCGATCGACCCCGTCTGCGGCATGGCCGTCGACCGCGACAAGGCGCTGACGGCCGAGGCCGACGGCCGAACGGTCTTCTTCTGCTCGCCCGGCTGCCGCGACGCGTTTGTCGCCGCACCGTCGAGATCGGACTAGGCCGGCGGCTGCGATGGGCGACACCGACGAGGGCCGCGAAGCTGCGGTTGGCGGTGTCGGGTCTCACGGCTCGAGCAATCGCTGGAGGCGGCGAAGGACCTCGGGGTCTGCCTTCGCCTCTTCGACGAAGTGCGCCATCGCGGCGTCGCCGTACTGCTGCAGCACGCCGCGAACCGCGAGTCCGGCGGCGTCCTTGGCCGTCGCCTCGTAGACATAGCCGCGGCCCTCACGCCGGCGGGCGAGGACGCCCTTCTCGGCGAGGCGGCTCATCACCGTCATCACCGTCGTGTACGCGAGCGCCTCGTCGCGATTCGCGTTGACGTGAGGGACCACCTCGCGCACGGCGACAGGCCGGCCGGCCGCCCAGACGAACTCCATGACCGCTGACTCGAGCGGTCCGAGGCCTGCTTCCCGCCGGGGCATGCCCCAATAGTACTACCGGAGCGTCGTAGCTCGCGGCCCCGTCAGCCGGGTGGGCGGATCACGATCCGTGCGTTGAAGGCGAAGAAGCGTTGTGTCATGTAGTGCGCGGTCGTGATCAAGCGGCTGTGGATGACGCGCAGCGTGCGGAGGTCCACCCACAGCCGCCACCACGCGGGCGTGCCGGGGTCGGCGAGGGCGAGCACCGCGGTCCGGCGGCCGTGCTCGCGGGTGATCGTGAGCAGGCGGACCGCCGTCGCGTAGCTCGTCCAATCGAACCAGCTGCGGGTGCGGAACCGGACACCGCCGCCGAACCTGCCCTTCTGCCAGCCCAGCGTCCGGTCGTGGGTCCACTGAACCTCGCCGATAGTGATCGAGCGGCCTTGCACCTTCGGGCGCCGCGCGGGCGCCTCGAGGAGCGAGTTCGTGTAGGCGAAGCGATCCGGCGCCTGCAGGGCATAGCGCGTGAACGCGTAGGTGCCCGGGACGCTGTTGACGCGCTCGACCTCGCGCACGGTGCGCAGTCGCCGCATGGTCGCCTGGGCGCGCTCCAGCAGCCGGCGCGCCCGCACGCTCTGGCCCGCACGCCACGTGGTGGGGAGGACGGCGGCGTACTCGTGGCCACGCTCGACGACGTTGACGCGAAGCGTGGACGGCAGGGCGGGGATCGTGAAGCGCCGGCAGCCCGGCCCGCAACTCACCGAGATCGCCTTCGCCGCCTCGATCTCGAACGGTGTGGAGGCGGGCCGGCCCTGCATGTCGAGCAGGCGCACCTGACCGGACAGGCCGCGGGGTCCGCGCCGGATCCACGCCGCGACGAGATTGCTGCCGCCCTCCTCGGCGACCGACAGCTCGTCCGGCTTCGGCGTCGGTTGCGGGCAGGCGGGCTCGCACGCGGCCGGACGCGCGGCGGGCGGCGCCGCCCTTGCTGCGGTCCGAGGCAGCGGAAATGCGACGAGGAACGCCACCGCGAGCGTCACGCCGGCGCCGAGCACCGGTTCGGCGCCGAGCAGCCGCCAGTGGCGGCGGTCGAGCCGGGTGTCTGGATGCGGATTGGCCGCCGCCAGCCGCGGTCGCAGCCGCAGGGCGTGCGTGTAGCTGGCCGTCGCGATCAGCCCGACCAGCGCGATCTTGACCGACAGCACGCGGCCGTACGCCGTCTGCCACAGCGCCGCGACGCGCGGCAGCTCGATCAGCGCGTTCAGTCCGCCGGTCACGACGACCACCGCGAAGGCCGGCAGGGCGACGCGCCCGAAGCGCGCCAGCACGTGGCGCATGACCGCCCGGCGAAGCGCCTGGCTCTCGCCGCGCACGACGGGCAGCCAGGTCAACGCGATGACGGCGATGCCGCCCAGCCACGCCGAGGCCGCGACCAGGTGCAGCCAGTCGGTCAGCATCGCAAGCCCGCGCTGCGGCGCCGACGCCGCATGCCCCGCCACGGCGAGGGATCCCAGGGCGAGCACGCCGGCGAGCGCTGCGGCACGCGGCGCTCGGCGCGCGGCGAGCGCGCCGATGCCGACGAAGGCCACGATTCCGAGCCGGCCGAGGCCGGCGGAACCGCTCAACAGATAGTCCCGCACCGCCCGGCGCGAGAGGCCGCCGGCGGCATCCACGGCATCGAGCACCGCGCTCAGCAGCGCGAGCGGCATGGCCAGCAGCGCGGCGTTCGCCACCACGGCGTGGGCGCGATGCTCGACGGCGGCGGCACCCGACGCGCTCAGCCGCCGCATGACCCGCGGGGGCGCGAGCCACGATCGGCGCGGCCGGCCGAGCAGCGCGTTCAGCAGCGCGCCGCCGGCGAACACGAACAGCGCGGGATACAACAGTCCCCGCACGAGCACCCGCAACCACCCGCCGTCAGCGAGCGGTCCGGCCTGGCTCGACCGCGCGGCGCCGACCGCGGCCGCGCGCACTCCGAACGAGAACGAGCCCTCGAGCGCGTGGCCGTCGTCGGCGGAGACGCTGTGCCACTCCACGCGATACGCGCCGCGCCCGACCGCTCCGCGCGGGCGCAGCTCGAGCCGGCGCGCCGAGGGCGCGGTCACGCGCGCCGCCACGCGACGGCCCGTCGCCACCTCATAGAGCGCCGCGGTGCTCAGGCGGCGGTTGATCGCCTCCGTGAACCGCATCGCGATCGCCGCCGGCGGGGCCGTGAGGCGCTGCCCGGGCGCCGGCGCAGAAGCCAGGAAGGCGGCGTGCGCGAGCGCCCGCGCCGGCGGCGCCACGAGCACGGCCGCGATCGCGAGCAGCGCAGGAACGGCGGCGTGGAGCAGGCGCGGGTGGGAGCGGGTCATGCTGCCGTTCACCGCGTCGGCCGGCGCTCGCCCCCCTGATCGGCCACGCGCGGACGTCCGGCGGCGCCTACACCTTCCGCCAGCTGGCGCGGCGTGACGGTCCCGATCACATGCCCCACGACGTTGCCGTCGCGGCTGATGAAGAACGTCTCGGGGATGCCGGTCACCCCCCAGCGCCGCGCTGTCGCGCCGGTGGGATCCCGCACGGTCGGGAAGTCGTGGCCGAACTGGCGCATGAAGGCCAGCGCGTCTTCAGGGACGTCCTGCTGATCGAGCCCCACGAACAGCACGCCGCGCGGACGCGCCGACCGCCAGCCACGCTCCAGGATCGGCGCCTCCACCTGGCACGGATCGCACCATGACGCCCAGAAGTTCAGCACCACCGGCGTCCCGCGCAGCTCGGCCAAGGCGACGCGACCGTCCTCCGCCGCGCGGCGCCAGGTCGCCGACAGGGGTCCGGCGTGCCCATTCGCGAGCACCGCGAGCTCGAAGCCCGGCGCGGGCACCGCTCGGCTTTCGGCCAGGGCGCTGTCGATCGTCTTGTCCGGCGCCTTGGCCATCACGCCGTAGACCAACAGCCCGACGAACCCCGCCGCCGACAGCGCGCCGAGGGCCTGCAGGATCGTCGCGAGCCTGCTGCGGCGCCCCCGGTCAGAGCCGGCCCGCGCGGTCTCAGACATGTCGCTCCTCGACCGACCTCATCCAGTGACTCCTACTAAATCGAATCGTAGAAGGCCCAGAGGCCCAGCGGTCTCTACAAGCCGGGCTTGGGAGGATGCGACGCGTCGGAGAACTCGCGGAACAGGCCCGTCACGACGAACGCGACCTGCTCGCCGATGTCGACCGCGTTGTCACCGATGCGCTCGAGCGCCCGGGCGACCAGCATCATCGACATCGCCCACTCCCGCCGGTCGGCGTCGGTGCCGATCTCGACCGCGCGGGCGAAGACGTCGCGGTTGAGGCAGTTGATCTGCTCGTCCTGGCGCACGAGGTCTTCGGCGAGGGCCACGTCGCGCAGCACGAACGCCTGCTTTGACTGGGCGACCTCCGAGCGGGCCAAGCGGCCCATCTTGAAGAGGTACTCGAGCATCACCTCGTCCTTGGGCGGCTCGTAGCCGACGACCGGCAGCATCTTGGCGATATTCACGCACTGGTCGCCCATGCGCTCGAAGTGCTTGATCACGTGCAGCAGCGCGGCCACGGTCCGCAGGTCGCCGGCGACGGGGGCCTGCAGCGCGAGCAGCGAGAGGATGCCCTGCTGGACCTCGAGGTAGCGGCCGTCGATGCGGTCGTCGTCGTGGATGACGATCGCCGCGAGCTCGATGTCCTGGTGCTCGAGCACCTCGAGCGTGCGGTCCAGGGTGGACACGACCATGTCGATGCCGCCCAGGGCCTGCCGCTCGAGCGCTCGCAGCTCCTCCTGGAAGTGCTGCCGGCCCTGTCGCGTGGCCGCCACCGGGCTATCCGAACTTTCCGGTGACGTAGTCCTCCGTGCGGGGGTCGTCGGGGTTGGTGAAGAGCTTGTCCGTCGGGGCGTACTCGACGACGCGGCCGGTGCGGTGGCGCTCACCCTCGTCGAGCTGGACGGTGAAGAACGCCGTCATGTCGGACACGCGCGCGGCCTGTTGCATGTTGTGGGTGACGATGACGATCGAGTAGCCGACCTTGAGCTCGTCCATCAGGTCCTCGATCCGTGCGGTCGAGATCGGGTCCAACGCCGAGCACGGCTCGTCCATCAGGATCACGTCCGGGTCGGTGGCCAGCGCGCGCGCGATGCACAGGCGCTGCTGCTGTCCGCCGGACATGCCGTAGGCGTTGTCCTTGAGACGGTCCTTGACTTCGTCCCAGAGGGCGGCGCGGCGCAGCGCGCTCTCGACGATCTCGTCCATGTCGCCCTTCATGCCCTGCACGCGCGGGCCGAAGGCGATGTTGTCGTAGATCGACTTCGGGAACGGGTTCGGCTTCTGGAAGACCATGCCGATCCGCTTGCGGACCTCGACCGGGTCCACCTCGGGCGCGTAGAGGTCCTGCCCGTGGTAGCCGATCCTGCCCTCCACGCGCGCGCCCGGGACGAGGTCGTTCATGCGGTTCAGGCAGCGCAGCAGCGTCGACTTGCCGCAGCCCGAGGGCCCGATCAGCGCGGTGATCTCGCGCTGGTAGATCTTGAACGTCATGTCGCGCACGGCCGGCACGTCGCCGTAGAGGACCGTGATGCTCTCGAGGTCGAAGACGTGGGGGCGCGCGGCGTCCTTCGGCGGCGTGATGTGCGCCTCGCCGGCGGCCGTCGCCTCGCGGGCGGCCTCGAGCCGGTGGGGATCGGGCGCCGCCTGAGGTTCGGTCGTCTGTTCGGACACCGGGGGAGTCACCACTTTCGCTGGTATCGGTTGCGCAGCAGGATGGCCACCGCGTTCATGGCCAGCAGGATCACGAGCAGGACGACGATGGCCGCGGCCGCGAGCACCTTGAACTCCTCCTGCGGCCGCGAGATCCAGTTGAAGACCTGGATGGGCAGGACGGTGAACGCGCTGTCGAGACCCTCGGGGTTGAACGTGATGAACGTCAGGCCGCCGAGCAGCACGAGCGGCGCGGCCTCACCGATCGCCCGCGAGAGCGCGAGGATCGTGCCGGTCGCCATGCCCGGCACGGCGGCCGGCAGCACCTGCCGGCGGATCGTCTGCCACTTCGTGGCGCCCAGGGCATAGGAGCCCTGGCGGATCGAATCGGGCACCGCCCGGATCGCCTCGCGGGAGGCGATGATCACGATGGGAAGCACGAGCAGGGCCAGCGTCAGGCCGGCGGCGAGCACCGTCTGCCCGAGGCTCGCGAAGCCGCGCACGAGGAACGCCAGGCCCAGGATGCCGTAGACGATCGACGGGACCGCGGCGAGGTTCTGGATGTTGAGCTCGATCAGCCGGTTCCACCAGCGGCGCTCCTCCGCGTACTCCTCCAGATAGATCGCCGCGCCGACGCCGATGGGAATGCAGACCGCCGCAGTGACGGCGATGACCCAGATCGTCCCCATGATCGCCGACTGGGCGCCCGCGAGCGCGGGATCGCTGGACGGGAAGTGGAAGAGCAGCGCCTGGTTGAGCCGGGACCCGCCCTTGACGAGCACGTCGGCGATCAGGGCGAGCAGCGTGACCATCCCGACGCCGAGGCTGAGGAGCAGCAGGAGCCAGAACGCGACGCCGCGGGCCCGGTCCCCGCGCGGGCTCCGGCCGATCGGCGCGTCGAGCGCGCTCACTCGTACACCTCCCGGTACTTGCGCACCAGCCGGATCGAGAAGACGTTCATCAGCAGCGTGCCCGCGAAGAGCGTGCTGCCGACCGCGAACAAGGTCTTGTAGCCGACCGAGCCGGTCGGCTGGTCGCCGAGCCCGGCGGCGGCGATGAACGCCGTCATCGTCTGGCCCGGCTGAGTGGGGTCGAAGGAGAAGTTCGGCGTCCCGCCGGCGGCCACCAGCACGATCATCGTCTCTCCGACCGCACGCGAGATGCCCAGCACGAAGGACGCGACGATGCCCGACAGCGCGGCCGGCACGACGATCCGCGTGGACACCTGCAGCCTGCTCGCGCCGACCGCGAATGCGCCGGCGCGGAGCTGCTGCGGCACCGCGTTCATCGCGTCCTCCGACAGCGACGCGACGGTTGGCAGGATCATGATCCCCATCACGAGGCCGGCCGCGAGCATGTTGAAGACCTGCGGCCCGTCGCCGAGGATGCCCGGCCAGATGTCCTGGAGCAGCGGCGTCAGGAACGTCAGCGCGAAGAAGCCGTAGACGACGGTCGGGATGCCGGCCAGGATCTCCAGCATCGGCTTGAGGACCCGGCGCGTGGGCGACTTGGCGTACTCGGAGAGGTAGATCGCCGCGCCGAGCCCGAACGGCAGGCATACGGCGAGCGCGCAGAGGGTCACCGTCAGCGTCGCGGTGACCAGCGGCGCCATCCCGAACTGCGGGTCGGCGAACAGCGGCGCCCACGTCTTGGTGGTGAAGAACTCCGCGAGCGAGACGTCGCCGAAGAACTCGAGCGTCGGCCCGAGGAGGGCGATGACGATCCCGATCGTCGTGACGACGGAGATCGCCGCGCACAGGAACAGCAGCGCGGCGATCGCCCGCTCGCCCCAGCGAGGGCGTGCGACCCCCAGCGGCCGGATGGACCGCTGGGCGAGCGCGCCGGCTTCGGTTGCTTGCATCGGTGGTCGTTCTCCCTCGCCGGGGTGTCTGCCCTCTACGTGCCGGCCAGGGCGGCGACCTTGTCCTGGCTCTGCTCGAGCTGCTCGGGAGTCATCGGGACGAACAGCGCCTCGTCGGTCAGCTGCGACTGGTTCTTGATGTAGAAGTCGACGAACGCCTTGACCTCCGGCCGGTCGAGCGCCGCGTCCTTCGGGTAGATGAACAGTGGCCGGCTCAGCGGCTTGTACTCGCCGCTCTGCACGGTGCTCTTGTCGGGCGTCACGCAGCCGCCGCCGCCGTCGATCTGGACGACGTTGAGCTTGTCCTGGTTCTGCTCGTAGTAGGACAGGCCGAAGTAGCCGAGCCCGCCCTTCGCGCCGGAGACGCCCTGGACGGTGACGTTGTCGTCCTCGGTCGCCTGGTAGTCGGTGCGGCTGTTGCCCTCCTCGCCGTTGACCGCGCCGGTGAAGTAGTCGAACGTGCCGGAATCCGTGCCGGGGCCGAACAGCGGCAGCTTCTCGTTCGGGAACTTCGGGTCGACCTCGTTCCAGCTCTTGATCTTCGAGCCCTTCGCCCAGATCTTCTTGAGCTGGTCGACCGTCAGGCACTTCGCCCAGGTGTTCTCCTTGTTCACGACGACCGCGAGGCCGTCGTTGGCGACCTGGATCTCGTCGTACTTAATGCCCTTGCCGGCACAGGCCTGCTTCTCGTCGTCCTCGATCGAGCGCGAGGCGTCGGAGATGTCGGTCTCGCCGGCGCAGAACTTCTCGAACCCGCCGCCGGTGCCGGAGGTGCCGACCGTCACGCGGACGTTCGGATTGTTCTTCTGGAACAGCTCGGCGGCCGCCTCCGTGAGCGGCCCGACGGTGCTGGACCCGTCGACCTTGATCGTCCCCGTCAGGCTGCTCTTGCCCGAGGCGCCGGACCCTCCGCTGCCGGTGCCGCCGGTATCGCCGCAGGCGGCGACCCCGAACGCGAGCGCGCCGGCGACCCCCGACAGCACGAGTAGACCCTTGAAGCTCATCGAACCCTTCCTTCTCGATTGCCGTGCGAACGCGAGGCTCGCAAGCGGCGGGACGGAGCCTGTTACCGCCTGGTAGCGGAGCTGTGAAAATCCTGCGAACGCTCGGGCTGGAAGCGGTAGCCGTGGACTCTGGCGGGCGTCGCGCGAGATCCGGTTACCAATCTGTGATTCGACGCGTGCGAGACCGTCGCGAACCGCGCGCGCACCAGCCGGCGGATGACGCGCTCGGCGTCGCGCCCGCCGCCCCGCAGGGTGGCGGACGCGATGCTGCGCTGGTAGTCGAGCCGATCTCGTGATCGCGGGCGCGGGCGAACAACGGCCGGTGGTCCGGGTTGCCGGAGGCGAGCGCCGCGCGGTAGCGGCCGTCGTCCAGCACCGGGCTCGTGTGGCCGCGCAGCCGGCGGCCGAGCGGCGCGGCGTCGAGCCTCGATCGCGTGAGCCACCAGTGCACATCGCGGCCGAGCGGGCGCTGCGCCTGGAACCTCAGGGGCGAGCGGGTGGTCAGCGTCACGCGGGCGACGCCGGCGAGCTCGGCGGCGATCTGCACGGCGCTGTTGCCGCCGCCGACGACGACGACGCGCCGGCCCGCGTAGGCGTCGGGGGAGCTGTACTCGGAGGCGTGCACGACGGTGCCGGCGAAGCGGTCGAGCCCGGGGAGCGCCGGGCGGTGCGGTGACCCGAAGCTGCCGGTGGCGGCGATCACCATGTCGCTGCGCACGCTGAGGCCGGACGCGCTGGTGGCGGTCAGATCGGGCGTGAGCGTCTCGACGCGCTGGCCGCAGCGGATGTCGGCGTCGAGCGCGGCGGCGTAGGCGCGCAGGTAGGCGACGACCTCGTCGCGCGTCGGGTAGCGGTCGGGGCCGCCGCCGAACGGCCGCCCCGGCAGCTCGGAGAAGCGCGCGGGGGAGAACAGCGTGAGGCTGTCGTAGTAGTGGGGCCAGGAGCCGACCGGCTCCTCCGACGCGGTGAGCAGGAGCGGTCTCAGCCCGTGGCGCCCGGCCACCTG
>JBIOTP010000018.1:0-5360 GCA_044865965.1 Solirubrobacteraceae bacterium
GATCCACCAGCGCGGACGAGTTGCAATCGGCCAACAGGCCATAATCGGCGATCGGCCGGAACGCGCCGGCGCCGCCGGCCCGCGCCTCGGCGGGATGCGGAATGAGGGTGCTCATGCCCGCTCAGTCGCCCGTAGCGGTCAACCGTTACGGATTCCGCGTGCGGGTCCTGCTAAGCGGGGGCGCGGTCGCCTGAGTCGGCCGCGCCGGAGCCGCGCGTCTCCTCGAGCAGCAGCGATTGGAGCTCGGCCTCGATTGCGACGTCGAGCGGCTCGTCGTCGTCCGGCCGGCGGTTGCGACGCCGGCGCAGGAGCAGTGCCGCTCCCGCGCCGCCCACCAGCACTGCGATGGACGCAAGGCCGGCGACAACGAGGGTCGGCGGCTGATCACGCGCCGGCGAGGCGGTGCGTGCCGGTTGCGCCACGACCGCAACGGGGGGCGGGTTCGAAAGCGGCTCGAACCGCCTGGCTGTCTCGCGCGTGCGATGTGCCGTCGCCCGAGTACGCCTCGCGTGCGCCGCATGCGGCCGTCCCTGAGGCACGGCGGCGCTCACCGGCCGGGGCGTGGAGATCCGCTGCGGCGTGGCGACGCGCGACGGCGGCGCGGTCGCCGCCGGCCGTCTCGGCGGGGCTGCGACCGGCGTCCTGGATCTGGTCCGCGTGGGCCTCACCCGGTGCGCCGGCCGGGCCGGCGGCACGTGCTCGGCGTGAACGCGGGACCGGGCTCTCAGCGTCGGCGCGTGCTCGGCCGCCGCCACGGGGGTCGACGTCGGTGCTGGGCTCGGGGGTGCGGCCGCGGCGGCCGGCGTGCCGTCGTATTGGACGCTCGCGGGCTTGTAGTCGCCGGAGTCGGTCAGGCGGACCGTGACCGTGATCGGGCCGCTGACGGCGCCGAAGTCCGGCATGGGGAAGCTCCCGGTCGCCAACCCCTCTCCGCCGGGATCGGGGGTCACCGTGCCGCCGGCCACCTCGCGCCCTCCCGCGTCGACGACGTAAGGAGAGCTGCCGGGCGACCGCTCGGTGCTGCGTGTGAGGATCGTGAAGGTCACGGGATCGCCGGGGCGAACGACGTCGGGCGACGCACCGAACCCCGTGAGCTCGCAGGCCGTGGCCTGCGCGGGCAGCGCGCAGGCGACGACCGCGAGCCCGGCCACCGTCAGCAGTCGCAGCGATCGCATCGCCGGGCGTGAGGTTGCTCCTCGGCCCGGTGCATGTCAAGGCTCAGCGGCGCCGCACGACCGTCACCCGCTCACCGCTCGACGCAGCGCCCAGACAGCTCACGGTCTGGGCCACGCGCGCGCGGTAGATCGCGGTCCGCGTGGGCCGGATCCGGGCGGCGAACCGGCCGCCCGCCGCGGTCTTGACACGCCGGAACGTCGCGTAGACCGGCGAGGCCGGGGAGCGCCGCTGCAGCTCGACCGTCTGGCCCGTCTCGCATGCCGCCTGATTGGCGAACGCCTCGAGCGCGCCCCGCAGCGTCACCCTCGACCGCCTCGCGACGCGGCTGCGGCTCGGAGCGATCACCAGCGTCCGCCCCGCGAGCGTCGCGGCGACGGCCGCCGGGCCGGCCGGCGGCGAGGGCGTGGGGGTCGCCGGCGGCGCCGGCGTGTCGTCGCTGCGGAAGATGTAGATCCGGCCCGCGTCCAGGCCGCCGGGACCGTCGAACAGGCCGGCGCCCACGGCGAAGTCGATAATGCCGTCGCCGTTGAGGTCTCCCATCGGCGCCACGGCGGTGCCGAAGCCGGAGCCCTGCTGCTGGTCGGGTGCGGCGATGGTCATCAGCGGCTGCTCGGTGAGCGGGCTGACGATGTGGACGTCGTTGACGACGAACGGGTTCGTCCCGGGGTTGTGGGGTCCGTAGGCGCCGATCAGCAGCTCGTTGCGGCTGTCGAGGCCGTCCGTCGACCCGACGACGTTGCCGAGGCCCGCCGAGGAGGTCCCGAAGTCCTCGCTGGGATGCGGCGTCGGGTCCACGAGCGTCGCGAAGCTCACGGCGTTCGGGCTGCCCGTCTGGCGGAAGGCGCCGTTCATGACGTAGCCCTTGCCACCGCCGGTGAACGGGTTGTTCTGGCGCATGGCGGCCTCGTAGACGTCCGGCGTGGTCGAACTGCCGAGGTCTCCCGGCGCCGGCTGGTTGTAGTTGGAGAACGCGAACAGCGAGGCGGGCTGCGGCTCGGGGTGCCGGTAGGCGTACAGCAGCGCGCCGCCCGACCCGTCGAGCAGCAGCGCCTGCCCCACGTCGAACATGCCGAAGTCGTCCGTGCGGTGCGACGAGATCACGACGTCCGGCCGCCCGTCGGCGGTGCCGGTGCTGTCGGCGCAGAACGCGCCCGGTCCCACGGCGCCGGCGTTGCACTTGCCGAGGTCGCCGACCGGGGCGATCGAGTAGCCGAGGTTCTCGCGGTTCGCGTTGACCGGCGACAGCGGGTCGTCGGGCTGGGCCGCGGGGTTCCTGATGGTGATGTCCGGGGTGTTCTCGACCGCGGGGGGCTCGCTGCCGGCGATCGTCTCGCCGTAGTACACATAGGACCGCCCCGCCTGCAGGCACTGGGTCGCAGGGTTGGCCGCGCACGCGGACTCGGGGTGAGCGGTCGCGCCGGTCTCGTAGTAGTCGGACGCGCTGACGATGATGTCGGGCGCGCCGCCGCCGTTCATGTCGCCGATCCGGACCGCGGCCGGGGGTGTGGTCGGGCCGGCGGCGCCCGTGGGACCGAACTGGCTCGACGGATTGAGGATCGTGCGCCCGAACGCCGGCTTGACCGGCTGCCCGCCCGCGGCCGTCATCTGGGCCGTGATGTCGGCCGCCGGCATGTCGATGCGCTTGAGCAGCGCGCCGGTCGTTCCGTCGTAGAGGTAGGCGCGCCCGGCGTCGGCCAGCCCGCCGACGTCCACGCCGAGCGCGGTCACCAGCACGTCCGGGACGCCGTCGCGCCCGCCGATTGTCGCGTTCGGGCACGGGTCACCCGCGACGCCGCCGGGGCAGCTGCCGATGTCGGCGATGCTGCCGACGTAGCTGCCGAAGCTCGCCTTGGTCCCGCTCCCGTCCGGATCGGGCGACGCGATCGTGCGGATCGGCCGGCCGTCCGCGCCGCTGATCTCGAAGATCGTGCCGGTGCTGCCTCCGTGCTCGTCGGTGCCGACGATCAGGTCATCCTTGCCGTCGCCGTTGAGGTCGCCGCCGTTGACGAAGGCGATGCCGAAGTTCCCCCCGACGGTCGGGCTGGGGCTGTCCACCTTGAGCACCTGGTAGGTGCGCGGAAGCTTCGCGTGTGCCGCGGGCGCCGTCACGGCGGCGACCGCGGCAGCCAGCGCGATCGATCGCCCCACAGAGCGCCAACCCGAGTACCGCATGGTCTCTCCTCCTCCTGGAGCGATGTGCGCCGACGCTATAGGGCGCCGGCATACAGCGGTAAGTGCGCCGCGCACACAGCGCCGTCAGCGGCGGTCGGCGGCCGGCGCGCGGCGGGGCGTCAACGCGACGAACTCGCCGTAGCGGCTCAGGAAGGCGCCGATGATCTCGCCGGTGAGCTCGAGGCGCTTGGCGTACTCGTGCAGCTCCTCCATGCCGGGCCGCGTGAGCTCGTAGATCCGCCGCTGGGGGCCCGAGGACGAGGGTTCCCAGGCCGAGCGCACCAGCCCCTCGGCCTCGAGCCCCCGCAGCGCGCGATAGAGCCCGCCGGGATCCGAGCCGCTGAAGCCGAAGGCCGGGACGCGCTCCAGCAGGTCGTAGCCGTGGGCCGGCGACTCCCGCAGCAGCAGCAGGATGCAGGGACGCAGGAAGTGCCGTGGGACCGGCGCGCGCGGCTCAGCGTCCATGCCCCGCGCGCTCCTCCAGGCACCGCGCCGCCTCCTCGGGCGACTCGTGGCACCAACAGTCGTCGTCGCACTCGCCGTGCGTCGGACGCGTCATGTCGGCGAACTCGTCGGCGAACGACCGCTTGCCCTGGCGCTCGCCCTCGGCGGTGAGCCGCCAGCCGCCCGCGGCGGCCTCCAGGAGGCCGTCGGCCGCGAAGCGCTCCAGGTACGGCTCGAGGACCGCGGCCGGGACGGCCAGGAAGCGCGCGAGCTCCCTGCCCGGCGGGGCGTCGGCGATCCCCTCCGAGCGCATCCAGTACAGCGCTTGGAGCACCTCGTCGCGCATGCGCATCGCCTCAAGCTCGTCCATTGCCCACCATCGCGAGCGCGAGCTCGCCGATCGCCATGACCGCCGGCGCGTCGGGCGCGTAGTCCAGCGGTGCGACGCCCGCGCGCTCGGCGTCCGGCAGCCGCTCGTCGAACGGGATGACCGAGGCGATCTCGAGGTCGTGGACGCCGGCGAACTCGCGTACGGCGGCCAGGTCGCGGTCGTCGCGCACCTTGTTCGCGACCAGCCCGACGCGGCCGACGCCGAGGTCGCGGGCCAGCGCAGCCATGCGCCGTCCGGTCTCCAGCGACTTGAAGTACGGCTCGATCACGATGAGCATCATGTCGGCGTAGCGGGCGGTGCCGCGCGTGAGGTGCTCGGGCGAGGCCTCGGTGTCGAGGATGCAGACGTCTTCGGCGGCGCTCGACGCGGCCTGGATGACGCTACGGACCGTAGCGTGCATGGAGCACAGTCACCCCGTGCCGGCGTGCCGGGGATGAGCCATGACCAGCAGCGTGACGCGGTCCGGGCCTTCGAGCGAATGGGCGCGGCAGATCTCGTCGAGCGTCGCGCGCAGCCGCACGCCGTCGCCGGTGCGCTCGAGCAGCTCGCGCGGGAGTGTGGGCAGCGCGTCCATCCGCTCGGCCGCGATGCCGAGCGTGAGCGCGAGATTGGGATTGGAATCGCCGTCGATGGCCAGGACGCGCCGGCCCGAGCGGGCGAGCAGCCGCGCCATCGTGCCGGCGATCGACGTCTTGCCCGACCCGCCCTTGCCCGCAACCGCGAGTTTCATCTCAGAGCCGAGTTTGCCACGCTCCGGCAATGGCGGATGACCTGTCGGTCGAGGCGCTCGCCGAGTCCATGCCGGGCCGGCCGGTGCGCAGCTATCCCGCGCTGCTGTCGACCGAGGCTGACGCGCTCGCGTGGGCGCGCGCCGGCGGTCCGGCCGGCGCGGTGGTGGTGGCCGACTACCAGGCGTCGCCGCGCGGGCGCGGGGGCTGGCCGTGGACCGTGACGCCGGGGGCGACGCTGGCCTTCTCGCTGATCCTCCGCCCGGGACTTCCCGCCCACCGCGAGGGCTGGGTCTATGTGCCCGCCGTCGCCGGCGTCGCGGACGGGCTGGGCGACGACGCGAGGATCGAGTGGCCGGACCAGATCCTGCGCGGCGACCGCCGCGCCGGCGCCGTCGGCGCTCACGTCGAGCTGGCGGGGCCGCGCGCGGCGTGGGCGGTCCTCAACG
>JBIOTP010000019.1:0-2160 GCA_044865965.1 Solirubrobacteraceae bacterium
CGGGCCAGATCGGCAACTCCACGATCCTCCCCGGCTGGGTGAACATCCGCGCCGCGGACGCGGTCAGCGAGGTCTTCGGGCTGCCCGTCGAGGTCGAGAACGACGCCAACCTCGGCGCGCTCGGCGAGTGGATGTGGGGCGCCGGCCGCGGCGTGCCGCACATGGCCTACGTGAAGGCGGCGACCGGCATCGGAGCCGGGTTCATCATCGCCGGGACGCCGTACGTCGGCGCCGGCGGAACGGCGGGCGAGCTGGGCCACACGGTCGTCGATCCCGGCGGCCCGATCTGCCGCTGCGGCAACCGCGGCTGCCTCGAGACCTACGCCGGCGCGCCCGCGATCCTCGGCTCGCTGCGCGACGTCCACGGCGACGATCTGACGCTGCGGGAGGTGGTGGCGTTCGCGCTGCGCGGGGACGCCGGCTGCCAGCGCGCGATCGCCGACGCCGGGACCGCGATCGGCACCGCCGTGGCGACGCTGTGCAACCTGTTCAACCCGCACCGGGTCGTCGTTGGCGGCGATCTCGGCATGGCCGGCGAGATCCTGCTCGGCCCGCTGCGGGAATCGCTCGTCCGCGGCGCGATCCGCTCCGCGGCCGAGGATGTTACGGTCGTCCAGAGCGAGCTCGGAGACCGCGCGGAGGTGTTGGGCGCTGTTGCGCTGGTGTTAGGAAGAGGAGCCGAGGCCAATACCGCTTGACACTGCCGCGTCCGCGTATAGATACTGCGAATTCGCAGATAGTCGCCACTCTGCGGTAACCGGAGGAAGGGGAGTTCATGAAGCACCAGCTGTACACGCGGGTCGCAGCCGCCCTCACCGTGGGTGCGCTCGCGTTCACCGTCGCCGCCTGTGGCGGTGACGACGAGGGCGCGGGCGGCGGCGGCGGCGGGACGACCGAGACCAAGGCCAAGGTCGGGGTGATCCTGCCCGACGCGGCGTCGTCGGCCCGTTGGGAAACCGCGGACCGGAAGTTCCTGAGCGACGCGTTCAAGGCCGGGGGCGTGGAGTCGGATATTCAGAACGCCAACGGGGACAAGGCGAAGTTCGCCACGATCGCCGATCAGATGCTCAACAGCGGCGCGAACGTGTTGTTGATCGTCAACCTCGACAGCCCGTCGGCGGCGGCGGTGATCAACAAGGCCAAGCAGCAGGGCGTGCCGGTGGTCGACTATGACCGGCTGACGCTGGGCGGCGGCGCGTCGTATTACGTGTCGTTTGACAACGTCAAGGTCGGCACGGCGATCGGCGAGGGCCTGGTGAAGTGCATGCAGGACAACGGCAAGAGCTCGGGTCCGGTGGCGTTGTTGAATGGCTCGCCGACGGATAACAACGCGACGTTGTTCAAGCAGGGCTATCAGAAGGCGATCACCGACGCCGGCTACAGCGTCGCGGCCGATCAGAGCGTCCCGGATTGGGATAAGGGGGTCGCGGTGGTTCCGGCCGCGGCGACACGGAGAGGAGAGACGGTGCGACGTCGTGCGCAGAGGTACACGTCGAGGACCAAACGCACGGGTGGGCTGGCCGCGGCGCTCACGGTGCTCGCGGCGGCGCCTTCGGTCGCCGAAGCGCAGGTCGTGTCGCCGCAGGTCACGCACACGGGAACCGGACCGACGGGCTATGAGGTCACGTTCCGGATCCATGACCCGTCGGCGAGACGGATGCGGATCAAGGGTGAGTGGTCGTTCTCCTCGGCCGCTGACATTGCCGCCACGCCGTCGAACCCGAACCCTCGCCTGCCGGCACAGTGGCGCCCCGGCGACTTCCCGCTGGGCTCGCCCAACAACGCAGGCGCGAACTGGCCGGTCGACGACATGGTCAAGGACCAGGCGACCGGCGTGTGGTCGTTCACCACGCCGCTGCCGTCGGGCGTGTTCACCTACCAGTACTTCCGAGACTGTGACGCGGCGGCGCCCGCGCTGACCGGTTGCACCGCCCTCGCCGATCCGGCGAACCCGCCATGGAACACGGTGGGATCGATCGAGCGCACGAGCCAGGTCTACGTGCCGTCGGACCCGGCCTTCGGGACGCTGGACTACTCGCGGCAGGCGCCGGCTCCGGCCGGGCAGCGAGGCACGCTGTCGAGCATCCTGTATCCGTCGCCGCTGTCGACGAACCCCGTCGGCAGCCACTACGCCGCGGTCTACCTGCCGCCGGGCTATGA
>JBIOTP010000020.1:0-8222 GCA_044865965.1 Solirubrobacteraceae bacterium
CCGGGCGCGAGCTCGGCGCCCCGGTCTGCATGGCCGGTTTGAGACGATGCGGCCGGATGAGGATCACCGGGGTCCACACGGCGGTCGTCGAGGGCAACTACGACTGGACCTTCGTCCGCGTCGACGCCGATGACGAGGGCCTGTCCGGGCTCGGCGAGTGCTTCTGCGCGCCCGGGCTGACGGCGATCGTGCGCGACCTCGCGCCGCTGCTGGTGGGCGAGGATCCGCGCGACGTCGACCGGCTGTGGGGGAAGCTGCGCTGGGGCGCGTCGGGGGCGGGGTCGCCCGCCGGCATCGTCTACAACGCGATCTCCGGCATCGAGGCGGCGCTGTGGGACCTCGTCGGTCGCGCCTACGGCGTCCCGATCCACCGCCTGCTCGGCGGCCGCTTCCGGGACACGGTGCGCATGTACGCCGACTGCCACGCCGGCGAGGCGCTCACGTCGATGGACGCGACGATGGTCGCGCGCCCGGCGCGCTGGGCGCAGGAGCCGCCGGAGGCGATCGCGGCCGGCGCGCTGCGCGCGCCCGAGCACGGCCGGGCGTACGCGCGCGCCGCACCGGACGAGATGTTCACGCCCGAGCTGTACGCCGCGCGCGCCCGCCAGGTGGTGGCCGAGCTCGGCTTCAGCGCCCTGAAGTTCGACCTCGACGTGCCGACGCCGTATCAGCAGGACACCGCCTCGGGGACGCTGACGCGCGCCGAGGTGCGCGCGATGGCCGAGCTCGCCGCCGCCACGATCGAGGCCGCCGGCGACGACGTCGACGTCGCCTTCGACTGCCACTGGCGCTACCAGGTGGCGGACGCGCAGCGGCTCGCGCACGAGCTCGAGCCGCTCGGGCTCCTGTGGCTGGAGGACCCGGTCCCGCCGGAGAACGTCGCCGCGCTGCGGAGGGTCACGACGTCGACCACGACCCCGATCGCCACGGGCGAGAACGGCTACCTGCGCCACGGCTTCCGCGAGGCGTTCGAGACCGGCGCGATCGACATCGCGGCGCCCGACCTGCAGAAGACCGGCGGCCTGCTGGAGGGACGCCGGATCGCCGACTTCGCCGACACGCACTACATCACCCTGGCGCCGCACTGCATCGCGAGCCCGATCGGGACGATCGCCGCCGTGCACGTGGCCGCCGCGATCCCGAACTTCCTCGCGCTCGAGTGGCACGGGATGAGCGTGCCGTTCTGGGAGGACCTGGCGGCAGGCTGGGACGGGCCGGTGATCGACCGCGGCCGGATCCGGGTGCCGGACGCGCCCGGGCTGGGCGTCGAGCTCAACCTCGACGTCGCGCGGGAATACGCCCGCCCGGGGGAGCCGTTCTTCGATGAGCGTTGACCCCGAGGACCGCGACTGGGGCCCGCGCACGCGCGCCATCCATGCCGGCGCGCGGCCGGACCCGACGACCGGGGCGCGGGCGGTGCCGATCTACCAGACGACGTCGTTCGTGTTCGAGAACGTCGAGGACGCGGCCGACCTGTTCGCGCTGCAGAAGTACGGGAACATCTACACGCGCCTCGGCAACCCGGCGGTGGCGGCGTTCGAGGAGCGGATCGCGAGCCTCGAGGGCGGGATCGGCGCCATCGCCACCGGCAGCGGGCAGGCGGCCGAGACGCTGCTGTTCACGTCGCTGTGCGACGCCGGCGACCACATCGTGTCCAGCTCGGCGCTCTACGGCGGCACGTACACGCTGCTGAACGTGACGCTGCGGCGGCTCGGGATCGAGACGACGTTCGTGCCCCCCGACGACCCGGCCGCGTTCGCCGGCGCCGTGCAGCCGGGACGCACGAAGCTGGTCTACACCGAGATCGTCGCCAACCCGGCGGGGACGATCGCCGACCTGGAGGCGCTGGCGGACGTGGCGCACGACGCGGGCGTGCCGTTCGCGATCGACTCGACGCTCGCCACCCCGTATCTCTGCCGGCCGCTCGACCACGGCGCCGACGTCGTGCTGCACTCGGCCACGAAGTTCCTCGGCGGCCACGGGACCTCGATCGGCGGCGTGATCGTCGACTCCGGCCGCTTCCCGTGGGACAACGGCAACTTCCCGGTGATGACCGAGCCGGTCGCCACGTACGGCAACCTGCGCTTCTGGGACAACTTCGGCGAGTACGGGTTCTGCACGAAGCTGCGGGTCGAGGGGCTGCGCAACCTCGGCGGCGTGCTGTCGCCGTTCAACGCGTTCCTGATCCTGCACGGGATGGAGACGCTGCCGCTGCGCATGGACGCCCACGTCGCCAACGCGCGCGGGGTGGCGGAGTGGCTCGACGCGGACTCGCGGGTCGCGTGGGTCCGCTACGCGGGGCTGCCGTCGGACCCGGGGTTCGGGCTCGCGAAGCGCTACCTGCCGCGCGGGCCCGGCGCCGTGTTCTCGTTCGGGCTGCGCGGCGGCCGGGCGGCGGGCGAGGCGTTCATCGAGGCCTGCGAGCTCTGCTCGCACCTCGCCAACGTCGGCGACACGCGCACGCTGGTCATCCACCCCGGGTCGACGATTCACCGGCAGCTGTCGGAGGAGGCGCTGCAGGCGGCAGGGGTGTTGCCGGAGCTCGTGCGCATCAGCGTCGGCATCGAGGACCCCGAGGACATCCTCTACGACCTGGACCGGGCGCTCGACGCGGCGGAAGACGTGCGATGAGCGGGCGTACCGGCTCGACCGCGCCGATCGCGTCCGCTCGCGCACGCGGAGCAGGGTCGTGAGCCGGGACGCGGTCGAGACCGCGCGCGGGACGTGGCAGCCTCCGAGCGCCGGCCGGCGGCGGTCGATCCTGCGCCGCGCGCGCACGATCGCGGTGGTCGGCGCCTCGTCGAACCCGGCGCGGCCGAGCCACTTCGTGCTCACCTACCTCAACTCGTCGAGCGCGGACTACGAGGTCTGGCCCGTGACGCCGCGCGAGGAGGCGGTGCTCGGGATGCGCTGCTTCGCTTCGCTTGCCGACCTGCCGGGGCCGCCCGACGTGGTCGACGTGTTCCGGCGCCCGGACGACCTGCCGGGGGTCGCGGAGGAGGCGGTCGCGGCCGGCGCCGGGGCGTTCTGGTCGCAGCTCGGGCTGCACAGCGACGACGCGGTGCGGATCGCCTATGAGGCCGGGCTCGACGTCGTCACCAACCGCTGCCTGAAGATCGAGCACGCGCGCTTCCACGGCGGCCTGCACCTCGCCGGCTTCGACACCGGCGTGATCTCGTCCAAGCGCACGCGTGGTTGAGACGCTCACGCTGTCCGACGGGCTCGTGCTGGAGTCGGGCGGGCGGCTCGCGCCGGTCGAGATCGCCTATGAGACCTACGGGCGCTTCACCGGCGACAACGCCGTGTTCGTGTGCCATGCGCTGACCGGGGACGCGCGCGCGGAAGACTGGTGGAGCACGCTCGTCGGGCCGGGCAAGCCGCTCGACACCTCGCGCTTCTATGTCGTGTGCGCGAACCTGCTGGGCGGCTGCAAGGGGACGACCGGGCCGAGCTCGATCGATCCGTCGACCGGCCGCCCGTACGGGCTCGACTTCCCTCTGTTCACGGTGCGCGACCTCGTCTCGGCGCACCGCGCGCTGCTGCGCGGACTCGGCATCGAGCGCGTGCACACCGCGATCGGCGGCTCGCTCGGCGGGATGCAGGCGCTGCAGTGGGCGCTCGACCACCCGGACGAGCTCGAGCGCGCGGCGCTCGTCTGCGCAAGCGCCCGCCTGAGCGCCCAGAACCTCGCGTTCTCGCGCGTCGGCCGCGAGGCGATCCTGCGCCACGACGGGATGGCCGTCGCGCGCATGATGGCCCACATCACGTACCTGTCCGAGGAGGGGTTGCGGCTGAAGTTCGACCGCGCGCGCCGCGGCGGTGGCGGCGGGATGACGATGGAGTCGGACTTCGAGGTCGAGCACTACCTCGACCACCAGGCCGAGATCTTCCTCGCGCGCTTCGAGCCGCACACGTACCTGTACCTGTCGCGCGTGATGGACTACTTCGAGCCGTTCGCGTCACCGCCCGCGGCGCCGCCGCGCACGCGCTTTCTCGTGGTGTCCTTCGACTCCGACTGGCGCTTCGGCACCGAGCACTCGGAGTACATCGAGGCCGAGCTGGTGCGGCTCGGCGCCTCCGTCCGCCGGCACGAGGTGCGGTCGCCGTGGGGGCATGATTCGTTCCTGATGGAGGTGCCGGAGTACCACCGGCTGATCGCCGGCTTCCTGGAGGAGGAGTGATGCTCGCCGCCGTCTACCGAGAGCCGGGCGCCGCCACCGACGTCCTGCGGGTGGAGGAGGTCGAGCCGCCCGCGCCCGGGCCGGGCGAGGTGCGCGTGCGGGTTCGCGTGTCCGGCGTGAACCCGACGGACTGGAAGGCGCGGGCCAGCGCGCAGGTGCCGTTCGCCTTCCAGGTGCCCAACCAGGACGGCGCGGGCGTGATCGACGCGGTGGGCGAGGGCGTCGATCCCGCCCGGGTGGGCGAGCGGGTGTGGCTGTACTTCGCCGCCTGGCGGCGCCAGTGGGGTACCGCCGCGCAGTGGACGGTGCTGCCCGCCGCCCAGGCGGTGCCGCTGCCCGAGGGCGCCTCCGACGACCTCGGCGCGAGCCTCGGCATCCCGGCTTTGACGGCGTATCACTGCCTGCTGGCCGACGGGCCGATCGAGGGCGGCACGGTACTGGTCGCCGGGGGCGCGGGCGCAGTCGGCCACGCGGCGATCGAGATCGCCCGCTGGGCCGGCGCGCGCGTGATCACCACGGTGTCGAGCGAGGAGAAGGCGGAGCTGGCGCGCGCGGCGGGCGCGCACGAGGTCGTCAACTACCGGGTCCAGGACGCCGCCGAGCGCGTGCGCGGCGTCGACCGCGTGGTCGAGGTGTCGCTGGCCGCGAACCTCGCGCTCGACCTCGCGGCGTGCGCGCCGAACGCCGTGATCAGCACGTACGCCGACGACGGCCGCGAGCCGAGCCTCCCCGTGCGCCGGCTCATGGTCCCGAACCTGGTCCTGCGCTTCGTGCTCGTCTACACGATCCCGCCGGAGGCGCTGCGCGCCGCGGTCGAGGGCGTCGGCAAGGCGCTGCGCGCGGGCGCGCTGACGACGCTGCCGCTGCACCGCTTCACGCTCGAGCGCGCGGGGGACGCGCACGACGCGGTCGAGCGCGGGGCGGTCGGCAAGGTGCTCATCGACCTGCCGTGAGGACGGGGCCGCCGAGGCTCGCGGCGCCCGGCGGCGCGCTCATCGACCCGCCGTGAGGCGGGGCGGCCGGCAGGGCGCTCATCGAGCTGCCGTGAGGCGGAACACGGGGCCGGCGAAGCTCACGGCGTACAGCCGGCCGCGCCCGTCCTCGCCGAACGAGTCGAGGTAGCCGACCTCGCGCCCGAGCGGCCGGTCGCCTTTGAGTGCGGTGCCCTCGAGGCGCGCGCTCCAGAGTTGGCCCGTGCAGAGGTCGCCGTACACGTAGCGGCCGCGCAGCGCGGGCAGCGCGGGGTCGCGCACGACGTAGCCGCCGGTGAGCGCGCACCAGCCGTCGGCGTGGCGGTGCGCGAGCGCGGGCGCGGTGAACCCGCCGGCTGCGCCCTCCGCGAACGGCCACCCGAAGTTCGTCCCGGGTGATGCTTTGGGAGCGATCACGTCGACCTCCTCGGCCTCGGCGCCGCCGACGTCGCCGATCAGCAGCGCGCCGGTCGCGCGGTCGAACGAGAACCGCCACGGGTTGCGCAGCCCGAGCGCGTACACCTCGGGGCGCGGGCGGCGCGGGTCCAGCCGCAGCAGCTTGCCGCCCGGCCGGCCGGGGTCCTGGCTCACCTGCGGGTCGTCGCCGATGCCGGTGCTGACGTACAGCAGCCCGTCGCGCCCGAACTGCAGCTGGCCCCCGTGGTGCTGCGCGGCGGCGGGCCCGAGGTCGAGCACGTGCCGCACCCCGCTCCGGCCGCGGCGCAGCTCGTCGACTCGCAGCCGGCCCTGGCGATCCACGTAGTCGACGTAGAAGCGCCCGCTCCGCCGGTAGTCCGGCGCGAACGCCAGCGAGAACAGCCCCCGCTGGTCCACCGTCTCGTCCGGCCCCGGCACCACCACGCGCGAGCGGAGGTCCGCGAACGGCCGCTTCAGCACGCGGCCCCGCCGAACCTCCCGGATCAGTCCGCGACGCTCGACCACGACGACCTGCGAGCCCGACCCCGGCGGGCTCGTGACGTACACCGGCTCGCGGAAGCTGCCGACCCGCCGGAGCCCGACCCCGACCCGCGCGCTCGCGACCGGCGGGGGCGTGGCGACGGGCTGGAGGCTGGCGAGGAGCCGCGCGCCCGAGCCCGGCGGGGTCGTGGCGACGGGCTGGAGGCTGGGCGCGGCGAGCGCGAGGGTCGCGAGCAGGATCCGCACCCGCCGAGTCTGCCGCACGCGGAGGCCGGCGCGCCGATCGGCGCTCCCCGGCTCGCGGGGGGCCGGCTCCCTCTTGCCGCGAGCGGTTGCGGCAATGGCGGCGCGATCGCTCGACCGGCCCGCGCGGGGCCCCTACGGTCGGGCCGATGCGACGCCACGATCTCGACCACGACGAAGACGCCACCACGGCCACGCGGTCCGACGCCCCCGCGACGCCGCTGACGGTCGGGACGCTCCCCTGGGCGTCCGCGGTCGGCAACGCGGCGGTCGCCCGCGTGGCGCGCGAGGTGGCGGCGAGCCGCCAGGTCGCGCGCGCGGCGGACGACGAGGCGACCGCGGAGGCGCCGCCCGAGCCGACGCCCGAAGCCGCGCCAGAGGCCACGCCCGAGGCGGCGCCGGAACCCGCCGCCCCGGCGCCCGAGGCCGCACCGGAAGCCGCGCCGGAGGCCACGCCCGAGGCCGTGCCGGGACCCGCCGCCGCGGCGCCCGAGGCGTCACCTGAAGCGGCGGCGGACGCCGGACCGGTGGCGGCGCCGGAGGCGTCACCTGAAGCGGCGACGGACGCCGGACCCGAGGCCGCCGACGACGGTGCACAGGTCGCTCCCGGCGAGGCGCAGGGGATGGCCGCCATCGACGAGCTCCCCGACGACAAGCTGCCGGACTAGCCGCGGATGCTGGAGACGGGGCGCGAGCAAGCGGCCGAGGAGACTCCGGCCGCGGCACCATCACCGGCGGTCGCGGCGCCGTCGCTGCAGCCCCAGGCGGGCCCCCTCACCACCGCACGCGTGATCGCACTGCAGCGGGCCGCGGGCAACGCCGCCGTCGCGGCGCTCCTGGACGACCGCCGCCCGAACGGCGCCACGGCCCCCGCGCCCGTCCGCGTCGCGGCCAGGCCCTCGATCCTCACCGACCTCGCGGCGGCCAGAACGCCCGTCGAGACCGAGAAGCGCGACGAGACGCAGCCCACGGCCGACGCCCCGGCCGCCGACTCGCCCGCCGCCGCGACGCCTGCGCCGACCAACGGCGCTTCCGCGGTCAACGGCGTCTATCCGCCGGCAGCCGACGCCTCCGGTCCGGTCGGGTCGGTTGCGACCGGTCTCTCCGCGCCCGCTCCGGCGGCGCCGGTCGCGGACGGCGTCGCCGGCTCCGCGCCCGCGTCGGCCGGCGCCTCCGGTCCGGCCGGTTCGATTGCCGACGGTCTCTCCGCCTCGGCCCCGTCCGCGCCGGTTGCCGACGGCGCGGAGTCCGCGGGGGCGTCGGCCGGCGCGTCCGGCCCGGCTCCGGCGGCGCCCGTCGCCGACAGTGCGTCCGTCCCGGCTTCGGCGGCGGCGATCGGGGATAGTGCCTCGGGCGCGCCGCCCGCGGCAGCGTCCGGCTCGCCATCGGCCGCGCCCGTTGCCAACGGCGCCTCCCACGCCGCCTCGTCCGCCGCGGGTGCGGCGGCGCCGGCCAATGATGCGCCCGGTACGGCGCCGGACGCGCCCGGCGCGGATGCGGCGGGCCCGGCCCACGATGCGCCCGGTGCGGCGCCCGGCGGCTCCGGCGCGGGTGCCGCGGCGCCGGCCAATGATGCCCCCGGTGCGGCGCCCGGCACTGCGTCGGCCGGCTCGCCCGGCCCGGCTGGGGCGGCGCCGGCCAATGTCGCCGCCCCGGGGGCGTCGGGCCGTGCGAGCGTTTCCCCGGCGGCGGCGGCCGCTGCCGGGTCTGCGTCTCCCGCCGTCGCTCCCCCCGCGGCGGGGGCCGGCGCCGCGCATCCCTCGTCCCCCGCCGCTGCTGCCCCGGCGGCGGGGGTCGGCGCGGCGTCCGCGCCTGGGGCGGCGGGTGCCGGCGCGGAATCCGCGCATGGAGCGGCGGGGGGCGGCGGGGCGTCCGGGCATGGGGCGGCGGGCGGCGGCGGCGCCGCCGC
>JBIOTP010000021.1:0-8614 GCA_044865965.1 Solirubrobacteraceae bacterium
GAGGCGCACGGGCTCTTCGGCCAACTCACGCCGGCCCCACGGGGCGACGACGAGTGACGGCGCCGACGCCCGCGGCCGCCCGGCCGCGGGCGCCGCCCCATCGACGGATGCGGCCGCACAACCGCACGGCATGAAACGAACGCGTCCGGCCGCACGACGGAACGAATCGTGACGATCGCGACGAGCGTACGCCACGTTCGACCGGCTCACGGTCGTCGATCGACGCCGAGCGCGTCGGTGAGCTCGGCGACGGTCGGGGCGCGACGCGGCTCGTGCGCGACCGCGTGCTGCAAGGCACGCGGTACGGCGGCGGCGAGGTCGCTCACGTGGACCACGACAGTCGTCTGCCCGGCCTCGCAGGACAGTCGTCCTTGGCAAGGACCGCCGGACAAACTCGGCCACCGTCACGGCGCCCGCTGACGGGGATTCGGGCGAGCAGGCTCGCGCGGCGTGCACGAGCGTAAAGGTGTTGGTGCCGCGCCGCTCGGAACGAGGTGGTGCCTCGCGGGCATTGGATCCGACGCAGACCGGGACACGCGCGCTGACGCCCAGCTTCGCGCTGGAGGAGATCCGCCGCGTGTTCGACCGCTATCGCCGGATCGCTCGTCACGGGATGGTCACCGAGCGCGAGGAGATCGACGCGATCGAAGAGACTGCGCGGCCCGGCGTGCTCGAATCGCGTTCCGCTCACGACGCATGAGCGGGCGATCGCGAAGACGCAGGGGGATGGCTGAGACCAGGAGTACAACTGTGCCATGAGCAACTTCAGCTTGCGCGCGCTGCTTGGCGCGCTCCTCGCGCTCGCCCTGCTCGTCGCCCCCGCGGCGGCTCGGCCGGCGCCCGCCGACCTGTCGCCGCCGCCCGCCGCCGACGGCGCGCAGATCGCCGCCGCGTTCGCGAGGCTCTCGCGCAACACGAGCTGGCAGCTGGTCAACAAGGTGCCACTGAAGTTCGACGCCTACCACCCCGAGGGCATCGTACGGGTCGGCGATCATTACGTCCTTTCCGCCGTGCAGGTGATCCAGCCGACGCAGAGGTACCAGCCGCCGGGCACGATCATCGACGGCACCGACCGCACGCCGGGCACGGGCATCGGGCACCTGATCGCCTTTGACGCGCAGGGCAACCAGCTGGCCGACAAGCGCGTCGACGATGGCGGCACGATCTATCACCCCGGCGGGCTGGACTACGACGGCCGGGATCTGTGGCTGGCCGTGGCCGAGTACCGGCCGAACAAGCCCTCGATCATCTACCGGGTCGATCCCATCAGCCTCGTCCTCGATGAGGTCCTGCGCACGCCCGATCACATCGGCGGCATCGTGCACGACACGCGCCGCCACCTCGTGCTGGGGCTCAACTGGGGCTCGCGCACCGAATACGCGTGGAAGCTCACCGGTCACGGCGCGGTCGTGAAGGCGACGATCACCAACCCGAGCCACTTCATCGATTACCAGGACTGCAAGTACCTGGGCAGGCCGCACGGATTCGAGGACCCGGCGATGCTGTGCAGCGGCATCGCCGGGCTGCACCACCCCGGGCCCGACGGGCAGCCCGTCAACTACGACCTCGGCGGCGTCGCGGAGGTGGACGTGACCACGATGCGCCCGATCGACGAGGTGCCCTTCCAGGAATACACCGACCAGCGCCAGGTCGCGACACGCAACGCGCTCGACGTGCAGGTCGTCGAGGGCCGCCTGCGTCTGTACCTCGTCGCCGACGATAACCAGTCCAACCTGCTCGTCTACGAGGCGCGCTGACCGATCCGGCGCCGCCCGGCGACCGCGGGCGGCGCCGCACACGGGCAGACAAGCGCAGCCGTCGCCGCGGGCGTGCGCCTCGCGCGCGCCGTGGTGTGCGTCGAGCGCCTCCAGTGCGGCAAGCACCTCGCCGAGCCTGACGCCGCTGCACTCGGCTGCGATGCGGCTGATCCAGCGCACGGCGGCGCGCTCGAACTGCGGGTCGTCGACTCCTTCATCAGCACGAGAACGGCCAACGCGTCCGTGAGGCTGAGGCCACCGGGCACCTCGCGCGCGGCCGTGCGAACGCCGGCGAGGTCCGGCTGGCGACGCAGCGGTCCAACCGAGGTCGAACGACCGGGTATGGCGGCGGCATGACGAACATACGTCCGCATATCAAGTGCGCGGATCGCCGCGGTAGAGCCCGTCTGCGCTCCAGAACGCGCAGCGCAAGCGTTCTCCCGGGCGAGGCGACGTAGCCCCGCGGCGGCCGCGTGTGCCCCTCACGGGCGTGCGACGCGGGCGGCGGGGCGGAACGTGCCCGCCCGGCCCCCCGGTACTCGTAGCCGGTCGCGGGCCTGGAGGTGAGCGAGCGAGAAGTTCGCCCCTACCGCCGTGAGCCGCAGGAGCGCATTCGGGGTTACTGGCTGGCGCGTGCAACGACGGTTTCCCTGCCGCGACGCGTGGGGAGTTCGAACGCCGGACGGGTCGTGGTCGCCCTCTGAGGCGCCGCGCGACGAGGAGCGGCGCCGGGCAACCGCACGCGGTCGCGACCCGCTTCGCGAGCTCCGCGTATGGTGCGGCAAGCTTCGGGCGGTGACCGAGCGCATCCGAGCCGTGCTGCTGGACCTCGACGGCGTCCTGTACGTCGAGGACGAGCCCATCCCCGGTGCGGTCGCGGCGGTGGCGGCGCTGCGCGACGCCGGCGTCGCGCTGCGCTTCGTGACCAACACGACCTCTCGCCCGCGGGGGATGATCCTCGAGCGCCTGCGGCGGCTCGGGTTCGTCGCCGCGCCGCACGAGGTGATCACGCCCGCCGCGCTGGCCGTGCGCCACTGCGCCGGCGCGGGGCGCCGGCAGGTTCTGCTGCTGATGAACGACGCCGTGAAGGCCGACTTCGCGGAGCTCGACGAGGTTGAGGACGGCGCCGAGGCGGTGATCGTGGGCGATCTCGGCGAGGCGTTCGGCTACCACGCGCTCAACCGCGCCTTCCGCCGGCTGATGGGCGGCGCGGAGCTCGTGGCGTTGCAGAAGAACCGCTACTGGCTGACGCCCGACGGGCTCTCGCTCGACGTCGGGGCCTTCGTCGCAGCGCTCGAGTACGCGGCCCGCACGGAGGCGTTCGTGGTCGGCAAGCCGTCGCGGGCGTTCTTCGCCTCGATCCTCGACGGGATCCCCGAGGCGGCCGCCCACGCCGCCATGGTCGGGGACGACGTCGAGAGCGATGTCGGCGGCGCCCAGCGCGCCGGGTTGGCAGGGATCCTGGTGCGCACCGGCAAGTTCCGCGAGGACACGCTGCGGGCGTCCGGCGTCACACCGACCGCGGTCATCGCCTCGATCGCCGACCTCCCCGCGCTGCTGTGCTTCTGAGCGCCGCCGCCCGGCCGTCGTCGTCGCCATGCGCGCGCGATCGACTCGCCGACAGCAGCGGGTCACAGCGCCGTGCGGCAGGTCGAGGCGGGCGCGGCCCCGTAGCCCGCACAGGGCGACGGTCCCGTCGCGTGCCATGTGTCGGCGCAGGGGCGGGCCGATCCACGGGTGACTGACCGCCGCAGTAGGGGCGCTAGACCATTCCGTAGAATCGGATGACGACATCGCCGCGGCGGCAGACGTGCCGGCTGGCGTAGATGTCGTCGTCCTCGTTGCGCCAGTAGCGGATTCGGCAGCGGAAGCCGCTGATGTGCCGCGGCATGTGGCGGCCGTGCGCATGGCCGCTGTAGGCACGCATGAAGCCGGTCGCGCGGCGACATGTCGTGTGCCTGACCGACGCCCACTTGAAGAACCCGTTCCACGCCGTGGCGTGCGGACATCTCGTGAAGCCGCGCGGCACGTCGTAGCGCGGGCGATCGGTCGCGTGGGTGGTTCCCGTGAGCAACAATGCGGCCACCGCGACCGCCACCGCCGCCGCGATGCGCCTGAATCCGTCCCGGTCCTGCACGCCCTCGTGCATAGCATGGCGCACTCCGGTGCGCGGGACTCACCGAACCGTCAGGGCGCGGAACATGCTGGCCGCGACCCGCAGCCCTGCGGCCGCGCGGGCGTAGCCGGCCTGGTCTTGCGCCGTGCGACCTCGCCGGTGATCGCCCGGAGCCGGGTGGCGACGGTGGAGTCGGCGGCGGTGGCGACGCCCCCCCGGTCGGAGTCGATCGCCTGCGTCGCGACGGTCGACCCCGCCCACGTGGGAGTCGAGCGCCTGGCGGCCCCGTCCTGAGCGGGCACCTGCCGAAGGTCTTCTGAGACGCCCGCTCGTCGTGCGATGCGAGAGTGCGCCGGCTGGTTCGCGGGCGGCTGCGCGGGTGTTGGGCTTACTCGGGCGGTGGCCTGTCGGCGAGCGCTTGCAGCCCGGCGCGGCACGCCTGCAGCGTGGGGTGGTTGGGGGCGGCGGCGGGCTCGAGCAGGGTGATCGCGCGTTCGTAGAGGGCGGCGGCGCGGTCGTGGTGGCCGCCCCCGGCGGCAAGGACGGCGAGGTTGTTGAGCAGGATCGCGAGTTCGGGGTGGTGGTCGCCGAGTACGTGCTGCTTGGTCGCCAGCGCGCGCCGGTACAGCGCCTCGGCCTCGGCTGAGGTGCGTTCGCGGCGGTAGGCGATCGCCGCGAGGTTGGTGAGCGTGGAGGCGACTTCGTGGTGGTCGGGTCCCAGCACGCGCTCGAAGGTGCGCAGGGCGGCGTGGAGCAGCGCCTCGGCCTCGTCGCGGCGCCCGAGCGCGTCGAGGATCGCCGCCAGCGCCGCGCGGTCGGCGGCGACGTCGACGTGGTCCTCCGCGGTGGTGCGCAGGCGGATCTCGACGGCGCGGCGCGCGGGCGCCTCGGCGCCGGCGAAGTCGCCGCGCGCGTGGCGGTTCCCGCCGAGGTTGTGGTGCAGCGTCGCCGCCGCGGGAGTGACCGGGCCCAGGCGGGCGTGGACGATGCCCAGCGCGCGCGCGTAGTGGCGCTCGGCCTCGTCGAATCCGCCGCGGTGCTTGAGCGTCACGCCGAGCTCGTTGAGCGCGAGGGCGACCTCCAGGGCGTCGGTGCCGGAAGCCGCCTCGGCGTCCGCGAGCGCGCGCCGGAAGCACGCCTCGGCGCCGGCCCAGTCCCCGGCCGTGCGGCGAGCGAGGCCGTTCTCGAGCGCGTCGCTCATGGCGCGACCGGGATCGCGTCGAGGGCAGGCGGCAGGTGGCGGCGCAGGCGCGTGGCGGCGAGCGCGGCAAGCCCGCAGGCCGCGGCGAGCGCGCCGGGCAGCGCGGCCCCGAGCCCGGACGAGATCGTCGCGCCGGCCAGCAGTGGCCCCGCGATGAAGCCGGTGGTGAACGCGAGCGCGAGCGCGCCGTTGTAGCGGCCGCGCAGGGCATCGGGCGCGAGCTCGTTGACGAGCGCCGGCACGGTGGGGACGAGCGCCGTCTCGCCCGCGGCCAGCAGGACCATCGTGACGGTGAGCAGCGCCGGCGCCGCCGAGCCCGCCGCCAGGGCACCGGCGACCAGCGCCACGCTCCAGGCCGCCGTCCACAGCGCGGCGACGAGCACGATCGCGGTGGTGCGGCGCCGCCCCGCCAGCAGTCGCAGGGTGAGCAACTGGGCGCCGACCACCGTGATCGTGTTGGCCGCCAGCGCGAGGCTCAGCCAGCTCGCATCGAGCCCCACGACCTCGGTCGCGTAGGCCGGAAACGCGGCGGCGTACTGGGCAACGCCCGCGGTCACGAGCAGCGCGGTCAGCGCCCACACGCGCAGGAAGACGCGGTCGCCGAGGATGACTCGATAGCCGCCGGGCGCGCGCGGCACCCGCGCGGCGCGACGGTGGCTCGGGAGCCGCCGGTGGCCCAGCAGCACGACCGCGAAGGCCGCGAACGAGCCCGCGTCCAGGACATAGAGGTGAGCCAGCGCCGCCGGCGAGGCGGCGACGACGAGCAGCGCCGCCACGAGCGCGCCTATCCCGAGGCCCGCGTTCATCGTCGCGTGGCGCAGGGCGAACGCGCTCGCGCGCTGCTCGCGCCCCACGAGCCCGGCCAGCAGCGCGTCCAGCGCCGGCCAGGCCACCGCGGCGCCGACGCCCAGCAGCAAGCAGGCCGCGAACGCCTGCCACGACGAGGACACGGCGGCCAGCGCCAGCGAGCCGGCCGCCGCGGCGACCAGCCCGACGGCGAGCGTACCGCGCGGGCCGCTGCGGTCGCTCAGCGCCCCGCCGAGCGGGTTGCCGGCCAGGCCGGCGATCGCCACCGTCGCGACCGCGAGGCTCGCGGGCCCGAGATCGAGCCCGCGAGCCTGATGCAGGTAGACCAGGAGGAACGGCAGCGTCAACCCGCTGCCCAGCGCCGACACGGCGTCGCCCGCGAGGACGACCCAGGCGGCACGCGGCAAGGCCGGCACCAGCGAGCGCGCGCGCGACATCGCCACCGCCTCCTCCGACACGCGCGCCTCAGCCGCGCGCGCCGCCGACCGCCGGCGCCAGCAGGGTCTCGTTGTGGTTCGACGTGAGGGCCCGCGCGATCGGCGCCAGCAGCGTCTCGCTGTGGTTCGACGTGAGGGCCCGCGCGATCGGCGCCAGCAGCGTCTCGTCGTGGTTGAGGCGGGTCGTGGCGCGGATGGTGCGGGTCGTGCGCTTGAACATCGTGCTGCTCCCTTCGAGCGAGTAGTGCTTCTGTATGCGCGCAGGTTCGGGCACGCGGGGTGGGACTTGGCGGCGCGTAGCTTGAGCGCAACGGGCGCGCGCGTCGATCCCTCGGTCGCGGGGATATTTCCTGCACGACGCGTAGACAGCGCCGGGGCGGCGACGCGATACTCGTGCGATGCCCGCCGGACGCTGGCAGCTTGATCGGCTCGTCGAGGACGTGGCGCGGCTGGGAAGCCGAGGGCTACCGCGCGAGCGGTATTACGCGGAGGTCAGCGACCGCCTGCGTCGCGTGGTGCCCAATGACGCGGCGTGCTGGCACACGCTCGATCCGCAGACGCGGTTGATGACCAGCGACGCGCCGCACGAGCTGATCAGCTCGGGGCTGCTCACACCCGAGACGGTGATGGCCGCCGGCGCCCAGCTGATCGCCAGCGAGTACTTCATCGCGGACGTCAACACGTTCGCCGGGCTCGCGTCCCGCCGGGTCCCAGTGGCCACGCTCAGCCAGGCGACCGGCGGACATCCCGAACGGAGCGCTCGCTACCGCGACCTGCTCGCCCCGGCCGGCGTCCCCCACGAGCTGCGCGCGGCCTTCGTCAGCCGCGGTCGGTGCTGGGGTGCGGTCCACATCGCCCGTCGTGAGCACCGAGCGGACTTCAGCGCCGAGGACGTATCCGCGCTGGCGAGCATCGCCGGCGTGGTCGCCGAAGGAATCCGGGCCTCGCTGCGCTTCGACGCGGGGCGGCGCGCCGCCGACAGCGCGTCTCCCGGACTCGTCGTGCTCGGCCCGCACGACGATGTCGAGCTGATCACCTCATCGGCCCGCGAGCTTCTCGCCGCCATGCGCGCTTCCGCTCAGGCCGACGACGACGAAACGCCACCGAGCCCGCTGCTCGCCCTGGCCGCGTTCACCCGCAGCGGCCCGCACGACGCCAACGGCAACCCACGCACGGTCGCGGTTCCCACATCGTCGGGCTGGATCACCTTGCACGCCTCGCTGCCCGACGGCGGTACAGCCGGTCGCGTCGCAATCGTGCTCGAACGCGCCGCCAGCCCCGAGTCAACGGCGATCCGGCTCGAGGCGCACGGCGTCACCGCACGCGAGCGCGAGATCGCCAGCCTCCTCGCCCGCGGACTCACGAACCCGGAGATCGCCGCACGGCTGGTCCTCTCCCCCTACACCGTCCAGGACCACATCAAGAGCCTCTTCGAGAAGACCGGCGTGTCCTCACGCCAAGAGCTCGTGTCACGCGTGTTCCTCGACGACTACCTGCCCCAGCTCGCCGCCCAGACGCCGCTCACTTCCACCGGCAGCTTCGCCCGCTAACAACGAAGGCCACGCCAGCTTCAGAGCCCAAGGACCGGTCGAGGCTGGCGCCGCCGGTCAAAGACATCGTCCGCAGCGCCAGGACCCGGACGATCGGCCGCATGTTGCTACGCGCCCCCTTGCGGCTGAGTGCGAGCGCCCGAGCGTCGGTCAGGGGCACGCCTGCTCCGGCGACGATCTCGTCGACAGTGGGCGGATCCGCCGGGTAGCGAATGCCCTTGTTGCGCGGCGGGCGGCCGGCGTGGTAGCCGGGCATGGTCGCCGGCGAACGGCGCCGCCCAGCCGCGTCGAGCGCTGATACGACGGTCACGGGGACCTCCTCGGAACGGACGTCAGGTACCCGCAGGCCGAGAGCTGACGCCTCGAGACGATCGAGCATCGTCCTTTGCACAACTCTGAGACAGCCTCGTCGAGACGCCTGAGTTCGTGAACGAGCGGCAGCGACGCGCGCTTGCTCAACGCTTTCCAGCAATCCGATCGGGACGCGGTTTATGGTCTTGCCTCGAGCCGTTGCTTGAGCCGCCTCATGTTCTCTGGATTCTCGCGGGCGGCTTGGCGACGGACGACCAGTGGAACGAGCACCTTGCCAATCCCGTGGCCTGTGAAGTCCACCTCGATGGTCACCCGGGACCGTGACCGGTCGGCCAGCGGCTCGACCGTGACCGCGACGATGGCCCGTATCGGACCTTCGATGCCTCGGTCGGCCCACCGGTGCGGAGGGTCGCACTCGGTGATCTCGGTGATCA
>JBIOTP010000022.1:0-4331 GCA_044865965.1 Solirubrobacteraceae bacterium
GCCCGCCGGCGCCAGCTCCGCCTCCGCGGCGGCCGCCACGGTCGCCGACCGCCGCGCGCGGTCACGCCTGACCTGGACCGCGTTCCGCACCTCCACGCGCACCCGGACCGGCGCCATCGTCGCGCCGTCGGGGAACGCGACGCTCACCGCACCGGCGCCATTGGCGCGTGCGACCTCCTCCGCGGCCGACCGCCCGAGCGCCAGATACTCGGCCTTCTCCAGATGCCGCGGGTTCGGGCGTCCCCGGATCCGCGCCGGCTCGAACAGCCTCGAGTAGTTCGCATCCATCACCCGCGCGCCGGAGAGCGCCGCGAGATCCGCCGCGCGCTGCGCCGCGCCCTCCCGCCCGACCGCCCGCGCAACAGCGCCGGCGATCAGCGCCGCGACCAGCAGGCCGCCCAGACCACCCACCAGCAGCACGGAGGCCTGACCGCGCACCCCGCACGCGAGGCGCCCGGCGCGAATCGCCCCAGGCCCAAGCGGAACAAGGCGCGGACCGAAACGCCCGGCGAGCCCGACGATGCGCGGGAGGAGCCGCCCGGCGCGCCGGACGACACGCGGGCCGAGACTCCCGGAGCGCCGGACGACGCGCGGGAGGAGCCGCCCGGCGCGGGTCGCCGCGCGCCGCAGCCTGAAGAGCCGCCGGCGGCGGCGCCGGAGCCGGCGCCCAGCGCGAGTCATCGCTCGCCTCCGCCGGCAGCGGCCGCCGCGATCTCGGTGACCGCGCGGGCGGAGCCCAGGCCGGCGCGGGCGAGCGAGCGGGCCGGGCCTCGTGCGAGCGGGCGCACGGTGACGGCCGGGACGTGCGGCGCGTCGCCGGCGAGCAGAGCGAGCGGGCCGCACGGGTCGGCGGCGACGATGACGACGAGGTCCTGCATGGCCAGCACCGTCTCTACGGCCGCCGTGCGAGGGGCGGTCACAGCCAGCACCACTGGCTCTCCGGCCCCCGCGGCCGCGACGCGCGCCGCCGCATCGACACCGGTCCGCACCCACGCCAGCCGGCCGCGCGCGGCGGCCTCGAAGCCGTGGGCCGTGAGGCGATCGGCGAGGCGGCGCGCGGCACCCGTCGCGCTGCCACCGGCGGCGGACCGCTCGGCGGGCGACGACGCCACCACCGCGACGACCGCCGCCCGCGCACGCGCGCGGCGACGGAGCGCAAGCGCGAGCGCCGCCGCCACCGGCTCGGCCTCACCCGGCCGACCGAGCACAGCCGCACAGCCCACCACCCCCGCGACCGCCGCAGCGGCGGCGGGAGGGGCCCCGGCCGCGGCAGCCGCAGGTGGGACGGTCCTCGGGAGCGGCGGCGCCCAGCCCGCGGGGTGCAAAGGTCGGACGCCGAGCTTCGCGGGCGGCCTGTGGGCCGCGGCGTCCGCGGGTGGGACGATCTCCGGAACGGGCGGCACCCAGCCTGCTGCATCCAAACATCCGGTGGCCGGCCGGTTGCCGGCGGCGGCTGGGGGTGGGGCAGTCTCCGAGACGCGCGGTGTCCAGCCGGCGGCAGCCATGGGCGGGACGGGCTCGGGAGCCGGGTGCGCCCAGGCTCGCGATGGCGCGGTGGGCGTGGGGGCGGCGGCGGGCTCGATGAAGAAGTCGAGGGCGCGGCGGGCGAGAGTGGACATGCGTGTCGCGCCTTAGGGGGTCGGGCCGGCGTCGGCGTGCTCGTCTCCGGCGAGACGCTCGGCGAGGCCGGGGATCGGCAGGGGCAGGCGGGGGCGGACGTGGACGTGGACGCGGCGGCCGTCCACCGTGATCGTCGTGCGGCGGCGGACCGAAGCGGGCAGCGCGGCGCGGGCGGCCTCCTGCGGATCGCGGTCCTGGAGCAGGGCGAGGGCAGCGGCCTCCGCCGCCTGACCGGCCTGCTCGTCGGCGACGTGCGCCGCGACGACGGAGAAGGCCGCCAGCGCGACCGCCGCGACGAGCGGCAACAGCGCGATCAGCTCGACGGACGCCTGGCCGGCGGTGGCGACGCCGCGGCGGCGCGTGGGCTCGCTCAGCTCGACGGACGCCTGGCCGGCGGTGGAGAGCGACTGGCGGTGCGCGAACCCGTTCATCCCGCCTGCGGTTCGAAGTGGGCGGACGTGCCGATGCGGCCGAGGGTCACGCCGCGGAGCGGCGTAGGGACGCGCACCGAGACGTGGACGCGGCCGTCCGCGCCCTCGCGGACGCGCAGCCCGTGCTCGAGTTGCTTAGGGAGGTGCGCGCGGGCGGCCGCGGACGCGTCGGTGCCCACGGCGTGCGCGCGGGCCGCGGCGCGGGCGGCGACCGTCGCCTGCCAGGCGGTCTGCGCGCCGATCACCACCTGCCAGGCGAGCGCGAGGATGACCGCCACCGCCGGCAGGAGCACGACGACCTCCACGGCTGCCTGCCCCGAGGCGTGGCGAGCGGACGCGGCGAGATCCGCCGGGCTGCCGGCTCGTGGGTGGCGCAGGGCGCGGGACATGCCCGCCAGCCTGGCCGGGGGAGGTGCACGGATCCAGGCGCGTTTGTTACGACACTGCGGCGCGAATGTGCCGGAAGTGCGGCCGCCTCAGGGCAGGCTGGACGGTGCGACCGTGCCGGAAGCGCGGCGGGCTCGGGGCGGGCTGGACGGCGCGGATGTGCCGGACGTGCCGGGCCTCAGCGGCCGGACGGTGCGATCAGTAGGTGTGGTACGCGCGCCAGACGCTGTAGATGCCCCAGGCGGCGGCGCCGAGCATCGCGAACCAGATCAGGACGCCGAGGCCTTGGCCCTGGTTCCAGAGGCGGCTCGTGGCGACGAGCGCGAAGGCGGCGAGGGCGAGGGAGGCGTAGAGGAGGCCTCGCTGGCGGTCGGGGAGACCGAGGATGGTCTCGCGGCGCTCCATGTAGACGCGGTACGCCAGGAAGAACAGGCCGCCGACGAAGATGACCGTGAAGATGTTCGAGATGGTCGCCGCGGCGGTTCCGCCGCCCGGAAGCTTCCAGACGGCGAGCGCGAGCACGATGACGATCGCGATGTTGCGCAGGTGCTTGCCGCGGTCCGGCCCCACGCAGGCAAGCTTAGCCCGCGACGGGACTACGGACGCGGGACCAGCTCCCGCGCCGGCGAGGGGGCGGGGGCGGAGGGCGCCGGCGCTCGCTCGGCGGCGGGCGCGGGTTCGGACGCCGGGGTCGGCTCGGCGGCGGTCGCGTCGGCCGGCTCGGCCGCGAACCGGTAGCCGATCCCGAAGTGCGTGTGGATGTACCGCCAGCGCGGCGATACGCGCTCGAGCTTCTGGCGCAGCTTGCGCACGAAGACGTCCACCGAGCGGTCGCCGTGGACCATCGCGTAGCCCCACACGCGCTGGTAGATCTCCTCGCGCTGCAGCACCTGGCCCTCGGCGTCGGCCAGCAGCTGGATGAGCTCGAACTCGCGGCGCGTGAGCTCGACCGACGCGCCGGCGACGAACGCCTGGAACTGGTCGGCCCGGATCTCGACCTCGCCGATCAGCATCGGCCCCTTCTCGACCCGCACCTCCGCCCGCTTGCGCCGCCGCACGACGGCCTCGACGCGCGCGATCAGCTCCCCTGGATGGCACGGCTTGGTGATCCAGTCGTCCGCGCCAAGGCGCAGGCCGCGCACCCGCTGGGCGACCGAGGACTGGCCGGTGCACACCACCACGCCGAGGTGCGGCAGGCGGGCGCACAGCTTGTCCAGGTAGCTCCAGCCCTGCGGCCCGAGCACGGCCAGGTCGATCACTACCGCGTTGAGCCGCATCGCCACCAGCGCGTCCAGCGGCACCGGCGAGGCCAGCACCCGGTGCGGCCAGCCCGCCCCTTCCAGGCGCTTGCACAGCACCTGCAGGAAGCCGGTGTCGGCGTCGATCACCGCCAGGCGGACCCCGGCCTGGCCAGCGGCGCCCGTGCGCCGCTCCTGCCCACGCAGGGCGTCGCTCGTCGTCGTCATCCCGGCAGACCCTAGAGGGCACGGGCGTCGGCGTCGTGTTTCGACGCAGCCTGCGTAACAGCCTGTTTACATCGACCAGACCAGACCTGTGCAATCAGCGCGAACGTGCGTCGCCGCCAGGCGCACTGCGAGCCTCGAAGCGAGGCGAAACACGCAATAACGGAGCGAAAGCGGGGCAGGCCGCGCGGTAGGCCGGCGAACTGCAGCCAGTGGGCGAGCGTGGCGGGGCCGGCGAACTGCGGGCAGGTGAAGGGGGAGCCTGAAGTCGCTCGGCGAAACGATCACCGCCGCATGGGGTGTCCGTCGCCTAACTTCGATCCTGTCGAAGTAAAGCGACGCACGCCTCGGCACGACCGATTGAGCGTGATCGATCGCGCGCGGATCACGCTGATACACGCGCGGACACGGTCGGATAATCGACCCCCTA
>JBIOTP010000023.1:0-2510 GCA_044865965.1 Solirubrobacteraceae bacterium
ACCGCCGCGCCGGCGCTGATCATCCTCGCCGGCGGCTGGCTGGTCATCCACGAGGGCACGTCGGTCGGCGCCGTGTTCGTGTTCGCCACGGTGCTCATGCAGCGCTTCGGCATGGCCGCCGGCGCGCCCGGCGAGACGCACGTCAACCTCGTCGGCTCGCTGGCCCTGTTCCGCCGCATCTTCACCGTGCTCGACCATCCCTCCGATGTCGCCGATCACGACGGCGCGCGCGAGCTGCGTTCGGCGCATGGCGCGATCGAACTCGAGCGCGTCACGTTCGCCTACCCGGGCCAGACGCGGCCCGCCCTGATCGACTTCAGCGCACGCATCCAGCCGGGCCAGCTCGTCGCGCTCGTGGGCCCCAGCGGCGCCGGCAAGACCACGCTCACGACGCTCATCCCGCGCTTCTACGACCCCCACGACGGACACGTGCGCCTCGACGGCCACAACGTCCGCGACCTCACGCTCGAGTCGCTGCGACAGCACATCGGAATCGTGTTCAAGACACGTTCCTGTTTCACTCCTCGATCCGCGAGAACCTGCTCTACGCCCGTCCCGAAGCCTCCGAAGAGGACATGATCAACGCCGCCCGGGCGGCCTACATGCACGACTTCATCGCCGCCCTGCCCGACGGCTACGAGACGATCGTCGGCGAGCGCGGCCACCGCCTCTCCGGCGGCGAGAAGCAGCGCCTCGCGATCGCGCGCGTGATCCTCAAGGACCCGCGCATCCTCATCCTCGACGAGGCCACCGCAACCTCGACAGCGTCTCCGAGCAGCTCATCCAGGCCGCGCTCGCCCCGCTGTTCGTCGGCCGCAGCTCGGTCGTGATCGCCCACCGCCTCTCGACGATCCTCGCCGCCGACCTGATCCTCGTGCTCGACCGCGGGCCGCCTCCTCGACCACGGCACCCACGCCGAGCTGCTCGAGCGCGGCGGCCTCTACGCCACCCTCTATGAACGCCAATTCCGCAGCGAGCGGGCCGTCACCGCGCCCGCATGACGCCGCACCCCCGCCGGTACGCGCTCGCCGCTCGTGCGTGAACCGGCCGCCACGCCACGTCGACGCGACGGTCGACCGGCAGCCGATCGGGCTTAGCGCCATCGCCGGCCTCCTCTACACCGTCGCCTCACCGGCCGCCGCGCTGCTCGTGCTCGCCATCAACGGCGAGCGCTGACGGAGCACGCGTATCACGCCTGTTGTCTGCGTGCCGGTGGCGATGTCCGTGCCAGCGACGGGCAGGCGCGCGGTGCGACCACCTTTCGGTAGATCGCTCGGCTTCGCGCTCGTGGCCGTGGAGGGCGACCGCCGCGTGACGCCAGTCGCCCTCCGACTCACTGCTAGCGGACGACGTGGAACAGCGTGCGGTTGGCGTCGACGCCGGGAACCGGCGCGACGCGGTCGAAGTAGGTCACGAATCCCTTCGAGGCGGTGATCCCCTCAAACACGGAGTCCGGTGTCCCCACCAGGTGGCAGCTGACGGTCAAGACGCCAGTGCTCCCATCCGAGTACGCGATCTGCAGGTGCACCAGCCCCGCGCGGGCGTCGGCGGGGTCGCCGATCGTGTTGGTCAGCGGCGGGGCTGTGCCGGGCGCGGGCACCCAGCTCACGAGCCTGGTGACCTCGTAGCTTCCGCTGCCGGTCGGGGCGCCGCCCGGGCCGAACGTCTGCCACTCGCCTCCGCCGGTCACCCGCCGGGGGCGATCCGGCTGGAAGGTCCCCGAGCCCTTGATGACGATCTGCGACCCATCGTGCGCCAGCGCCGCAGCCACCCCGCCGGCGCTCACCGTGCCTGCGCCGAAGTCGATGCTGACGATGTCCCAGCGGAACTTCGCGTGGTCTCGGTCGCCGCCGGCACCGCCAGCACCGCCGGCGAACGCGAACACGATCAGCGCGGCCGCGATCAGCACGCCGATCAGGTGCAGCGGCCTGAGTCGATTCCTTCTCATGGTCCTCCTTTCCGTTCGAAAGCCGCGATGCCTTGGCTGCCTCGGGCGGTCCTCTGCTGCGAGGCCAGCAACGCCGGCGATGGAGGGATGGACCAAGCACCACAACCCTCTCCTGCAACGCGTCGGGCGGCGAACGGAGCACGTCCGCCCCCGCTCCATGTGTGGCTCGAGTGTCCTACCGTCTTCGAGCGGCGTCAATCAGCGCTGCGCGCCGCGCTGGCGGCCGCCGAGCACAACGGCGCGGTCGCGATCGAGGTCAACTTCCTCGGCTGCGTGACGGCCGCCGACGTCGCGCAGCGGATCGAGCGCGCCCACAGCGCGCAGCTCGACACACGGGCGAGCGGTTCGCCTTCCCCGCGCGCGGAGTTTGCAGCAGGGCGCTCGGGGGCGGCACTACACGGTGGTGACGTCGGCAACGAACGTCTCCGCGGAGGTGCCCACGGCGCTTGGCTTCGACGTGAAGTCGACCGACCGCGACGTGCTGCTGGCCGAAGCGAACCTGCCCTCGGATGAGCTCTCGTGGACCAACCAGCGCTCGGCCAGCTTCGCCACCAACCTCACG
>JBIOTP010000024.1:0-18577 GCA_044865965.1 Solirubrobacteraceae bacterium
GATGCGGGCGGCGCGCAGGAGATCGTCCGGCCGGACGAGACGGGCTGGCTCGTCCCGCCGGACGACGTGGATGCGCTCGCCGCGACGATGCGCAGGCCCACCGACGACTTCGACTGCAACCTCATCCGCCGCAACGGTGAGCGCTTCTCGCGCCAGACGTTCCGCCGCCGGCTTGCCCAGGCGGTTGGCGACCTGACCGGAAGGGAGATCTCGTGAACCGATCCGAGCTCGCCGAGGCGGCGCCCGTGCGCGCCCTCAAGGGCGCCGCGTGGCGCTGGTTCCATCGCTCGCGGACCGCGCGCCGCCTCATCCTCGCGTATCGGTGGCCGCGCTTCCGCGACCGCGCGTTCGACCTCGCGCATCTCAGCTTCTTCGACGAGGAGAGCGCATCGGGCCCGCTCCAGCGCGACGAGGCGCTGCTGCTGCACGCGCTGGTCCGCGTCCTGCGGCCCAAGGTCGTCGTCGAGTTCGGTTTCCTCGGCGGCCACAGCGCGCTCAACTTCCTCACCGCGCTGCCGCCCGGCAGCCGGCTGTACTCGTTTGACATCGATCCCCACTCGGAGGCCGCGGCGCGCAACTTCTTCGGCGACCGCGGCGACTTCCGCTTCCTGCGCAAGTCGCAGGCCCACATCGCGGCGGCCGACGTCGACGGCGGCCCGATCGACCTCGTGTTCCTCGACGCCTCGCACGACCTCGACCTGAACCGCCGGACGTTCGAGCGCCTGCAGGACTTGCTCGCGGAGGACGCGGTCGTCGTCGTGCACGACACCGGCACCTGGACGCCGGCGCACATGCGCGAGCTGCATCGCGACTACGCGGCGGCCGAGCCGGACTGGTGGATCTCCGGCGAGGAGTACGCGCATCAGCCCGACGAACGCGAGTTCGTGAACTGGGTGCGCGAGGCGCATCCGCGCTTCGCGCAGGTCAACCTCCATACGCGGCGAGCGCTGCGACACGGCATGACGGTTCTGCAGCGCTCGAGCGCGCTGCCGGTCCCGCCGCGCGCGGTCAGCCCGAGTGACCGAGCGCTTGCGCCCGTGTCGGGGCCAGGCCCCGCCGGCGGATGATCGTCGCCGCGGCCACCGCGATCCCGAGCTCCAGGGCGACCAGCGCCCCCGCAACGCCCAGGATGCCGACCGTCGATCCGAGCACGAGCGTCGAGACGACGTTGAGCACGGCCGCCGCGCCGACGATGCGGCTCGCCGTGCGGTCGAGGCCGCGCGGCAGCAGCCACTGCGAGTACAGCGTCGCGCCGACCGAGGCGACCGGCACGAGCAGTGCGAGCACGCGCAGGACAGGGACCGCGCCGGAGAACTCGGCGCCGAGGAACACGCGCACGATCCAGGGCGCGAGCAGGTTCAGGGCCACGGCCGTGGCGACGCCGAGCGCCGTCAGCGCGGCGAGCGAGAGAACGGCGAGGCGCTGGGCGCGATCCTCGCGTCCGCTGTTGAGCAGGAACGTCACGCGCGGGTACGTCGCGGCGCCGAGCGCGCCGGTGGCCCGCATCGACGCGCGGACGACCCGCTCGGCCGCGGAGAACAACGCGAGCTGGGCGCTCGACACGACGAGGCCGAGCAGGAACACGGTCGCCGACGTGTACAGCGAGACGGCGGCGGTGGCGACGAACAGCGCCCAGCCGGTGGCGAGCGCATCGCGGCGCGCGGCCGAAGCCGGACGGCGGAACGGCACCGCGCGGTACATGATCGCGGTCGTCAGCGCCAGCGACGCGCCGGCGCTGAGCAGCCAGATCCACAACACGGTTCGGCCGTCGCCCGGATCGCGGACGAGCAGGATGATCGCCGCCGCGGCGGTCAGGCGCACGCCGACCTCGACGGCGGCGTTGACGCGCATGCGCTCGACGCCGGTGAAAAACCAGCCGCAGTTGCAGCCCTGCAGGACGGCGAGCCCCCAGGCGAAGGCCAGCAGGTCCGGATCCTCGCGGAACCGCGGCACGAGCGCCAGCGCGGCCGCCGCCGCGGCCGTGACGACGCCGACGAGCAGCAGCTTCGCGCCCTGGACGCCCGCAACGGTCCCGGCCAGCGCCTCGCGGTCGTCGCGCGCGCGGGCGACCGCGCGGGTGGCCGACAGTCCGAACCCGTACTCGACGAGGATCGAGAGGAGAAAGGAAAATGACTGCACGAACACGACGACGCCCAATTCGCTCGGGCCGAGGGCATGCGCCAGCCATGGGAGCGTCACGATGGGCAGCACCGTGAGGACGAACTGCACGGCGTACAGTGCCGCCGCGTTTTGCGCGATCGGGTGCCGCAGGGCGCGGATCAGTCGGCCGACGATCCCGTCACCTATAGCGAGGCGGACTTGAGCACCGTGATCGAGTCGACGGCCGCGGTCGACCGCCGCCGCACCGGCGACTGGCCGCCGGTGACCGTCGCGATCGTCGCGTACAACCGCCGCGATCCGTTGCGCACCACGCTTGCGACCATCCTCTGGCAGGTGGACTACCCGTCCGACCGGCTCGAGGTGATCGTCGTAGACAACGCCTCCGACGACGGCACGGACGACATGGTCGAGCGCGAGTTCCCCGGCGTGACGCTGATCCGCGCCGGCGACAACCTCGGCGCGCCGGGCTGGAACCTCGCGTTCACGGCCGGCGCCGGCGACTGGTTCCTGGTGCTCGACGACGATTGCTACGTCGAGGGCGACGCGATCAAGCGCGCCGTCGCGGCGGCCGAGGCCAACGCCGCCGCGCTCGTCTCCTTCCGCGTCCGCAGCTCCGTTGATCCGGGCTACTTCTTCACCGAGGAGTACGTCACCGGCCTACTGTCCTTCTGGGGCTGCGCGTGGCTGATCTCGCGGGGCGCGCTCGAACGCCTCGACGGCTACGACCCGAACATCTTCATCTGGGCCAACGAGCTGGACTTCACGCTGCGCCTCCTGGACGCCGGCCTGAGCCATCTCTACCTGCCCGAGATCGTCGCGGTGCACATGAAGGCGCCGTCGCCGGACACGTTCAACGAGCGCGTCCACGTCACCAACAACGGCCACCTCGCGTACGTCGCGGCGAAGCTGCTGCAGCCGCTCGACGCGGCGCGGGTGGTGGGGCGGCTGATGCTGCTGACGCTGCTCGACGCGGTCGCGCTGTCGCCGCGCTCGCTGACCCGGACGCTGCCTTCCGTGCTGGCGGGTGCGCGCCGCGGCCTGCGCGCCCGCCGACCTGTGCGGCCCGCCGTCTCGGCCGCGGCGCGCGACAACTTCGGGTCCTACGCGAATCCGCTCGGCTTCCTCCGCGGGCCGCTCGAGCGGATCCGGGGCGGCGTGCGCGCCGGCGACCCGTGGGTGCGCTTCCGCGAGCGGCGGCCGCGGTTCTTCCCGACCGGACCCGCGCGGCTCCAGCTCTGATGTCCGTCTGCGCCGTCGTGGTGACCTACAACCGGCGCGAGCTGCTCCAGCGCTGCCTGGCGGCGGTGGAGGCCCAGTCGCGCGCGGTCGACGAGCTGCTCGTGGTCGACAACGCGAGCACGGACGGCACGGCCGCGTTCGTCGCGGAGCGCTTCCCGGCCGCGACGCTGCTGGCGCTCGAGCGCAACGCCGGCGGCGCGGGAGGGTTCCACGCGGGCATCGAGCGCGCCCACCGCGCGGGCCACACGTGGCTGTGGCTGATGGACGACGACACCGTGCCCGAGCCGAACGCGCTCGCCGCGCTGCTCGACGGCGCGCGGCGCGCTCCGCGGGAGCCTTCGATCCTGCTCAGCCGGGCGCTGTGGCGGGACGGCTCGCTGCACCCGATGAACCGACCGCTGGTGCGCTCGGGCGAGCCCGGCGAGATGGCGCTGGCCGCCCGGTCCGGGCTGGTGGCGGTCCGCACGGGCAGCTTCGTGTCGCTGCTCGCACGGCGGGAGACGATCGACCGCTGCGGCAACGTGCTGGCGGACTACTTCATCTGGGGCGACGACTTCGAGTGGACCGCGCGCGTCCTGCGCGACGCTCCCGGCTATCTCGTGCCCGAGAGCCGTGTCGTGCACTGGACGTCGCGTGCGCACACCGCGGTCACCGCCGCCGACGCCTCGCGCTTCTACTTCCACGCCCGCAATTCGCTGCGCGTGCTGCGCGGCACGAGCCTGCGGCCGTTCGAGCGCGTCTCATTCGCCCGCTACTACGCCGGGACGCTGCGCCGCTACCTCGCCGGGGAGCGGTTGAGCCGCCAGGCGGTCACGGCGGTCGCGCGCGGGCTGCGCGACGGCGTGCGGGGGGCAGCGCGATGAGCGCCGTGGCGGCGGCGCCGGGGGTGAGCCGCGGGGCGACGCCGGCGGCGGCCGCGGCGGCCGGCGGGGCGTGGCTGTGGATCGTGGAGGACGGGTTCGAGCCCGCGACCGGAGCGCTCGAGCGGCTCCTGGCGGCGGCGGAGGAGCCGGATGCGCCGGCGGTGCTCTGCGGCCTGGTGGTCGACGCTTCGGGGGCGCCCGTGGAGCGCTTCGTTCCGCGAGTCGGCGACACCGACCTGGAGGCCCTGGTCGCGCTGGCGCCCCGGCGCCGGCTGCCGGTCCGTTGGGTGCGCGGCGGCAGCGTGCTGGTGCGCCGCGCCGCCGTCGACGCCCACGGCCTGCCGGACGAGCGCGCGCTGGGACCGTACGCGCTCGCCGAGTGGTCGGCGCGCGCGCTGGGCGGCCAGGTCGGCTGGCTCGTGCCGGACAGCGTGGCGGCGGTGCGCGGCCCTGTCGCGCCCGCGGGCGTTCGCGCCCTGCCGTGCGCGCTGCGCGCGGCGCGGCGCGCGCGCTGGACGCCGGGGGAGACGGCGCGTGTGCTCGGCGAACTGGCTACCGGCGGGCGCTGAGATGCGCCGCGAGGAGGCCGTCGGCGGCGCGCCGGCGGGCCGGTCGAGGATCTGCTTTTCGGATCATGGTCGGGGGTGAAGCGTTTCCCGCTGGGCGCATCGTCGCCCTGCTCGCGCCCGCCCCTGCGCTGGCGACCGCCGTCCAGGCGCAGTCGCGGCCCCCGGCCGCGGTCGTGCGTGCCGGCGACGTCATGGCCGCCGCCGTGCAGGGCGCCGACGCCGAGTGGCTGTGGCTGCTCGACGGGACCGCGCTCCCGCGGCCCGACGCGCTCGAGGAGCTCGTGGCCGCGATGACGCGCGCGGGGCGCGAAGGCCGCGCGGCGTCGCCGCCAGGCACCGCGCCCGCGGTCGAGGGCGGCGCCGCGCCGTCGACGCCCGGCGCGGACTCGGCTCCTCCGGCCCGCGCCGTCGACGAGATCCCCGCGCCGGTGCTCCTCGTCAGCCGCGTCGTCGACGCCGCCGGCGTCACCGCGCCGGGATACGCGCCGTGGCCGCGGCGGATGGTCACGGAGCTCGCGTTGCGCAGCGCGGTGCACCGCCTGCTGCCGGTGCGCGCCGCGGGCGCCGGCTCGCTGCTCGTCCGCGTCGATGCCGCCCGCCGCGCCCGTCCGCCCGCGGGCCGGCTGTCGGGCCGCGGCGCGGCGCTCGAGTGGACCGGCCGGATCCTCCGGGACGGGATGGGCTACCTGGTCGGCGCGAGCGTGGCCGATGCGGTCGGTGCGGTTCCCGATGACGCCGCCGAGGACGTGCGCGTCGCCGCGGCGATGCTGGCCGGCGGCGGCTGGGCCGGCAAGGAGCGCGTGGCGCTGATCGCCGAAGCGGCGGGGCGGGCGGCGGCCGCGGTCCGCGAGCGCCCGGCGTGCGCCGCGGCGCTGGTGCGCGAGGCCGTGCGAGGGGCCTCAGCCGCCCGGTAGCGGCTTGAGCCCGTCGCGCACGGCGCGCCAGACCGTCGCCGCGCTGCCTGGGCTGAACCGGTTGGCGCGCAGGTAGCGGCCGGCGGAGCTGACGAGGACCCAGCCGAGCTGCGGCTTCTCGTGCGCCGCCCACGCGTGCCCGCGCAGCATGTAGAGCGTGTTGCGGGCGTGGTAATAGAAGCGCCGATCGTCGGGGTCCGAGAGCGCGTCGTGCGGCGTCCTCGTCCTGTGCTCGGCGACGCTGTCGGGGACGGCATATCCGGGCTCGTCGCGCAGCACGCGGGCGGTGAACTCGATGTCGTCAGCCTGAAAGAAGAAGTGACGCGCCGGCAGCCCGTAGCGCTCGATCGCCGTGCGCGAGACGAGCATCGACACCCACGAGCCGGCGCGCAGCGGCAGCATGCCTCGCGCGGCCCCCTCGGCCATGCCGCGGACGTCCCGCCGGCGCAGAATCGGGAGGTTCATGGGGTGCGCGCGGCCGTCGCTCCACACGACGCGGCTCACGAGCACCAGCGGGCGCCGGGGAGCGCGCTCGGATGCGTCGAGCAGCCGCTCGAGCGCGTCAGGACGCGGGATCGTGTCGTCGTCGAGCAGCCAGAGCCAGTCCGCGCCGGCGGCCATGGCGGCTTCCATGCCCTCGCAGAAGCCGCCGGTCGCACCGGCGTTCTCGTCGAGCAGCAGCGGCTGAACCGGCTCCGGCTCGGCGCGGAGGAGCTCGCGCGTGCCATCCATGCTCGCGTTGTCGACGACGACGATGCGGTCGAGCGGCCGCGACTGCGCGCGCAGCGCCGCCAGGCATTGGGTCAGCAGCGCGCGACGGTTGTAGGTGACGACGATCGCGGCGACGGTCACCCGCCCGAGGCTACCCCCGCGCTCGGGCCTTGACCCGCTTCCTCGCGCGCTTCTTCTTGACGCTGGTCCGCTTCGCCGCCGCGGAGGCGCAGCGCTTGCCGGAGCGGCAATGGCGCGGCCGGCGGGGCGTGGGGGTGGGCGTGACCCGCGGGGGGACGGGCGTCGGCGTGGCGACGGGCGGGGCGGGCGTCGCCGTGGCGACGGGCGGCTCGGGAGTCGGCGTCGCGACGGGCGGCATCGGGGTCGGGGCGGGCGGGGCGGGCGTCGGGGTCGGCGCCGGCGCCGCGGGCGTCAACTCGACGACCACGGGGGTCGCGCCGACCGCCACGTCGGCCGCGCCGCCCGACTGCGCGACGACCGCGCCGCTCGCGGACTGCAGCGGGTCGAAGACGCGCAGGGTGCCGGCGCCGAGGCCGACGCGGACCGTCGCCGCGGGGACTGCGAGCCGCACGCGCGTGGCGGTATCCCACAGGGAAGCGGCGCGCCACAGGACCACGGCGAGACGACCGTCGGACTTGCGCAGCGCGAGCCGGCGGAGGTCGGCCGGCGCGTCCGACACGCTCACCGGCACATCGGCGGTCGCGGGAGCCGCACCGCCGTCGCGCAGCACGGCGAGCAGGTTGCGCAGCGCCACGTACGCCGGCTTGCGCGAGAAGTCCGAGCGCAGCAGGCCGAAGCTCGCCTCCGGGTTCGTCGCCGCCTGGCCGGGCCACTCGTCGACCAGCTCGTAGCTGTAAGTCCGCACGACCCCGCGCCGGAAGTTCTCCAGGAACATGCGCGGCAGGTAGGCCGCCGCGACGTCCTCGGGCACGGGCGACTGCCCCCACGTCGCGGACAGCGCGTTGTGGAAGCCGGCTTCGGTGGCGACCACCGGCTTGCCGGCGGAGACCTTCGCGGCGAGCGCCAGCTCGGAGTCGATGGCCCCTTCCGGGACGTTGCCGCCCGAGTAGTTGTGCAGGTTGCCGTAGTCGATCAGCGACGACATGTCGCCGAGCCGGTCGCGGCTGTCCCAGCCGACGAGCGACGGTCCCACGAGGGGCATGCCGGTGAGGACGGGATCCGCGCTCATCCCGCTCCGCAAGTCAGTCGTGAACGTCCGCAGGCCGTCCGTCCAGCCGGCGCGCCAGCCCGACGAGTTGTCCCACTCGTTGGCCGTCTCGAGCCCCTCGATCATGCCCGCCAGCTGCGTGCGGACGGTCGCCAGGTGATCGGCGAGCGGGCCGCTGCGGCCGTCGGGGTCGCCCATGATCAGATCGGCGCGGATGCCGTCGGTGCCCAGCGCGGCGAGCAGGTGGCCCTGCCACGTGAGCCCGTCGCGGATGTGCCGGACGCCGAGCTCGCGCAGCCGGTCGCGCACCAGATCGAAGTTCCCGTACGGCGTGTCGAGGTAGGTCAGGTGGACGTTGACGCCCACGGAGTCCGTGAACGCGGCGGCCGGGCGGGCGGTGTCGGCATGGGCGGCGGGGGCGAGGGCGAGGAGGGCGGAGGCCAGGACGGCGACGACGGCGAGGCGCATGACCCCCTCGCCATCGGCCCGTGCTCAGCAGCCCAGAAGTGTTTTCGGACGAATGTCCAGGAATGGCCCGAACGCTTGAGGCGGCCGCCGAGCAGCGGGTTTTCAGGCGAGCGCGCGCCGGTACGCGTCGAGGCAGCCGCGGGCGTAGGCCTCCTGCGTGAAGCGCGCCGCCGTCTCCGCCGCTCGCGTCGACATCCGCGCCAGGCGCTCGCCGTCCGCGACCAGGTCGGCGGCCGCCTCTGCCCACAGCTCGGGCCGCCGCGGCGGGAGCGTGCGGCCGTTGTCGCCGTCGATCACGTACTCGGCGACCCCGCCGTCGTCGCCGACCAGCGGCACCGTGCCGACGGCCATGGCCTCGACCGCCACGGTCCCGAACGGCTCGGCCCACGAGGGCAGGAGCAGGAGGTCGAGCGCGGCCATGATCGCGGGGACGTCGTCGCGCTGCCCGAGGAAGTGGACGCCGTCCTCGACGCCCAGCTCGCGCACCAGCGCATGCAGCTCGGCCAGATAGGCGGCGTTGTCGTAGCGGACCCCCGGGCCCGAGAACGCCACATGGCCGACCAGCAGCAGCTGCGCGTCCGGCCGCGTCTCGCGCAGCCGGGCGAGCGCCTCGATCGCCACGTGCTGCCCCTTCCACGGCGTGATCTGCGCCACCTCGCCGAGCAGCGGCGCGTCCGGCGCGATGCCGAGCGCACGGCGCGTGATGGCGGGATCGGACGCGCCCAGCCGGAAGCGGCGATGGTCGACGCTGATCGGCACGACATGCGCGAGCGGCCGGCGAAGTCCGCGATTGAACGCGGCGGCGGTCATGCTGCTGACCGCAAGGACGTCCACGCAGCCGAGCGCCAGCGAGCGCCGCACGGCCTCGCCGGCAGGGCCGCCGCCCAGGCGGTCGTGCACCTGCAGGACGACCGGCGGCCGGCGCTGCGCGACAGGCGCCACCGCCATCAGGCCAGAGCGCAGTCCGTTGGCGTGGATCACGTCCGCCCGCCAGCGGCGCGCGTGGCGGCCCAGCGCGCGCGCCGATGCCGCGAGGCGGGCCAGCCCGGCCGGCGTCCGGGCCGGGTGCAGCCGGAACGAGAGGTCGGTCCCCGGCAGCGGGAGCCGCTCGACGCCGGCGCGGTCGAGCGCCGCGGCCAACGGACCGTCCGGCGGGCACGCCACCGCGCACTCGAGGGCATCCGGAAGCGCGTCGAGGAGCCGCATGAGCGCGGCCTCCGCACCGCTGAAGTCGCTCGTGTGGTTGACGAAGAGGACCCGCAGAGCGGCTAGCCTACCCCCGTCGCTCGCACGATCCTGATCGCCCATCCGTCGGAGCTGCTGACCGACCACCGCCCCCACGGGGACGGGCTCGCGGCCCACGGCCTCATCACCGCGCTCGCCCGGCGGGGCCACCGGCTGCACGTCGCGGCTCCCGGCACGATCGACCTGCGCGCGCCGCTGCCGCCGGGCGTCACGGTCCATCGCCTGCTGCGCCCGGGCATGCGCTGGACGCCGGTCGCGATGGCCGCGTTCATGCTGCGGCTGCGCCGGCTCGCGCAGCGCGTCGCGGCGGACGTCATCCACCAGCTCAACCCGGTGGTGACCGGCGTCAGCCTCGGCCTTCCGCGCGCCGGCCCGCCGCTCGTGCTGGGCCCGTTCGTCGGCGAGTGGCCGGCCGCGCCGGGAGTGAAGACCGCCGTCAAGCGCACCGTCAAGCGGCGCGTGCTCGCCGCGCAGGAGACGCGCGCGGACCTGCTGCTGCTGTCCACCCCGGCCGCCGCCAGCAAGCTCGCCGATGCCGGCCGCGTCCGCGCCAAGCTGCGCGTCCTCGGCTACGGCGTCGACCTCGAGCGCTTCCGCGCAACGCCGCCGCCGGCCGGCGAGCCACGCATCCTCTTCCTCGGCCGCCTGGACGAGCAGAAGGGCGTCGTCACGCTGCTCGACGCGTTCGAGCGCCTCGCGCATCCCACCGCGCGCCTGCGGATCGCGGGCGGCGGCGACGACGCTGCGGCGGTCCGGCGGCGGGCTGCCGCCCTGGACCGCGTCGAGCTGGCCGGGCCCGTGACCCGCGACCGCGTGCCGGAGGAGATGGCGGCCAGCGCGATCTACTGCATGCCGTCGCACCGCGAGCCGTTCGGGCTGGGCGCGTTGGAGGCGATGGCGTGCGGGCGGCCCGTGGTCGGCACGGCGGGTGGAGGGCTCGCGCACCTCGTACCCGCCGACGGCGGCCGCCTGGTCGAGCCGGGAGACGCCGCCGCGCTCGCGGCCGCACTGGACGAGCTGCTGGGCGCTCCCGAGGCGCGCGCCGCGATGGGCGCCGCCAACCGCCGCCGTGCCGAGGCCGAGCACGGGTGGGATCGCGTGGCGGCTCGCCTCGAAGGCCACTACGAGTCGTTAATCCGTGTGAGTCGAGGCGATAGCGGGCGGGAGAGCCGTGGGTAGCCTCGAAGCCGTGGCTGACACCGCAACCCCGCGGGGGCTGCCTCGCGTGTCCGTCGTGGTCCCGACGTACCAGCGTCGGCACGCGCTGCCCGCCTTCGTCGGGCCGCTGCTCGCCGATCCCGCCCTCCACGAGCTCGTCGTCGCGGTCGACGGCGCGACCGACGGCACGCTCGAGTACCTGCGCGAGCGCGCCGCGAGCGACGGCCGCGTGAAGGTTCTCGACCTGCCCAACCGCGGCGTGCCGCCCACGCGCCAGAGCGGCGTGGAGGCGGCCACCGGCGACGTCGTGCTGCTGATGGACGACGACGTGATCGCCGCACCCGGCCTCGTCAGCGGGCACGCGCGCCACCACGCCGCCGGCGAGCGCCGGCTCGTGCTCGGCTACATGCCCAACGACTGGCGCAAGCTGCCTCGCGGCCGCCGCGGCATCGCGCGGATCTACGCCCGCGCCTACGAGGCTGCGTGCCGGCGCTTCGCCGCCGAGCCCGACCACGTGCTGCTCGGCCTCTGGGGCGGAAACCTCTCGATGCCGCGCGAGGAGTTCCTGCGCGTCGGGATCAAGACCGAGATGTCGCTCCCGCGCGGGCAGGACGACCGCGAGTTCGGGATCCGGCTCTTCCGGGCCGGCGTCCGCGGGGAGTTCGACGCGTCGCTGCGCGCCGAGCACCGCTACGACCGCCCGCTCGACAAGTTCCGCAACGACTGCCGCATCCAGGGCGCCACGCGCAAGCTGATCCACGATCTCCATCCCGAGGTCGTCGGGAGGGACCTGCAGCGCGCTCGCACGGACGCCAACGCGGTCGACGAGGTCGGCCAGGGCGTGCCCGCGCCGCTGCGCCGCGCCCTGCCCCTGCTGGCCCGCGACCCGCTGTTCGGCGCCGCGGTCGGCGCGCTGGAGGCGCTCTTCCGGCTTGGCGTGCGTACGCGCTGGCTCGCGCTCGAGACGTTCGCGGCGCGCGGCATCGGCTCGCTCGAGACGCAGCGCGGGGTGCTCGACCACTCCTGACGTGGCGGCCCCCGCGTTCATCACGGCCGAGGTCAGGCTCCCGCCCGCGGCGCGCGAGGCCGGCTGGTGGCTGCTCGTCCTCGTCGCCGCCCTGGCCACCGCGCAGCTGACGCTGCTCGACCCGCGGTGGGGGTGCACGCTCGCGCTGCTCGTGCTCGCGCTCGGCGTCTACGCGCACTCCCGGCGCGCCGGGCTCGCGGTGATCTGGCTCACGTGGCTGCTGGCGCCCGGCGTGCGGCGGCTGTTCGGGCTCGTCGGCGGCAACGGCGACGCCGATCCGCTCTCGCTCGCGCCGTTCCTGCTCACCGCGGCCGTCGCGCTGCTGGAGCTGCGCGCCTCCCGCCTGAGCCGCGGGGCCGGCCGCTGGCTGCTGATCGCGCTCACGGCCTACGCGATCGGCCTGCCCGCCGGGCTCTCGAGCCCGCGGGCGGCGCTGTTCGGCGCGTTGGCCTACGGCGCCGCCGTGCTGGCGTTCGCGATCGGGTACCGCGAGCCGCTGCGCGCGCCGCCCGGCCTGCAGCGGATCCTGCTGATCGGCGCGCCGCTGCTGGCGATCTACGGCGTGCTCCAGTACGTGGCGCTGCCGAGCTGGGACGAGACATGGCTGAGCACGGTCGACTTCGTCACCGCGGGCGCGCCGGAGAGCGGCCGCGTGCGCGTGTTCGCGACGCTCAACTCGCCGGGCACCTTCGCGATGGTGCTGGCGCTCGCCGCGCTCGCGTACCTCTCGCTGCGCCGGCTGTCGCCGCTCGCGCTGGCGGGCGTGGGCGCGGTGCTCGCCGGACTCGGCCTCACCTACGTGCGCGGCGCGTGGGGCGCGCTGCTGCTGGCCGCGATCGCGATCACGGCGGCGAGCCGCGGGCGGACCGCCCCGCGGCTCGCGCTGATCGCGGGGCTCGCGGTCGCCGGCCTCACGTTCGCCGCCGCCCAGGGGTCGACCGGATCGGCGATCGTCGCGCGCTTCGACACGTTCGGGAGCCTCGGGCAGGACGAGTCGACGCAGACGCGCCTCGCCACGCCGCTGTCCGTCGCACCCGAGGCGGCCGCGCGCCCGCTCGGCGCCGGCCTCGGCTCGGCTGGCGAGCCCTCCCGCCTGAGCACCACGGCCGGGTTCCGGTACACCGACAACGCCTACTTGAGCCTGCTCTACCAGGTCGGCCCGCTCGGCTTCCTGCTGATCGTCGCCGCGATCGCGGCCGGCATGCGCCGCGCGTGGCGCGGCGTAAGAAGCGCGCCGCGCGGCACCGACCTGCTCGTCTTCGGACTGCTCTTCTTCATCCTCGTCGCCGCGTGGTCGGGGGACCTGTTCTACGGGGTGACGGGCATCGCGTTCTGGTACCTGCTCGGGGTCGCGTGGCGGCGCGACGACGCCCGCGCCGTCGAGCGAGCACGGAGGTCACCCGCATGACCATCGCTTCACTGGCCATCCGGATCCTGCTGGTCGCGCTGATCGCCGCGATCGTGGGCCTGGCCGCCCTCGTCCTCTCCCACCGCCAGGAGCCGCAGTACTCCGCGAGCACCGACCTGCTGGTCGGCAGCTCCGTCCGGCCGGAGCTCGCCGTGCTCGGCCCGCCGTTCACCGGCGACGGCACCGACAACACGATCCGGATGAACACCGTGGCCGCGGTCGCCGCCTCACACGCGGTCGCGGCGAGCACGGCGCGCGCGAAGCCGGACCTCGGCTACGACGCCGGCGAAGTGGCCGAGCACGTGAGCGTCGCGCCGCTTCCGCAGTCGCAGGTGCTGCGGATCAGCGCGACGGGCCCGAGCGCCGCCAAGGCCTCCGAGCTCGTGACCGCCTACCGGCAGCAGTACCTGAACGCCGAGCGCAACCGCCAGCGCAGGAGTGCCAGGCGCGTGCAGTCCTCCGTCCAGCAGCGCTTCGACGACCTGCCGCGCAGCGACCAGAAGGGCACGCTCGGCGCCTCGCTGCGCAACCAGATCGCGGCCCTGCGCGAGCTCGCACGCGTGGGCACGCTGCCGCAGATCGTCGACCCGCTGCGCGCGTCGAGCGCCCCCTCGGAGCCCAAGACCAGCCGAAACGTGCTCTTTGGGATCCTGTTCGGCCTGGCGGTGGGCATCGGCCTGGTGGCGCTGCGCTCGGAGCTCGGCAAGCGCGCCGACGCGCCGCCGCGGCGGCGCATTGAGCACGAGCCGATCGAGAACGGCGAGGTGCTCAGCGGTACGAGAGCGCGGTGACGTCGCCGCCGACGGCGACGCGCACGCCCCCCGCCCGCTGGCTGCGCGCGACCGGCGTGGCGCCCGCGGCCGGGCGATAGGTGGCCACGTCGCGCGCCTGGCCGGCGAAGCGCACGCCGACGGAGACGTCCTGCACGCTCTGGCGCCGACGCGCGTCCTGGTCCCACAGCGAGACGCGGCGCCACAGCAGCAGCACGCGCGATCCGTCGCCGCGGCGCAGCAGCAGCGAGCGGACGTCGCCCCCGCCTGACAGCGTCACGCCCGGCGCATCGCCCGCGCCGGGCGAGCTGCGGACCACGCGCAGCAGGTCGCGCAGGGCGGTGTACGCCGGCTTGGGCGTGAAGTCGCTGCGCAGGAGCCCGAAGTGCTGCTCCGGCGCGCCGAGCGCGGGATCCGGCTTCTCGTCGAGCAGCTCGTAGAGGAACGTGCGGCGCACGCCGGCCGCGAAGTACTCGAGGTACAGCCGCGGGATATAGGCTGCGGCGACATCGTCCGGAACCGGCGGCTGGCCGACGGTCGCGTTGACGGCGTCGTGGTACCCCGTCTCCGTGGCCATGATCGGGCGGCCGGGGCGCTCGATGTCCGCGATCTCGGGCCCGAGATTGGACGCCGGCTCCTTGCCGCCGGGATAGGGGTGCACGTTGTCGACGTCCCACGTGCCCGCGAGATCCTGCACCGCGGTGCGGGAGCCGTGCTCCACGAAGCTCGGCCCGAGCAGCGGCAGGTCGCGCAGCGGGCTCGTACGAAGCGCGTCACGCAGCTGGGGCATGTACGTGCGCAGCACACCCTGCCAGTTCCCGCCGGCGGCGTCGATCTCGTTCGGGCCCTCGAGCGCCTCGACCGCCGGCCGCAGCGGCCCGGCGGCGAGCGCGACGGAATCCCGCGCGGGCCGCTTCGTCTCGCCGGCGATCAGCGTGGCGCGGATGCCCTGGGCCGCCAGGCGGCGCAGCTCGTCGACGTACTGCGGCTGATCGAACACCAGGCCGTCGCGCACGTGGCGCGCGCCGAGCTCGCGCAGCGCGCGCGACCAGCGGTCGAACGCGCCATAGGCCGTGTCGTAGTAGCTGACGTGGACGTTGACGCCGACGGAGTCGACGAACGCCTCGGCGGAGCGGGCCGGGAGGCCCTCGACGGTCTCCCGCGGCACGTCGCCGCCGCGCGCGAGCAGGACGCCGGCGGCGACGGCGGCCGCGAGCAGGAGCGACAGCACGGCGATGGCGAGGCGCTGGCGGCGGGTGGAACCTGTCGTCAGCATGACCGCCTCCTCTCGACCGTGGCGCCCCGGATGCCGATCAGGAACCCGTGCCATTCCGTCGCCTCGCCGTGGTCCTGTGCCTCCTGACTTGCGTGCCCGCGCCGGCTCGCGCCGCCGAACGCGCGCGGACAGCCGACGCGTTCGTCGACTCCGTCGGCGTGAACGTCCACGCCACCTACGGCGACACGGCGTACGGTGACTGGGACCGGGTGATCGGCGATCTCCGGCGGCTTGGCGTGCGGCATGTGCGCGATGGGATCAAGGTCTACCCGGACGCGGCCTACAACCACTGGCAGTTCGATCGCTTCCACGCGTTGGCCGCGGCCGGCATCCGCCTGACGGCGATCATGGCGTGGCCCGGCTCCGACCAGGGAACGCCGGAGGCACTGCTGGCCGCGGTGCGCGACGACGTGCCCGACGCGATCGAGGCGCTCGAAGGGCCGAACGAGTACGACATGCGCGGCGAGCCGAACTGGCCGGCCAAGCTGCGCGCCTACCAGCGGCGGCTCTACGCGCTGGCCAAGGCCGATCCGGCGACCGCGCGGCTGCCCGTCCTGGCGCCGAGCCTGACGTCGTGGCAGGCGCGGGCGGCGGTCGGCGACGTCGGCGCCTGGGCGGACGCGGGCAACCTGCACCCCTACCCGGCCGGCGCGGCGCCCGAGGCGAGCGGGCTCGAGCGCGAGGTCGAGCAGGCGCGCTGGCTGAAGCCGAGCGGGCCGCTGCAGGTCACCGAGACCGGCTACCACGGTGCGCTGGCGCAGCCCGGCGGCCAGCCTCCGGCTCCCGACGCGGTCACGGCGGCCTACCTGCCGCGGCTGCTGCTCGACAACTTCTCGCGCGGGATCTCGCGCACGTTCGTCTACGAGCTGCTCGACGAGAAGCCGGAGCCGGCGCGCGCCGCGCAGGAGCAGCACTGGGGCCTGTTCGACGTGGAGCACCGCCCCAAACGGCAGGCCGAGACGCTGCGCCGCCTGCTCGCGCTGCTGGCCGACCCGGGCCCGGCGTTCGCGCCGGGCGCGCTCGAGTACGGCCTCCAGGCTCCGAGCGACGTGCGCCACGTGCTGCTGCAGAAACGCGACGGAAGCTTCGCGCTCGTGCTCTGGCGGGCCGTCTCCATCTGGGATCCCGCGGCGCGGGGCGCGCTGCCCGCCGGCGCCGAGACCGCTACCGTGACGCTCCCGGCACCGTACGACGCCCAGGTCCGGTCGCTCGCGGGCGCGGCGCCGCCGCCGGTGCGCGGCGACCGCGTCCCGGTGGCGGTCGGCTCGACGCCGGTCGTGCTCGCGCTGCGCAAGCCGCTCGCCGCCGCTTCGACCGGGACGACCGCGCGGGCGCCGCTCACGCTCGCGTCGAGCGCGCGGCGGGCGGGAAGGGTCGCCGCGCTGCGCGTTCGCTGCCGCGCCGCGGTGGCGTGCCGGGTCACGCTGCGGCTGACGATCCGTGCCGGGAAGGCGTGGCATGCGCTGCCGGCGGCGATCCGGCGCGTGCCGCCGCGCGCGACCGTGCGCGTGAAGGTGCGCGTGCCGGCGAAGGTGGCGGCGCGCCTCGGCCGGCGCACGCGCGCGGCCGCAAAGGCGAGCGCGACCGCGACGGGCTACCGCGGGCGCATCGAGCGCCGCATCGTTCTCACGCGGGCGCGCTGAGCCGGCAGGCTCGCTCTCGCGGGAATCCGTCATCCGCGCGCGCGGGCGCGCCGGCTCGCCGCGCGGGCCTGCCGCACCGCGCGCCGCTTGGCCGCCCGCTGCCGGGCGAGGTGCCGCCGTGCGGCGCGCTGCAGCGACGCGTTCCTGATCGCCGCGCGCGGCTGCGCCGCCTGGGGCGTGGACTCGCCCACGCCGCCGCCCCTCGTCGCCCGGCTCTGCGCTCCGGCAGCCGTCGGCGGCGTCCACTCCACGATCACCGGCGCGCCGCCGACCGCCACGCGCGCCACGCCGCCCGGCGCGTCCACGGCCGCGGACGCCGCCGACTCGACCGGGCGCACGACGCGCGCGGCGGCGCCCGCGGCGAACGCCACGTCCACCGGCACGTCCGCCACCTCCAGCGGGGCGCCGGCGTCGCGGTCCCACCGGGAGACCGCCCGCCAAAGCACCACGTCGACGCGGCCGTCTGCTTTGCGCAGGACGACTCGCCGCACGTCCTCCGGCGCCGAGACGGAGACGGGCACCTCAGCGGCCGCCGAGGGACCGCCGGGATCCGACAGCGCGCCCAGCAGATTGCGCACGGCGACGAAGGCGGGCTTGCGCGAGAAGTCCGCGCGCAGCAGGCCGAAGCTGTGCTGCATGTTCGTCGCCTCGTCGCCGCCGACGGGGTTCACCAGCTCGTACACGTACGTGCGCGCGAACCCGAGCCGGAAGTTCTCCAGCAGCAGCCGCGGCAGGTAGGCCGCGGCCACGTCCTCCGGCACCGCCGGGTGATCGCGGTTGGCCTGGGCGACCGCGTTGTGGTAGCCGCCCTCCGTGACGACCACGGGCCGCCCGCCGGACACCATGCGCGCGAGCGCCAGCCCCCGGGCGCTCACGAGCTCGGGCGGCTGGCCTCCCGCGTAGTCGTGCGAGTTGCCGTAGTCGAGCGCGTCCGTGAGGTCGCCGAGGATCGCCCAGCTCGACGGCGTCTCCCACGAGAACACCAACGACGGCCCGACGACCGGCTTCCAGCGCAGCTCCGGCGTTGCCCGCACGGCGCTCCACAACCAGCGCTGGTACGCGCGGTCCTGCGTCGCCCAGTCCGGCGCGCGGCCGGAGAACAGGTCCCACTCGTTGGCGCCCTCGACGCCCCAGACGGAGCCGGCGAGCGCACCCAGCGCGGCGACGTTGCCCGCACGCCGGGGCCCGTCGTCGGCCGGCGAGCCCGCGATCGCAAGCAGGTCGACGCCGTCCGCGGCCAGCGCGCGGTAGCGGTTCCACTGCCACGGGCACGTGCCGCAGATGCCGTCGCGGATGTGACGGACGCCGAGCTCGCGCAACGCGGCGCGCACGGCGTCGAAGTCGCGGTAGGCCGTGTCGTCGATCAGATGCGTGTTGACCCCGACCGATTCGACGAACGCGTCGGCGCCGCGAGCCGGCTCGGCGGCCGCACGCGGCGCCGCCAAGGCTATGACAAGCAGCGCGACCAGCGCGATACGCGTTGATCGCATCAACAACATGAATAGCAGAGACGCCGCTCCGGGCCAGAGAGAGTCGTCCGCGTGCCGCGCCCCGCAGCCGCGGAACGAGACGTCCGCCCCAAAGTCGCTGCTCACTACTAGACTAACCCGCGCGGCACTCCCGCGGGAAGGATCGCCGCCGGCAGGCGTCTGGATGGGTGACATCCCGGGGCCGCCCGGGGCACCATAGACGATGCAGTACGAAGCTGAGGCGTAGGACGTGCTGGACCATGCGCACGCGTTCTGGCTTCGCGCGCCCGGGCACGGGGAGATCCGGCCGGTCGCGCTGCCCGAGCCGGGGCGCGGCGACGTGGTGGTCCGCACGCTGCGGTCCGGCGTCAGCCGCGGCACCGAGACGCTCGTGTTCCGGGGCGGCGTGCCGCCGGGCCAGTACGCCGCGATGCGCGCGCCGTTCCAGGAAGGGGACTTCCCGGGGCCGGTCAAGTACGGCTACCTCAACGTCGGCGCCGTCGAGCA
>JBIOTP010000025.1:0-8169 GCA_044865965.1 Solirubrobacteraceae bacterium
CCCGACAGCGCCCACGGCACGCTGGTGGAGGTCGCGCGGCCCTACAAGGCGGTCGACGGCACCTGGGAGTCGGCCTCGTGACGATCGACCGGGTCGCCGTCGTCGGCGGCGGCGTGATGGGCAACGAGATCGCCCAGGTCGTCGCGCAGGCGGGCTTCGACGTCCAGGTCGTGGACGTCAGCGACGAGGCGCTGGAGCGCACGCTGGCGCGGATCGACCGCAGCCTGGCGCGCTTCGTGAAGGCGGCGAAGCTGACCGAGGACGAGGCGGCGGCCGTGCGCGGCCGGATCGCGACGACGACCGACCTGGAGGCGGCCGGCGCCGCCGCCGACCACGTGATCGAGTGCGTCATCGAGGACCTCGACGTCAAGTACGACGTGCTGCGCCGGCTCGACGCGGTGTGCGCCGAGCAGGTCGTGATCGCCTCCAACACGTCGCAGTTCTCGATCTCCAAGCTCGGGGCCGCCACGGGCCGGCCGGACCGCGTGATCGGCACGCACTGGTTCAACCCGCCGCCGTTGATGGACCTGATCGAGATCGTCCGCGGCGTCGGCACGTCCGACGCGACGCTCGCGACCGCGGTGGAGCTGGCCGAGCGCTACGGCCGCCAGACGATCGTGTGCCGCAAGGACACGCCGGGCTTCATCACCTCGCGCCTGATCGTGATGCTGGCGGTGGAGGCCGCGCGGATCGTCGAGGAGGGCATCGCCGACGCCGAGGACGTCAACGTCGCGTGCGTGAAGGCGTTCAACCACGCCATGGGCCCGCTCGACACGATCGACTACTCGGGCCTGGACACCGCGCTGCGAGTGGCGGACAACCTGCGCGACCAGTACGGCGAGCGCTTCCTGGCCCCGCAGAACCTGCGCGCGCTGGTGAGCGCCGGCCACCTCGGCCGCAAGACCGGCCGCGGCTTCCGCGACTATGGGGAGGCGACATGAGCTACGACGTCGTCGTGATCGGCGCCGGGACCGCGGGTCTCGTGTGCGCCTCGATCCTCGCCAAGCATGGCAAGCGCGTGGCGCTCGTCGAGCCCCACCGCTACCTCGGCGGCCGCGCCATGGAGCACCGCTTCCGCGGCCACCAGCTCGGCCTCGGCTCGCACCTCGTCGAAGACCCGGGTGACAGCCTCACGCGCGCGTGCGAGCTGATCGGCGTCACGCTCGAGCACTCCGGGCGCAGCGACTCGATGCCGTTCTGGGACCGCGACGGCTGGAAGCCGATCCAGGACTACTACGGCGGCACGAGCAAGCGGGGGCTCAAGCGCTGCATCGAGGCGCTGATGGAGACCGGCTACGACGAGCTCGACCGCTGGGACCACGCGTCGCTGCGCGAGTGGATGGCGCAGCACACCTCCGAGGAGGGCGTCTACCTCGTGTGGGAGGCGATCTCCGTGCTCGAGCAGATCACCGCGAAGTGGCACGAGCACTCCGCCTCCGAGAACCTCTACGTGCGCAAGCTCCACTACGAGCGCAAGCGCACCGCCGGCTACTCGTTCTGGCCGATGGGCGGCTGGGAGCGGCTGTGGAAGGCGATGGCGGCGGCCTTCGCCGCGCTCGGCGGGACGCTGCTGCAGCCCGCCCAGGTCGAGCGCGTGCTGATCGAGGACGGCGGCGTGACCGGCGTGGCGCTGCGCGACGGCGAGCCGCTCGAGGCGCGCGAGGTCGTGGTCAGCGCGCCGGTATGGGACCTGCCGCGGCTGTTCGAGGACGGCGTGCTGCCGTGGGACCTGTTGCAGCGGATCAAGCTGCTCGCGAACAACCGCAACCGCGCCTGCTGGATCGGCTACTGGATCGCCGCCAAGGAGCCGGTGATCGCGATGAGCGAGCGCGAGATGAGCTCGTTCATGGCGACGCCGCGCACGGGGCTGCCCGGCTTCACGGTCAACTTCACCGGCTACGACCCCGGCGTGTCACCGCCCGGCGAGTACCTGACGTGCGTGGGCGCCGCGTTCGACGCGGTCGAGCACTACGGCGACCGCGCGTGGCTCGACCGCATGTTCCACGACTTCTGGCTCGACATCGAGGAGATGCTCCCGGCCGCGCGCGGCGCGCTGTGGAAGAAGCCGCACCTCGTCACGACCTACGGCGTGATCAACAAGCCCGGCCTCGTCGGCGCCGTCCGCCCGGACGCGATGGTGCGCGGGGTCGACGGACTGTGGCTGACCGGCGACACGACGCGCTCGCGCGGGATCGGGATCGACAAGGCGGCGCGCACCGGCATCACCGCCGCCGAGGGCGTGCTCGGGCGGCGGCTCGAGTTCTTCGCGGACACGGTGCGCTACTGATGCGCCTGTTCGAGCCGATCCGGGTCGGGACGATGCAGCTGGCCAACCGGGTGGTCGTCCCGACGCACGCGGCCGGCGCCGGGCGCATCCTCGGCTCCGAGCGCGACGCCGAGCGCTTCATCGCGTACTACGTGCGCCGGGCGCGCGGCGGCGCGGCGTGGATCGGCGGCTCCTCGACGTTCCTGCAGCCGCCGCTGATCCCCGGCTTCGAGCCGTCCGGGGTCGGCGCGGTCAGGCGCGGCAGCTTCCGCCACCCCTTGTTCGTCGAGCGCCACCGGCGCTACATCGACGCGCTGCACGCCGAGGGGGCGTGCGGGACGCTGCAGATGATCATCCAGGGCGGCCTGCCGCACGGCGCCTCGCAGGTGCCGAGCGGCTACGTCGACAACCAGATCCCGCACGCGCTCAGCGGCGCCGAGGTCGCCGCGCTGGTCGAGGAGTACGCGTGGTCCGCGGGGCAGGCGCTCGAGACGGGCGCGGACGGCCTCGAGCTGCACTCCAACCACGACGACCTGCTGCAGTTCTTCCTGTCGCCGTTGACGAACCGGCGGACCGACGAGTACGGCGGCTCGCTGGACGGCCGGCTGCGGCTGGTCATGGAGATCCTGCGGGCGATCCGCGGCGCCGTCGGCGACCGCATGACGCTCGGCCTGCGGCTGTGCATGGACGAGATGATCGACGGGGGCTACGGTTTCGGCGAGGCGCTCGAGATGGCCCGCCGCTTCGGCGCGAGCGGGCTGGTCGACTACCTGCACGTCGACGTCGGCAGCAACTGGGGCGCGCCCAGCTACGTGCAGCCGATGCAGTACGAGCCGGGCCGGTGGGCGGAGATGGCCGGCGCGGTGCGCGAGGTCGTCGACGTGCCGGTCATCTACACGGGCCGCGTGACGCGCCCGGAGATCGCCGAGCGCATCCTGGCCGACGGCCACGCCGACCTCGTCGGGATCGCGCGCGCGGTGATCGCCGACCCCGACCTGCCGCGCCGCGCGCGCGACGGGACGCTGAACGGCCTGCGCCCGTGCATCGGCGCGAACGACTGCCTGCACCGCGGGATGGTCGAGGGCATGAGCTTCAGCTGCGCGGTCAACCCGGCCGCCGGCTACGAGACGGTCGAGGTCACGCCCGCCTCGCCGGCGCGGAAGGTGCTCGTCGTCGGCGGCGGGCCCGCCGGGCTGGAGACCGCCGCCCTGGCGGCCGAGCGCGGGCACGACGTGACGCTGTGGGAGCGCGAGGAGCGGCTCGGCGGCCAGCTCGCGACCGCCGCCCGCGCGCCGTTCCACGCGCCGTTCCAGGAGTACCTCGACGTGCAGCGGCGGCGGCTGTCCGACGCCGGCGGCGTGGTCGAGACCGGGCGCGAGGCGACGGTCGACTCGGTCGTCGCGTTCGGCGCCGACGCGGTCGTGGTCGCCACCGGCGCCGGCCCTCGCACGCCGGAGGTGCCGGGCGCCGACCTGCCGCACGTCGTCCAGTTGCGCGACGTGCTGGAGGGGGCGGAGACCGGCGAGCGCGTCGTGCTCATCGTGCAGGAGGACCACGCGGCGCCGCTGATCGGCGCCGACCACCTCGCGTCCCGGGGCGCGGCGGTCACGCTCGTCTACCAGACCCCGCAGCTCGCGCCGCTGGTCGGCCGCTACAGCCTCGGCGGCGTGATGGAGCGGCTGTTCCGCGCCGGCGTGAAGCTCTTCCCGCTCCAGCGCCTGACCGCGATCGAGCCCGAGCGCGTGTGGACCGCCGACGTCTACGGCGCCACGCCGACCGAGCACGCCGGCGTCGACACCGTCGTCCTCGCCTGCGGCGGCCTCGCCCGCACCGAGCTCTACGAGGCGCTCGCCGGCCGCGTGGGAGAGCTGCACCTCGTCGGCGACGCGTGGGCGCCGCGGCGGCTCACGGTCGCGACGCGGGAGGCGTGGGAGCTCGCGCGCCGGCTGTAGTTTCGCGGGCATGCCGGGCCCGGTCCTGCTCGCGCCTTCCCGCAGCGCGCGCTCGATCCCTCGTCCGAGGGGTGACTTACGAAGGTATGAATAATTCATACAAACGTCAGTCGCGCGCGCGGACGCGATGATCGTTTCTCGCCGAGCCACTCCGGGCTCCCCCTCAATGCAAGCTGTTCCCCGAGCCCGCCGCGCGCACGCGAGTGCTCCACCACACGACCCCCGCTGCGTCGGCCTCGCCACCGATCTCGCCCACCCGCGAGAGGTGCTCGAGGTAGGAGGCGAGCTCGAACAGCCGCCACACCCGGTCGGCGGCGTTCTCGGGCGCCGGGAAGACGGCGTCGAGCAGCTCGGCGCCGGTGGCGCCCGCGCGCTCCGCGACCGCCGCGCGCACCGCGTCGAGCCGTTCGGCCACCCCGCGCCGGTTCTCCGAGAACAGCTCCGGCAGCGCGGTCAGCGGGCGGCCGTGACCGGGCAGCGCGAGCTCGGCGCCGAGCGCGTCCGCGCGCTCCAGCGAGGCGAGGTGCTCGGCCACCGGGTCGGGAGTGAAGCCGATGTCGAAGTAGGGGGCGAAGACGGGGCCGACGAGGTCGCCGGCGATCAGGATCCGGTGCTCGCGCTGGCGCAGGCACACCTGCGAGGGCGCGTGGCCGGGGGCCTCGACCACCTCCCAGTCGCCCAGCGCCGAGGGGACGGCCGTGCCGGCCAGCAGCAGGTGGTCGGCGCGCACCGGCCCGTCGATCCCGTCGGTCTCCTCGCGCACGTCGGCGCAGTCCTCCGCGAACGGGCCCGGCGCCACGCCGAGCCGGTGCACCCAGCGTTCCCGCTGTGCGCGGTGGCGCGCCGGCTCCGCGTGCGCGCCGAGGAAGTGCTCGGACGCCGGGTGTGCCCACACCGTGCATCCCGTCTCGGCCACGAGCCGGGTCGCGCAGCCCATGTGGTCGGAGTGGAAGTGGGTGATCACAAGGTCGCGCACGTCGGACGGCGCGCGCCCCGCCTCGGCGAGCGCGCGGCAGAGCGCCTCCCACGCGCTCTCGTGGCCGCCGCCGCCGCAGTCCACGAGCACGACGCCGCCGCCGGCGCCGTCGAGCAGGTAGGCGTTGGCGTGGCTGATGTGCGGATACGGCATCGGCAGCCGCAGCCGCCACAGGCCGGGCACGACCGCGCGCGCGCTCGCCGCGGCGGCGTCGACCTCCCACGAGTCGGGCGGCGGGCCTACCACGAGATCGCGAACGTCCCGATCGCGGTGGCCAGGAGCGTGCCGTCCGCATGGCGGACGCGCGAGCTGAGCGCGGCCACGCGGCGGCCCCGGCGGTCGAGCTCGGTCGTGCAGGCGACCTCGCCCTCGGTCGCGCTGGCGAGGAAGTTGATCGCGATGTGCGTGGTGGCGACCCGCTCCTCCGGCGCCGTGGTCTCCAGCAGCGCGGCCGTCATGCCGTAGTCCGCGAGCGCGAAGACCACCGGCCCCAGCAGCATCCCGGCGGAGTTGATGAGGTCGGGGCGGATCGCGAGCCGCACCTCGCCGCGCTCGTAGCGCAGCCCGAGGAAGCCGGCGAAGCTGTCGCCGAACGGGCTCACGCGGTCGGCGAGGCGTCGGCGCCGCCGTCGACGACGATCCGCTGGCCGGTGACGAACGCGGCGTCGCCGGAGACGAGGAAGCGCACCACGCGCGCGACGTCCTCGGGCCGGCACACGCGTCCGAGCGGCTGCGCGGCGTCGAGCCCCGCGGCGCCGTCCAGCCCCAGCTTGGCCTTCACGAGCTTGTCGCCCATGTCGGTGGCGACGAGCCCGGGCGCGACGACGTTGATCCGCACGCCGTTGGCGATCTCCTCCTTGGCGAGCGTGAAGGCGAGCGCCTCGAGCGCCGACTTGGCCATGTTGTATGGCGCCCCGAGCGCGCGCATGTGGGCGACCTCGCTGCTGGAGATCAGCACCACGTCGCCGCGCGGGCGCGTGCGCATCGCCGGCAGCAGGCGCTGGGCCAGGCGCGCGGCGGCGAACGCGTGCGTCGCCATCAGGCGCACGAACTCCGACGGATCGGTCTCCGCCACCGGCAGGCCGCGGCTGGCGACCCCCGCGTTGTGGACGAGGATGTCCACCGGCCCGAGCGCGGCCAGCGCAGCGTCCGCGAGCGCGTCGACCTCCTCGGGCTCCGCGACCGAGGCGCGGAGCGGGACGGCGCGGCCGCCGGCGGCCTCGATCGCCGCCACGGTCTCGCGCGCCGCCTCCTCGCCGCGGCGGTAGTTGACGGCGACCGCCGCGCCAGCGGCGCCGAGCTCGAGCGCGATCCCGCGACCGATCCCGCGGCTCGCGCCGGTCACCAGCGCGACCCGACCCTCCAACGTGGACACGGGCTGTATGCTACCAGCCAATCGTTTGGTTGGGAAATGAGGGTCATGACAGCAGATCCGCAGGCGATCCTGAGCGCCTACTTCGACGGCATCAACGCCGAGCGCTACGAGGAGGTGGGCGCGCTGTTCGCGCCCGACGGGGAGATCGTCGCCCCGGGGGCGCATCCGCGCGGCCCGGAGGAGATCGCGCGCTACTTCACGGCCGCCCTGCGGCCCTACCCGGTCCATCGCGACGAGCCGGGCACGCCCGCGGTCTGTGGGCGCACGGCCGTCGTCGAGGTCCACTTCACCGGCGCGCTGGCGTCCGGGGCGCCGATGGAGTTCGACGCGCTCGACGTCTTCGAGCTCGGGGACGACGGGCGGATCGCGCGGCTGACCACCTGGTACGACTCGCACCGCGTGCGCGCCGACCTCGCCGCCGCCCAGGCGCTCGACGGCACGCCGGAGGCGACCCTGCGCGCCGCGGCCGGCCTCGTGCGGCGCGGGCGCGCGCAGCGCCTGGAGGGCCGCTGGCGCAGCGCGCCGGCGGTGCTGGCGGCGCGTGCGGTGCGGCTCGACGTGGACGCGCCGTCGCTGACCGGCGCCGATCTCGTCGCCGCCGGCGTGCGGGCCGGCGACATCGCGCTCGTGCGCGCGCCCGACGGCGTGAGCGTCGCGCCGGATGTCGCGGCGGCGGCCGTGGCGGTGCAGGGCACGGTGGCCGAGGCGCCGCCCGGGCTCGCGGTCGGCGAGGGCTGGGCGCTGCACGCGCTGCCCGCCGGCTGGCAGGGGCTGCTCGTGTCCGCGCCCGGCGGGGACGGCCGCGCGAACGCGGTGGCGCTCACGTGAGCGGTCCGCTCGCCGGCATCCGCGTGCTCGACCTGTGCCGGCTGCTGCCAGGCGCGTTCGCCACGGCGCTGCTCGCGGACCTCGGCGCCGAGGTGATCAAGGTCGAGCGGCCCGGGGGCGGGGATCCCATGCGCGCCTACGAGCCCCGGATCGGCGGCACGTCCGCGTACTCCTGGGTGGCCGACCGCAACAAGCGCTCGCTCGCGCTCGACCTGCGCGATCCGCGCGGGGCCGAGGCGCTCCTGCGGCTCGCGGAGGGCGCCGGCGCGCTCGTCGAGAGCTTCCGGCCCGGCGTCGCCGACCGCCTCGGCGTCGGCTACGAGGCGGTGCGGGCGGTCAACCCCGCGCTCGTCTACTGCTCGATCTCCGGCTACGGCGCCGACGGGCCGCTCGGCCAGGTCGCCGGGCACGACATCAACTACCTCGGGCGCGCCGGCGTGCTGAGCGTCACCGGCGCGGGCGGGCGGCCCGCGATCCCCGGCGTGCAGGTGGCCGACGTCGCGGGCGGCTCGCTGATGGCGGTCGCCGGCCTGCTGGCCGCGCTCGTCCACGCCCAGCGCACCGGCGAGGGCGACCACGTCGACGTGTCCATGACCGACGGCGCGTTCGCGCTGCTCACCCTCAGCCTCGGCGCGTACTTCGCGGACGGGCGCGTCCCGGGGATCGAGCGCGAGCTGCTCAACGGCGGCTACCCCTGCTACGGGGTCTACGCCTGCGCGGACGGCCGCCACCTGACGGTCGGGGCGCTCGAGCGGCCGTTCTGGGAGGCGCT
>JBIOTP010000026.1:0-4288 GCA_044865965.1 Solirubrobacteraceae bacterium
CGGCTCACGGGCCTGGGCGCGCAGGAGGTCGTCCTCCGTGCCGGTGCGGACGGCGCCTACCTCGGCGTCAACGGCGTGATCCGCGGGATCCCCGCCGCGCGCGTCGAGCATGTCGTAGACACGACCGCCGCGGGCGACGCCTTCGCGGGCGCCTACCTGGCCGCGCGGCTGCAGCACCGATCGCCCGGCTGGGCGGCGACGATCGCCAACACCGTCGCGTCCGTGGTCATCCAGCACGCGGGCGCGATCGTCCCGCGCGAGATCCCCCTGTCAAAATCCCCACGACATCAGGAGCCAAGTCATGAGCCCGTGCCTGTCCATCGTCACCTCGCTCGCGATCCAGAAGGCCACCGCTACGCGCGTCAAGAAGCTGCTCGGCCGTGAGCGCTAGTGGTTCCGGCCGCGGCCACCAGGCCCAGCTCCGAGCACGCCGGAGGGCGCGAGCCCTCCGGCGACCGGAGCAGCCGGTGGCTACGCGCTGAGAACCACCCTCGTCAGGATGGTGGACAGGATGAACACGACGCCTGCCGTGAGGACGATCCACCTCCCGTGGTTGGTTCCGTGGCCGTCGTGCTTCTTCATCGCCACGATGCCGAGGATGCACCCGATCAGCGGCGCGAGGACGGCGAACACGTAGCCGGTGACGATCAGGCCGGTCGGCACCGATCGCACCCGCTCGGATACGGCGGAGTGTGCGCTCATGTAGAGCTCCCAGGTGGGGTACGGGACGCCGGGCGGAGGCCCGGTATCCGTAACGGAGCGGCAGAGGCACGGTCGCGATACATGAGAGCGCCCTGAGTCGGGCGCCTCGTCACCTCTCCTCGAGGACGCGCACGTCCCACGGGCCGAGGCGCACGGTTTCGGCCGGCTCGCCGGAGAGCAGGTCGCGCACGGGCGCGGGCGGCGTCAGCTCCGCGGGCTTCCAGCTCCAGTTGTGGACGAAGCGCAGCACCCTGCCGCCGGCTTCGGCGGACGTGCAGCGCACCTGCGAGCCCGGCGCGGCGCGCCATGGGTCCTTCGGCATCGACTCCGCGGCCAGCCAGGCGGCGACGGCCCGCGCGAGCGGCCGGTCCGGGACCGTGCCCACGTAGGTGACTCGTCCGGCGCCATGCGCGTTGGTCGTCACCGCCGGGAACTCGCCGTGATGCGGATGCTCGTAGCGGGCCAGCACCGTGGCCGCCTCGGCGACGAGCCCGTCGGCCCAGCCGGTGGCCCCGCCGGAGACCGTCCCGCTCACGGGCACCGGCTCGAGGAGGTTCGCGTACTCCAGATAGTGCACGCCGGCGGCCTCGCGCAGCACCCCCGGCATGATCGTGTGACGCGCGACGCCGTCCTCGCCGGCGTAGCCGGTGCGCGGCGTCAGCACGAGGTGGCCGCCGGCCGCGGCGTAGCGCCGCAGCCGCTCGAGGAGCTCGTCGGAGGCGACGTACATGCCGGGCACCACCAGCACCGGCCAACGCTGCACCATCTCGTCGACATCGGGCAGCTGCGCGGGCGCCACGACGTCGACCGCGAGCCCCGCGTCGAACAGCCCGCGGTAGAACGCGGCCAGGATCCGCTCGTATGACTGCGGGTCGCCCATCCAGGACTTCGCCGCGCCCTGCAGCGGCGCCATGAACTCCATCGCCCAGCGGCTCTCCGCCGAGACGAGCGCGGCCACGTCGCTCATCGGACGCAGCCCCTCCAGAGCCTCCTCCGCGCGCTTGAGCTCGGAAGCCGCCGCGGCCAGCTCCTCGTAAATGCGCCCGGGCTGCAGGCTGTGGCCGAGGATCCCGCCCCAGTACGTCTCCGCGCCGAAGTGCTGGGTGTGCCAGTGCCAGTACTCGACCATGCGGGCGCCGCGCGCGATGGACGCCCACACGACCTGCCGGAGCTGCCCGCGGTAGGGCGGGTGGTTCTCCGCGGAGCCGCCGATGGAGGTCGCGTTCGTCTCGGCGATCAGGAACGGCGCCTGGCGCGTCCCGCGCGAGATGTCGAGCTGGAGGTACAGCCACGCCGTGCCCGACCAGGGCAGGAACGACGGCTGCGGCTCGGCCGCGAGCTCGTCGGCGCCCGGCACCGCGAGCCGGTCCTGCGGCCCGTAATAGACGTTGGTGGAGACGACGTCGAGCGGCGCGCCGATCGCCGCGACGTCCTGCGCCGGCTGGTGGAGCGCGAGGCAGGTGGTGACGAAGTGGTGCACGGGCACGAGGCTGCGCACGAGCGCGGTCTGCCAGGCGATGTACTCGTGCGTGAGCTGCGCCTGATAGCGCCGCCAGGCGAGGTCGTACGGCGGCGTCGTGTTGCCGTCCGGAGGCCACAGGTCGGCCCAGTCGTGCAGGCGATGCGACCAGTAGGTCAGCCCCCAGCGGCGGTTGAGCTCCTCCACATCGCCGTACTCCTCGCGCAGGTACTCGCGGAAGCCGTCGAACACGTCGGGGTTGTGGAGGATGTTGATGCCGGGCTCGTTATCGACCTGCCAGCCGATGACCGCGGGATGCTCGGCGTAGCGTGGGACCATCCGCCGGATCAGCCGCTCCGCCAGGTTGCGGAAGGTGGGGTGGGGGTGGTTGATGTCCTGGCGCGCGCCGTACGGGGCCGGCACGCCGGTGCTCCGGTGGGCCGCGGTCTCGGGATAGCGGCGGCGCAGCCACGGCGGGACCGCGTAGGTGGGCGTTCCGACGATCGCCTTGATGCCGCGCTCGTGCGCGGCGTCGAGCACCGGCTGCAGCCAGTCGAGGTTGTAGACACCGTCGCGCGGCTCCCACGTGGACCACACCGACTCGCCGACGCGGATGACGGTGAAGTCGGCCCTCGCCATCACGTCGAGGTCCTCCTCGAGCCGCTGGTACGGCTGGTACTCCGCGTAGTACGCGGCGCCGAAGAGGATGCCCTTCACGCCAGGAGCAGGTCGAGCACGAGCCGCTGCGCGGCGAGCGGGTCCTGGCGCGCCTGCGCCTCCGCGAGCGCGGCCTCGTCGAGGCGGTCGAGCGCGCCGTCAATGCGCCGCATCGTCGCGATGCTGCTGCTCGCCGCCTCCACGGGATTCTCGCGGAACGGGAACTGGTCGAGCAGGATCGGCTGATCCCACCCGATCTTGCGCACCTCCCGGAAGAACTCGAGCGTCTCGATCAGGTGGATCGAGCCGACCGTGAGATCGTCGTCCCATTCGCGCCAGTTGTCGTTGACCTCGATGGTGAAGAGGCGGCCGTGCTCGTGCACGAGCGAGAGGACGTCGGCCGGGGTCTCCTTCGCGAACAGCGAGTGCCCGAGATCGACCACGATGCCAACGTCGTCGCGGTCGAGCGACAGGATGCCGACCAGCGTGCGCGCCGCGGTGGAGAAGCTCATGTGCGTGCGCGGCTCCTTGGACTTGTACTCGATCGCCACGCGCACGTTCGCGTCCATGGCGGCGACGGCGCTCACGCCCTCGAGCTCGAGCCGCCAGAGCTCGCGATAGTCGGCCTGGAACGGGTAGTCGAAGCCGTCCTGGCCGGGCCACAGCTTGACCGTGCCCGTCCCGAGGCGGCGGGCCACATCGACGCCCTCCTCGCACAGCGCGAGCGCACGGCGCCGGATCGCGGGATCGGGGTTGGTGAACGCGCCGCGGGTGAACTCGCGCGTGTAGATGTGCGGCGTGATGCACCAGCAGCCGAGGCCCGCGACGTCGAGCGCCCGCTCGACCTCATCGACCGTGATGTCGGGATCGGAGAACGGATAGTTGATGTCGAGCACCTCGAGCCCGCCGACGGCGCCGGCCCGCTCGATCGCCTCGAGCGTGCTGACCGGCTCGCCGTACGCGTCGGTGGCGTAGCGGTCGACGAACTGCCCGAACAGCCAGATCCCGGCTCCGAACCTCATGGGCGTGTCTCCTCGATGGATGTGTGGAAGCGGTGGCTCCCCGAGGCGACCTCGACCGGGCCGTGCCCGGGCAGCACGACGGTCGCGGTGGTGCCCGGCGGCACGACGAGGTCAAGGGTGAGCCGGCCGTCAGCCTGCTCCCAGCGCACCGCGGCGCGCCCGTACGGCGTCTCGTGCGCGGTCGCCGCATGGCGCAGCCCGCCGCCCGGCCGCGGCGCGACGTGCAGCCGGCGATAGCCGGGCCCGGCGGGCGCGAGGCCGGCCACCGTGCGGTGCAGCCAGTCGGCCACGGCGCCGAGCGCGTAGTGGTTGAACGAGGTCATCTCGCCCGGGTTCACGCTGCCGTCCGGCAGCAGGCTGTCCCAGCGCTCCCACACCGTCGTCGCGCCCATCGACACCGAGTACAGCCACGACGGGCACTCCCGCTGCAGCAGGAGGCGGTACGCGG
>JBIOTP010000027.1:0-12172 GCA_044865965.1 Solirubrobacteraceae bacterium
ACCAGGCGACGCGCCAGGGCGTCGATATCGCCGGCGCCGAGCACGAGGCACAGGTCGCCGGCGCGGAGCATGGAGTTCAGCACGCGCTCGGCGGCGTCGAAATCGGGCAGCCACAGCACGGGTCGCCCGCCGGCGGTGTCGGCAGCCGCCTCGGCGACGAGGAGGCCGCCGACGCCGGGGAAGTCCTCGGCGCGCTCGCGCGCCGGGTAGATGTCGAGGACGACCGGCAGGTCGGCGGTGGCGAGCGCGGCGCCGAACTCGCGCGCCTGCCGAGCCGTGCGCGAGTACAGGTGCGGCTGGAAGGCCGCCACGACGCGCCGCGGGACCAGCGTGCGCGCGGCCTCGACGATCGCGCGCACCTCGGTCGGGTGGTGCGCGTAGTCGTCGACCACGAGCGCGCCCGCCGCGGTCGTCCCGAGACGCTCGAACCGCCGGCCCGCGCCGGCGAAGTCCGCCAGCGCCGCCGCCGCGCCGGCCACGTCGGCGCCGGCCAGCCGGGAGGCGGTGAGCGCCGCGGCGGCGTTGCGCGCGTTGTGTGAGCCGGGCACGCTCAGCTCGACTGTGACGCCGTCGAGCGTGAACCGAGAGCCGCCGGGAGTGAGTGTGGGGGTCGCGTCGAACGGCGTCACCGGCACGTCGCCCGCGAGCGCCAGCAGCGGTGGGCGATCCCAGACCACCGCCTGCTCGGCGAGGGCCAGGAACGCGCGGAACGTCTCGTCGACGTCGCGCTGGGACGCGTAGGTGGTGTGGTGGTCGAGCTCGGCGTTTGTGAGCACGGCGATCCGCGGCGCGAGCTTCAGCAGCGAGCGGTCGGACTCGTCGGCCTCCACCACGAGCCATTCCCCGCTCCCCCAGCCGGCGTTGGCGCCGGTCGAGCGCACCTCGCCGCCGACGACGTAGCTCGGGTCCATGCCGACGCCGCGGAGCGCGTGCACGAGCATGCTCGAGGTGGTGGTCTTGCCGTGCGTGCCGGTCACCGCGATCGCCGGCTTCAACCGCGTGAGCTCGCCCAGCAGGTCCGCGCGGTGCAGCTCGCGGCCGCCGCGCTCGGGGTTGTCGGGCGGGATCGCGCTGGAGACCACGACCTCGGCGCCCGCGGGCACGTTGGCGGCGTCGTGGCCGACAGCGGGCTCGATGCCGGCCGCGCACAGCGTCGCGCCGTAGGGGGAGCCGGCGGCGCGGTCGGACCCGGTGACGCTCGCGCCGAGCGCGCGCGCCACGAGCGCGAGGCCGCTCATCCCGGCGCCACCGATCCCTACGAAGTGGAGCGCGCGTCCGGCCCAGGGTCGGTCCGGTGACATGCGCGCAGAGGCTAGTGGCCGGCACCGCGCAACTTCGCACGCGGGCGCTCGTCACAATCGGTGCCAGGCCTGGGCATGATCGGTTGACCCCCTGGCCAGGCTCAGGGGCGCGGCGCCGCACCGGCGCCGCGTCCCGCTTCGAGCAGCTCGGCCGCGATCGCGCGCGCGGCGTCGGGGCGGGCGAGCGCGGCCGAGGCGCGCGCCATCGCCTCGCGGCGCTCCGGGTCGCCGATCAGCGCGTCGACCTCGGCGCGCAGGCGCTGCGGGGTCAGCTCGGCGTCCGGCAGGACCACGGCGGCGCCGCGTTCGGCCATCCAGCGGGCGTTGGCGGTCTGGTGGTTCCCGGTGGCGTGCGGATACGGGATGAGCACCGCCGGCAGCCCGTACTGGGCCAGCTCGAAGACCGAGCCGCCGGCGCGCGCCACCGCGAGGTCGGCGGCGGCGAGCGCGCCGCCGAACGGCGTGAGGTACTCGAGCAGCACGTAGCGCTCGTCCGGCGGCCGCAGCTCGGCGAAGTCGCGCGTGCCCGCCACGTGGAGGATGCGGTAGGGCGCGCCGGCGAACGCCTCGGGCGCCGCGCGGTTGAGCGTGCGGGCGCCGAGCGAGCTGCCGAACACGAGCACGCACGTCTCGCCGGCGCCGATGCCGAAGCGCGCGCGCGCCCCCGCGCGGTCGGTCACCGTGGGCGGCACCGGCCGCCCGGTGACGCGGTAGCGCTCGCCGTCGCGGCCCGCGATGGGAAAGGCCAGGCAGACGCGGCGGGCGCGCGGCGCGAGCATCCGGTTCGCGAGCCCCAGGTGCGAGTCGGCCTCCGCCAGCACCAGCGGGACGCCGCGCAGCACGGCCGCGAGCCCCACCGGGCCGGCGACATAGCCGCCCGCGCCGAGCACCGCGTCGGCGCGCCGGCCGGCGAGGATGCGGCGCGAGGCGCGCACCGCCGCCGCCGCCCGTGCGGCCGCGCGCGCCGCCTTCAGCGGGTTCGAGCGCGAGATGCCCTCGACGCGCAGCGTGTCGAGCGGGTAGCCCGCGGCGGGGACGAGCTCGGCCTCGGCGCGCTCACCGCCGACGAAGCTGACCTCGGCGCCCTCAGCCCGCAGCGCGTCGGCGACCGCGATCGCCGGCACGACGTGGCCGGCCGTCCCGCCGGCGGCGATCACGATCCGGGTCACCGCCGGCCCTCCTGCGGGGCGCCGGCACGGCGCGCAGGCGCGCCGACCCGCCCGCCGCCAGGTTGAGCAGCAGCCCCATGGCGGCGAGCAGCACGATCAGCGAGGTCGAGCCGGACGAGATGAACGGCAGCGGCACGCCTGTGAGCGGTGCGAGCCCGAGGACGGCGTACACGTTGAGCAGCGCTTGGCACAGGATCAGCGAGGTGAGGCCGCCGGCGAGCAGCTTCGCGTAGACGCCGGCGGCGTTGCGGGCGGTGCGCAGCCCCGCATACCCGATCATGCCGTACAGCGACAGCACGCCGAGGATCCCGGCGACCCCGAGCTCCTCCCCGATGACGGCGAGGATGAAGTCCGTGTGCGCCTCCGGCAGGTAGAAGATCTTCTGGATCGAGGCGCCGAGGCCGTGGCCGAGGAGCCCTCCGGAGCCGATCGCGATCTGCCCCTGGACGGCCTGGAAGCCCGCCCCGCCCGCGTCCTCCCACGGGTTCATGAACGCGGTCAGGCGCGCACGGCGGTAGGGCTCGAGGATCGCGAAGATGAGCACCAGCACCGCCGCGACGGCGGCGACGAGGCCGAGCTGGCGCAGCGGCAGCCCGGCCGCGACGAGCATCGCGGCGAGCGTTGCGCAGATGACGAGCGCCGTGCCGAGGTCGGGCTCGGCGGCGATCAGGACGAGCGCGCAAGCGCCGACGCCGATCACCGGGCCGAGCACCGTGCGCAGTGAGCGGGCGATCTTGGGGCGCGCGCTCAGCACGGCGGCGGCGTGCAGGACGAGCGCGAGCTTCATCACCTCGCTGGGCTGGAACTGCAGCGGGCCGGCGCCGAGCCACCGGCGGGCGCCGTTGACGCGCACGCCGAAGCCGGGCAGCAGGACGAGCACGAGCATCCCGAAGGCGGCGAGCAGCAGCAGCGGCGTGAACCGACGCACCAGCCCGAGGTCGACGCGCGAGAGCAGGTGCATGCCGACGAGGCCGGCGGCGCCGTAGCCGATGTACTTGAGCAGGTAGGCGGTGCCGTCGCCCTGGCCCTCGAGCAGCGTGCGCGCCGAGGACGCCGAGTAGACCATCACGGCACCGCCGGCGAGCAGGCAGAACGTCGCGGTCAGCAGCAGGCGGTGCTCGAGCGGCTGCTGCTGCGATCTGCGCATCAGACCGCTCTTCGACAGGCCCGGCCCGACGCCTCCCCCTCTTCTCAGAGGCGCCGTCGCATCACACCGCCTTTCGACGGGCCGGGCCGGACGCCTGCCCGTCTTTTCGGAGACGCCGCTGGTGGGTCGAGGCTCAGCGCAGACCGGCGACCAGCACGCGGAAGTGGTCGCCACGCCGCGCGTAGGACTCGTACTGGTCGTAGGACGTGCACGCGGGCGAGAGCAGGACGACCTCGCCGGAGCGCGCGGCGGCGTGCGCGGCGGCGATCGCGGCCTCGAGATCGCCGCAGTCGTGCAGCGGGACGCCGGACGGCGCGAGCGCCTCGCGCAGCTCGGCGGCGGTCTCCCCGACCAGGTATGCGGCGACGCAGCGCTCGGCGACCGGCGCGGCGAGCGGGGCGTAGTCGGAGCCCTTGCCGCGGCCGCCAAGGATGACGTGCACGCCGCGCGCGAACGAGCGGATCCCCACCTCGGCGGACGCGACGTTGGTGGCCTTGGAGTCGTTGACGTAGAGGACGCCGTCGTGGGTGGCGACCTCCTCGAGTCGGTGCTCCACGCCCCCGAACGTGGCGAGCCCCTCGCGGACCGCGTCGAGCGGCATGTCGCGGGCGAGCGTGACCGCCGCCGCGGCCATCGCGTTCTCGCGGTTGTGGGCGCCGCGCAGGCGGATCTCACCGGCCGCGATCAGCGGCTCGTCGCGCCAGTGCAGGCGGCCGTCGCGCTCGGCGAGGTCGACGCCGGGGCCGGCGCCGAACGTCACGCGGACGGCGGCGCCGCCGAGGTCGTCGAGCGGGAGCCCCGCGGGCACCACTGCGACCGCATCGGGCGGCTGGCGCGCGAACAGCTCGAGCTTGGCCGCGCGATAGGCCGCGAACGTTCCGTGGCGGTCGAGGTGGTCCTCGGCGAGGTTGAGCAGGACGCCGGTCTCCGGCGCGAACGCCTCGCTGTCCTCGAGCTGGAACGAGCTCGCCTCGCAGACGACGATCGCGCCGGGCTCGAGCGACCCCGGCAGCGAGGCCAGCGGCGTGCCGACGTTGCCGGCGACGACCACCGGCAGGCCGGCCTCGCGGTAGACGTGCCCGATCAGCTCGACCGTCGTCGTCTTGCCGTTGGAGCCCGTCACCGCCAGGAACTCGTGCTCGAGCAGCCGCCACCCGAGCTCGAGCTCCCCGATGACGTGGATCCCCTGGGCCAGCGCCGCGGCGATCGGCGGCGCCTCCCTGGGCACGCCCGGGCTCTTCACCACGGTGCGTATGCCGGCGAGCAGGTCCGCCCCCTCCTCGCCGTCGCGCACGACCACGCCGGCGGCCGCGAGCGGCTCGGTCACGGCGCGCTCCAGCTTCCGTGCGTCGGTCCCGATCACCGTCGCCCCCAGCTCGCGCAGCGCCATCGCCGCGGCCACGCCCGAGCGGGCGAGGCCGACGACGAGGAACGGTCCGGCCGGCAGCGGAGGACGCGGGATCACCCCTCCATTCAAGCGCCCGTCAGTGCCGCGGCACCCGGACGCCCAGCGTGCGCCCGTCACCGCCGCAGCGCCCGGACGCCCAGCGTGCGCCCGTCACCGCCGCAGCACCCGGACGCCCAGCGTGCGCCGGTCACCGCCGCAGCACCCGGACGCGGAGCGCGCGACTGTAGGTGGTGTGGCGCGAACCACGGAACGGACGGTACGTGAACCGCAGCGTCCGGGATGGCCCGAGGCGGGTGAATGTCGTGAAGCGGCCGTCGCCGCGGGTCCGGACGCCGGTGGCCACGCGCGGGAGGCCGTCGATGGTCTCGACCAGGCCGAGCGACGCGCCGCCGATCGGCCGGCCCAGCTCGTCCGTGACGCGTCCGCGGATCCGCACCCGGATCCCGGGCCGCAGCGTGACGGCGGCCACGCGCCGACCGCCGCGCTCGAGCCAGACGGAGATCCGTGCCCACCGGCTGGCGTTGCGGCCGTTCGGGATGCGCCGCCGCGGACGCGGCCCCGCGGGCGCAGGCGGCGTTGCGGCGGGCGCGGGCGCCGTCGCGCCGGGCGGCGGGCGCTGGGCCTGTGGCGCGGATCCCGCCGCCGGCACGGCCGCCGGGACCGGCGTGGCCGTCGGGAGCGGCACGGGTGTGGGCGTGGGCGCCGGGAGCGGCGGCTGGTTTGCCACCCGGACGAGCCCCGCGTCGAGCATCCGCTGGTTGCCGGCGGCGTCGGTGACCGTGACGCGCAGCCTCTGCGCGCCGTCGACGATGCGGGTCGTGTCGACGTCGAGCGTCCGACGCAGCGCCTGCGGGCACGGGGGCAGCCGGTCGCTCCGGCAGGCGACCTCGACGGTCCCGGCGGGCGCGCCACCGAGCGTGACCGACAGCGACCGGACGCCGGAGTCGGCGTCGCTCGCGGCGACCTCGAGCGGCTGGACGCCCGCCTGGGCGCCGCCTTCCAGCAGCGGGCCGGACGCGGAGGCCGCGGGCTCGCCGTCCTCCTCGAGCTCGAGCGTCAGAGCGCGCAACTCGAGGAGGTAGACGGGCCAGTTGCACCAGCCGGGCCCGTTCGCCGGCGAGCACCAGGTCTGGAACAGGAGCTGCCGGGCGCCGGACGGGACGGCGAGGCGCTGCGGCAGGCCCGGCGCCGTCCCCCAGCCGGTCGGGACGTCGAGGATGCGCGAGCCGCCGGCCCACAGCAGCAGGTAGGCGGGATTCGTGCTCTCCGACTGCGGCATCGAGCGCCAGTCGAGCCACACCGCACGCGCCGCCGTGCCGGGCATCGAGGCGGGGAGCGTGAGCCGCGCGTCCACTTCCGAAAGGTGCGCGAGCCGGTGGTTGCCGGCGTCGAACGTCAGGCGGCCGCCCGGCGCGCCACAGCTCGAGCTCATCCAGCCGTTCGACACCGACCACAGGTCGGCCTGGATGTCCGCCGGCGCGCCGCTCTCGGCAGCGGCGCACTGGGAGACCCGGAACGTCCCCGCGCTCGCCACGGCCGGCAGGGCGAGGGCGACGAGCAGCGCCGCCGCGACGACCGCGGCCGCGCGCCGGCCGGGGCCGCGGGCGGAGGGCGCCCGCAGATCGCCGGCGGCCGGCGCCGGGAGGCCGCCCGCGGCGACTGCGGGGGGACCGCCGGCGGTCGGTGCCGTGAGCTGCCGCGCGGTCATGCGGCAGGCTCCGCGGCCGGGGGACGGATGCGGGCGTCCGGGCTCGCGCGGCCGCCGGCGAACTCGAGGCCCTCGGCCTCCAGGCGGCGGCGGACCTCGGCGGGATCGCCGAGGGCGGTGCCTCCGATGGTGCCGTCGGACTTCAGGACGCGGTGGGCGCCGGCCAGCGCGTCGCGGATGAAGCGCTGGTTGAGCGTGCGGGCGTGGCGGTCGTTGCCGCCGGCGGCCGCCGCGACGTCGCCGTAGCTCATCCACGCGCTGGGCGGGATGGCGGCGACGACCTCGCGCAGGCGGTCGAGGTCCATGGGGGTTCCTCCTGGGGGCGTGTGTCGTGGTTGCGCCCAGGAGATCAGGCCGTGGGCCGGTTCACCCCCTGGTGCGCAGAATCGGCACGAAGTTGGAGCGGCTACGACACGGACTGCTGGTAGAGCGTGAATCCGATCGCCGCGCAGACCGCCGCGACGATCCAGAAGCGCAAGATGATCTTGGTCTCCGACCACGCCTGCAGCTCGAAGTGGTGGTGGATCGGGGCCATCAGGAACACCCGCTTGCGGAACGTCTGGAACGAGAACACCTGGATCAGCACCGACAGCGCCTCGATCACGAAGATCCCGCCGAGGATGATCAGCAGCACCTCGGTCTTGGTCATCACCGCCATCGCCGCGATCGCGCCGCCCAGCCCGAGTGAGCCGGTGTCGCCCATGAAGATCGACGCCGGGAACGAGTTGAACCACAGAAAGCCCACGCAGGCGCCGACGAGGCAGCCGGCCACCAGCGCGAGCCCCGTCTGGCCGGTCGTCCACGTGATCGCGATGTAGGCGAGCAGGACGATCGCCGCGCAGCCGGCGGCGAGCCCGTCCAGGCCGTCGGTCAGGTTCACCGCCGACGTCGTCCCCGCCACCACGAGGTAGATGAAGACCGGATACAGGTAGCCGAGGTTGATGTTGGCGTCGATGATCCGCAGGTTCACCGTGTCCGGCAGGTCGGCGCCGCGCGTGGCGACCAGCCACAGCCCGACCGCGATCAGGAGCGTCAGGACGAGCTTGGTCCGCCCGCGCAGCCCCAGCGACCGCCGCCGGACGAGCTTCGTGTAGTCGTCGGCGAAGCCCAGCAGCGCGCACGCCAGCGCCGCGCCGAAGACGCCGATCGCGCGCCAGTCGCGGTCGGTCAGCAGCAGGAACGGGACCGCGATCGCCGTGAAGATGATGATCCCGCCCATCGTCGGCGTCCCCGCCTTGGCGTGGTGCTCCTGCGGGCCCTCCTCGCGGATCTGCTGGCCGAACTCGCGCGCGCGCAGGAACGAGATGAACTTGTGCGAGAGGAAGACGCAGATGAGCAGGGACGCCGTCCCCGCGATGAGCACCTCACCCACCGGTGGGGGCCTCCGAAGGATGAGCGAGCGCCTCCGCAACGGCCTCGAGCGCGATGCCGCGGGAGGCCTTCACGAGCACGACGTCGCCGGGGCGGACGAGCTCCGCGGCCAGCGCGGCGGCCGCGGGCGCGTCGGGGACCGTGTGCGCCTCGCCGGCGAACGCCTCCGCCGCCGCCGCCGACAGGGGGCCGACGGCGACGAGCACGTCGACGCCCGTGCGGGCGGCGTGCGCGCCGACCTTGCGATGGGCCTCCAGCTCCCCGGGGCCCAGCTCGAGCATGTCGCCGAGGACGGCGATCCGCCGCCCGGCGGCGTCCTGCGTGGCGAGGTCGTCGAGCGCGGCGCGCATGGAGAGCGGGTTGGCGTTGTAGCAGTCGTTGATCACCAGCGCACCGGAGGGCAGGACGATGTGCTCGCCGCGCAGTGCGCCGAAGCTCACCTCCACGGGGCCGGCCGGCTCGACGCCCACCGCCTGCGCCGCGCCGACGGCGGCGAGCAGGTTGACGAGCTGGTGGCGGGCGGTGAACGCCACCTCGAGCTCGATCCGCCGCCCGCGCGCCCGGATCGCCGCCCGCGGCGGGTCGAACGCCTCCAGCACGACGTCTCCCCCGTCCCCGAAGCGCACGACATCGAGCTCGGGCCGCAGCCACGGCTCGAGCGCCGGCTCGCCGGCCGGGACCACGGCCACCCGCACGTGCGCGAGCAGCTCGGACTTGGCCCGCGCGACGCCGTCGAGGTCGCCGACGAGCTCGAGGTGGACCGGGCCGATCGTGGTGATCACACCGACGTCCGGCTCCGCGATCCGCGCCAGCTCGTCGATCTGCCCGAAGCCGCGCATGCCCATCTCGAGCACGAGCACCTCGGTGCCCTCGGGCGCAGCCAGCAGCGCGAGCGGCAGGCCGACCTCGGTGTTGTAGTTGGCGGGGCTCGCGGCCACCGCGCGGGCGGGCGCGACCAGCGCGGCGATGAGCTGCTTGGTGGAGGTCTTGCCGACCGACCCGGTGACGCCGATCACGGCCGCGCCGAGCTCGCGCCGCCAAGCCGTGGCGAGCCGCTGCAGCGCGGGCAGGGGGTCCGCGGCGAGTACGGCACCGCCCGCGAGACCGGCGGCATGGGCGGGCGCCACGAGCACGCCCCACGCGCCCGCGTCCAGCGCCGCGCCCGCGAACTCGCCGCCGTCGACGCGCTCGCCCGGGAGGCCGACGAACAGGTCGCCCGGCTCGAGCCCCCGCGTGTCGACGACCGCCCGACGCGGCCCCTCGCCCGCGCGACCGGCGACCAGCTCGGCGCCCGCCGCGGCGGCAACGCGCTCGGCGTCCCAGGAGATCATGCGAATGCGCGCGCCTGGATCGCCTCGCGCGCCACGGTCGCGTCGTCGAACGGCTCCTTGCGCCCGCCCGCGAACTCCTGGCCCTGCTCGTGCCCCTTGCCGGCGATGACCACGACGTCGCCCGGCTCGGCCAGCTCGACCGCCCGCCGAATCGAGGCGCGCCGGTCGGCGTCGCGGTGCGCCTCGGCGTGCGATCCGGCGGGGATCCCGGCCCAGATCTCGTCGATGATCGCCTCCGGGTCCTCGGAACGCGGGTTGTCGGACGTCACGAGCGCGACGTCGGCGAGCCGCGCGGCGATCTCGCCCATCAGCGGGCGCTTGCCGCGGTCGCGGTCACCGCCCGCGCCGAAGACGACGATCAGGCGCCCGGCGGTCAGCTCGCGCGCGGCGCGCAGCACCTGCTCGAGCGCATCCGGCTTGTGCGAGTAGTCCACGAAGACCGAGAACGGCTGGCCCGCCTCCACGGCCTGGAAGCGCCCCGGCGCGGTGGCCGCGCCTGCCAGCGCGGCCGCCAGCCCCTCGGCCGGCGCGCCCAGTGTCCGCGCCGCGGCCCACGCGCCGAGCGCGTTGAGGACGTTGAAGCGCCCCGGCAGCGGCACCCGCGCCTCCCAATCGCCGTCCGCCGCGACGACGCGGAAGTCGCAGCCGGTGGCGTCCGGGCGCACGTCCACCGCGCGGTAGTCCGCGTCGCGGTCGATCGCGAACGTGCGCGTGCCGGGGAACTCCTCGATCAGCCGCCGGCCGTAGGCGTCGTCGGCGTTCGCGATCCGCGCCTCCGTGAGCTCGGAGGCGAACAGCCGCCGCTTGGCCACGAAGTACTCCTCCATCGTGTGATGGAAGTCGAGGTGGTCCTGGCTGAGGTTCGTGAACACGGCCGCCGCCACATGGATCCCGTCCGACCGCCGCAGCTCGAGCGCGTGCGAGGAGATCTCCATCGAGCACGCCGCGTCGCCCGCGTCGAGCATCTCGCGGAACGTGCGCTGGAGCTCGAACGCCTCCGGCGTCGTGCGCACGACCGGCCGCTCCTCGCCGCCCACGATCGACTTCACCGTGCCGAGCAGCCCGCAGCGCAGCCCGGCGCCCTCCAGCAGCGCGCGCGTGAGGAACGCCGTCGTCGTCTTGCCGTTGGTCCCGGTCACGCCCACGACCCGCAGGCGGGCCGTGGGGTCTCCATAGAAGCGGGCGGCGGCGGGCGCCATCGCGGCCCGCACGTCCTCCACCAGGACCTCCGGGACGCCCAGCCCGAGCGGGCGCTGCACCACGAGCGCCGCCGCGCCCCGGGCGATCGCGTCGGGCGCGAAGTCGTGCCCGTCGCGCGTGAAGCCGGGCACGCAGAAGAACAGCATGCCCGGCTCGACGAGGCGGTTGTCGAACGCCAGCCCGGAGACGGGCACGTCAGGTCCGTCCCCGAGCAGCTCGCGGACCGTCATGCCGGGGCAGTCTACGAGCGCGCCCGGCGGCCCACGGCCTGAGCCGGCGAACGTCAACGACTCAAACCGGCAGCGCCCTCGCCAGGATCGCGCCGGCGTCGATCCCTGTGGGCAGCGTCCCGAACACGCGCCCGCGGCCCTCGCCGAGCCGGCCCGCGCAGAACGCGGCGGCCACCGCCGGCGGGGCATGGCGGACGAGCAGCGAGGCCTGCAGCGCGAGCGCGAGGTCCTCGACGTGGCGGCGCGCGGACCACTCGTCGGCGGGGCGCGCGAGCGCGTCGAGGTGCGCGTCGAGGCGGGCGTCGCCGCCGCGGGCGAGCTCGCACTCCTCCAGCAGCGCCGGCAGGCCCTCCGGCTCGCGCGCCAGCGCCCGCAGGACGTCGAGCGCGATCACGTTTCCCGAGCCCTCCCAGATGCCGTTCAGCGGAGCGTCGCGCAGCAGCCGCGGCATCGGTGACTCCTCGACGTAGCCGTTGCCGCCCAGGCACTCGAGCGCCTCGGCCGCGTGCGGCGTGGCGCGCTTGCAGATCCAGTACTTGGCGACCGCGGTGGCCAGGCGGCGGAACGCCTGGTCGCGCCCGTCATAGGCCCGCGCGAGCCGCAGCGCGGTGGCGGTCGCCGCCTCGGACTCCAGCGCGAGATCGGCCAGCACGTTGACCATCGCGGGCTGCTCGGCCAAGCGGCGGCCGAAGGCGAAGCGGTGGCGGGCGTGCCAGACCGCCTCGGCGACGCCGCGACGCATCCCGGCCGCCGAGCCGATCACGCAGTCGAGCCGCGTGTGCGTGACCATCTCGATGATCGTCGCCACGCCGCGGCCCTCCTCGCCGAGCAGGCGCGCCGCGGCCCCCCGGAACTCGACCTCGGAGGACGGCAGCGAGCGCGTCCCGAGCTTGTCCTTGAGGCGCTGGAACTCCATCCCGGGCCCGCGCTCGAGCAGGAAGCACGACAGGCCGCTCGACGCCTGGGCGAGCACCAGGAACACGTCGCACGGCGGATAGGAGCAGAACCACTTGTGGCCGGTGAGCTCCCACCAGCCGCCGCCGGCGGGCTCGGCCCGCGTCGTGTTGGCGCGCACGTCCGAGCCGCCCTGCTTCTCGGTCATCGCCATCCCGCACAGCGCGCCGTTCTCATAGTCCGGGAGCGTCAGGCGCGGCTCCCATTCGGCCGCCAGCTCGGGGTCGACCCGCAGCGCCGGGACGGCGGAGTACGTCATCGAGACCGGGCACATCACGCCGGCGTTCGCCTGCGTCCACAGCAGCGCGAGCGCGGCGCGGGCGACGTGCGCCCCGGGGCGCGGCTCCGCCCAC
>JBIOTP010000028.1:0-12393 GCA_044865965.1 Solirubrobacteraceae bacterium
CTGTCCGACATCGCCGGCGTGGAGGACCACCTCGGCGACATGGACTTCAAGGTCGCCGGCACCGAGCGCGGCATCACCGCGCTGCAGATGGACATCAAGATCACCGGCGTGACGTTCGAGATCATGCGCGACGCGCTCACCCAGGCGCAGGAGGGGCGCAAGTTCATCCTGGCCAAGATGAGCGAGGCGATCGGCGCGCCACGCGAGGCGCTCTCGGAGTTCGCGCCGCGGATCTCGACGATCAAGATCGATCCGGACAAGATCGGCCTGCTGATCGGCAAGGGCGGCGAGACGATCCGCGCGCTCCAGGAGGAGTACGAGTCGCAGATCGACGTCGACGACGAGGGCAACGTGCTCGTGTACGCGGTCACGGGCGCCCAGGGCGACGCGCTGATCGACCGCATCCGGTCGATGACCAAGGAGGTCGAGGTCGGCGACGAGTACCGCGGCAAGGTCGTCAAGACCACGACGTTCGGCGCCTTCGTCGAGCTCGCCAAGGGCACCGACGGCCTGCTGCACATCTCGAACGTCTCGCCCGGCAACCGGGTCGGGACGGTCGAGGAGGTGCTCAACAAGGGCGACGAGATCGCGGTGCGCGTGGTGGAGGTCGACAAGGAGCGCGGCCGCATCGGCCTGCGCCTGGCCGAGGATCCGGAGATCGCCGGCAAGTCGGCGGAGGAGCTGGCCTCCGTGGGGACCGGGGACCCGACGATGGGCGGCGGCGGGCGGCGCGACGGCGGCGGGCGGCGCAACGGCCGCGGCGGCCGGGACCGCGACCGGCGCTCGCGCGGCGACCGCGACCCGGACCGCAGGTAGCCGCCATCTCCGAACATCGCATCACCGAGCTCGACTCGGGGCTGCGGATCGTCACGGAGCACATGCCCTCCGTGCGGTCCGCGGCCCTCGGGTTCTTCGTGGGCACCGGCTCGCGCGGCGAGGAGGTCGCCGAGGCCGGGCTCTCGCACTTCCTCGAGCACCTGCTGTTCCGCGGCACCGAGCGCTACGCCTCGGCGGAGATCGACCAGCTCTTCGACGGCATGGGCGCCGAGCTCAACGCCGGCACCGACAAGGAGAGCACCACGGTCTACGCGCGGATGCTCGACCAGCACCTGCCCGCCGCCTTCGACGTGATGGCCGACATGGTGTGGCGGCCGGCGTTCAAGGACGTCGACCCCGAGCGCGAGGTCGTGCTCGAGGAGATCGCGATGTACGAGGACGACCCGCAGGACACGGTCTTCGACGTCCTCGGCGAGGCCGTGTTCGGCGGCCACCCGCTGGGGCGGCCGATCATCGGCCGCGCGCCGGTGATCCGCGACACGCCGGTCGACGTGATCGCCGACTTCCACGCCCGCCGCTACGTGCCCGGCTCGGTGGTGGTGGCCGCCGCCGGGTCCGTCGACCACGACCAGATCGCGGAGCTCGCGGGCCGCACGATCGGCGCCGTGCCGGGCGACGGCGCGCGCATCCCGTTCGAGCCGGCGCCCGCGGACCCGCCGCCGACCGTGCGCTTCCAGCGCAAGGACACCGAGCAGTGCCACGTCTGCCTGGGCGCGCTCGGGCTGCCGCGCGGCGACGATCGGCGCTTCGCCGCCCGCGTGCTGGACGCGATCTTCGGCGGGCTGTCCTCCTCGCGGCTCTTCCAGGCCGTGCGCGAGGAGCGCGGGCTGGCGTACTCGGTCTACTCGTTCGCCGGGCAGTACACCGACACCGGCCAAGTCGGGCTCTACGTCGGCACGCGCCCGGACAACCTCGGCGACGCCATGCGGGTGGTCGCCGACGAGCTGGCGCGCCTGCGCGAGGAGCCGGCCACCGAGGCCGAGCTGCTCCGCGCCCGCGAGAACGTCAAGGCGCGCGTGGTGCTGGGGATGGAGTCGACCGGGGCGCGCATGCACCGGTTGGGCGGCTCCGTGCTCTTCGGGTTGCCGCTGCTGGAGACCGAAGAGGTGATGGCCCGCATCGACGCCGTCACGCTCGAGGACCTGCGCGAGCTGGTCGAGGACCTGTGGGCCCCGGGCGGTCTCTCCGCGGCCGGCATCGGGCCCGACGAGGACTCCTTCCGCGGCGCCGTCGAGGGCGTCGCCGGGGCGCGCTCGCGAGCCGTGCCCGCCACTGCCGCGCGAACCCGAGAATGACCGCAGTCGCGGGCACCGGCGGTGACCGAGCCCTCCGGGCGAGGGCCGCTGCATGATCCGGGTCGTCGTCGCGGGCGCCGCGGGGCGCATGGGGCAGACGGTCTGCGCTGCGGTCGAGGGCGCCGAGGACATGGAGCTCGCCGGGCGCGCCGACCCGGCGCTCGACGCGCCGCTCGAGGACGTGTTGGGGGGCGCCGACGTCGTGGTCGACTTCACCCGGCCCGACGCGGCGGTCGGCAACGCGCGGGCCGCCGCGCACGCCGGCGTGCACGTCGTGATCGGCACCACGGGCTGGGACGAGGACGATCTGCGCGCGGCGGTGGCGGGCGCGCCCGGGAACGTGTTCGCGGCGCCCAACTTCGCGATCGGCGCGGTGCTGATGATGCGCTTCGCGGAGGAGGCGGCGCGGCACATGCAGCGCGCGGAGATCATCGAGCTGCACCATCCCGCGAAGCTCGACGCGCCGTCGGGCACCGCCGCGCGCACGGCGCGAATGATGGGCGGCGACGTCCCCATCCACTCCGTGCGCCTGCCCGGGATCGTCGCCGACCAGGAGGTGATCCTCGGCGACGTCGCGCAGACCTTGACCATCCGCCACTCCTCGACCGACCGGACGAGCTTCATGCCCGGCGTCCTGCTCGCCGTGCGGCGCGTCGCCGAGCTGCCCGAGTCCCCGGTGATCGGGCTCGACCGGCTCCTGTGGCCCTAGCATGCCCGCCCCCGGGCTCAGCGCGACGGACATGCTGGTGTCCGTGACGGATCACGCCGTGGAGCGCTATCTCCAGCGCGTGCGCGGCGCGCTCGATCCGCGGACGGAGGTGGCCGCGCGGGTCGGGAGCGCGGTCGCGGCCGGGCGCATGGCGCCCGGGGAGCGCGGGGCGGTGCTGGTGCGCGACGAGCAGCGCCCGGACCTCGTCTTCGTGTGCGTCGAGGACAAGCCGCGCGACGAGCTCGTGGTCGTGACGCTGTGGGAAGAGGGGGAGGATCCCTTGGTGCCGCGCCGGTTCACGGACGCGCTATGAGGGAGGTCCGGCTCTCGCATCCCGACAAGGTCCTGTTCCCGGACGACGGGATCACGAAGGCCGACCTCGCCGCCTACTACGAGCGCGTGGCGGACGCGATGCTCGCGCACGTCCGTGACCGTCCGCTGAACCTGTGGCGCTGGAACAGCGGGATCGACGGCGAGCGCGTCGTCCAGCAGGCGCTGCCGCGCGGCGCGCCGGACTGGGTCAAGCGCATCGAGGTGGGGCGCCGGCGCGGCGGCAGCGTCTGCCACGGGCTGGTCAACGACAAGGCGACGCTGCGGTGGCTGGCCAACCAGAACTGCATCACGCCGCATGTCTGGAACAGCCGCGCGGACCGGCTCGACCGGCCGGACCGGATCGTGTTCGACCTCGATCCCTCCGACGAGATCGACTTCACCGCGATCCGGGAGGCCGCGCTCTCGCTGGGCGAATTGCTGCGCGACCTGGGGCTGGCGCCGTTCGCGATGACCACTGGCTCGCGCGGGATCCACGTCGTCGCGCCGCTGCGCCGCACGCGCGACGCCGGCGACGTGCGTGAGGCGGCGCGGGAGATCGGCGCGGCGCTGGCCGACCGCCATCCTGACTCGCTGACGACCGAGTGGCGGAAGGAGAAGCGCGAGGGCCGCATCCTGGTCGACACCGCGCGCAACACGTACGCCCAGACGGTCGTCGCGCCCTACGCCGTCCGCGCCCTCCCGGGCGCCCCGGTGGCGACGCCGCTGGCCTGGGGTGAGCTCGAGGATTCCGGCCTGCACGCCCAGCGCTGGACGCTGCGCGACGTCCCGCGCCGCTTGGAGCAGCACGGCGACCCGTGGGCGGGGATCGGCCGCCATGCACGCACGCTCCCGAAGGACGTCCGCCCCGCACGCCAAACTTATGGGGTCAGACCCTCTTTAAGAAAGGACCTGATGGGCTTCCTGGACAAGTTGAAGAGCCTCTTCGGAGGCGGCGGGGCGCCGGAGGCGGAGCCGAGCCCGCCCGCGGAGTCGAGAACGCCGCCCCACGGCGATCCGCTGGTGCCGCCGGGGCCATCAGAGCCCGCGCCCGCTCCACCGGAGCCGGCGGCGCCGCCGCCGCCGGGGCCGCCGGTGCCTCCCGTCCCGCCCTCGCCGACGCCGCCGGCGCCGGCCGAGGCGCCGCCGGAGACGCCTGGCGTGCCGCCGTCCCGGGCGGCGGCGGAGACGCCGGACGCCGCGCCACCGGAAACCCCGGCCGCTGCGCCGGCCGAGCCGCCTGAGTCCTCGCCCGGCGTGCCGCCCACAGAGCCGCCCGCGGAGGAGGGCCCGGAGCCGCCGAAGCCCAGCGACGCCGCCTGACCCGGGGGTACGGCCAAGATACGCCCGAAACCCGCAATGGCCCATGCCGACGCGACTGTAATCGTGTCTCGTGTGACGCCCATGACCGGTACACATCACCGAACCGGTCTTAGGGCCACCCCTCCATGGCTTGGCAGCGAACTCCCTGCTCAGCGCCACGCGTGTGCCCCTAACGGTTCGGCATGGAAGACAAGCCGAGGGGCCGAGAGTTCGGCTATGTTCTTCGGATGGCTGTGAGACGGATCGTCGCCTACGCTGGCGGGGATGAAGTCGCGGCGTCGCGGGATTTCTACGTTGAGGTTCTCGGGATGCGGGTGGCCATGGAAGATCCGGTGCTCGACCTCCAATCGCCCGACGACCCCGCGGCCGAGGTCATCATTGGCGCCCAGGAGATGCAGGACCCGCAGCCGAGCTTCGGCGTCGACGTCGGTGAACCCGCGGCCGTCGACGCCGCGCACGCCGAGGCCCTCAGACGCGGGTTGCGAGTCGTCTACCCGCTCACCGATGAGCCGTGGGGCGTTCGCCGCTTCTTCGTCGAAGACCCTGGTGGCACGATTCTCAACGTGCTCGCGCACATCACCTGAACTCGACGACACGCGTCTACACCGGCGTCCCGGCGCAGCATCCTCTAACGGGACAGTCAACGGCTCCCCGCTGTCGTATGAAGGGAGGCGTTGCCAGCGGCTCCTCTCGGGCTCCCGCTCCGGACGAACGGCGAGCGTCTCGCAAGCCGAGCGTGCCGCCGGGGCGTCAGCTTGGGCTTGCCTGAGCAGCTGGGGGCAGCGATCGCCGACGCTCGGCGCGCTGCGCGTGCGATGGGACGTCATCCCTGCGGCGGGTCCGTCTGCGGTAGCGTCGGCGCGGAGCTTCGGGCCACGAACAGCCAAGAAGTACTCGCCGTCCTGAAGCAGGCCCTCGACCGTCCCGGCGCCCACATGGTTGACGGCCCGCGCGGCCTCGACCCGCGAGCCGCCGGGCGGCGTCCCCCAGTCGCCGTCGCGCTGGAGCCGCTCGATCGCCGCGAAGTCCACAGTCCACATCACGCATTCGGCGGAGTGCACCCCGCCAGTTGCTCGCGCACCGCCTGGTTGAGCAGGCGGTAGTCCTCGCTCGAGCACTTCCAACTCATCCCGCCGAGCGGTCCGATGGTCCGCACGGCGGCATATCGTCGAGGCGGCGCCAGGCGCCGGCGAGCCGAGCTTCCGCGGCGCGCTGCAGGACCCCGCTACCCCAACCGGCACGGGCCGCGTGACGGAGATCGCGCTCGCGCCGGCGCGTGCGAACGAGCCGCTCTGGCCCGCTCGCTGACTCTGATCCTGGCTAAGGGCCCAGCGCGACGCGCTGATGGATGTCGGCGGCGGTGAGGGGCTGGTCGTAGACGGCGATCTCGTCGGCGCGCCCGCGGGTGTACTGGCTGGTCGCGTTGCCGTTGCGCATGACGTGCCAGGGCGCGGCCGAGGCGGCCGACCCGGGCGCGGTCGCGGGCAGGTCGAGGGGTTCGCCGTCGAGGTAGAGCCGCACCTCCTCTCCGGAGCGCGTGAGCGCGAAGTGGTGCCAGCCGTCGCGGACCTTGGAGACCGGGGTCGAGGAGATCAGGTTCGTGCCCCCGGCGCGGCAGGCGATCTTCCCGCCGCTGTCGTACGCCAGGATCCAGCCGGTTCCGGGTGAGGCGTTGTGATCGCGCATGATCGCGACGCCGGCCTGCCAGTGGAACCAGCCCTCAAGCGTGCCCGACGTCGAGAGCGCCGGCGTGCTCGCGCTCGTCTCGCCCGCGGTGCCGTCGAAGGCGGCCGCGGTGTTGGGATCGCCGCGCGGCGCGCCCGGCTGCCCGAGGGTGACGCCGGCGGCGGCGTAGGCGCCGGGGTTGGCGCCGCGCTCGTCGCCGGCGGTGCGGCCGCTCGCCTCCCCGAGCCGCCAGTAGCCGGCGAGGCCCGGCGTCCCGAGGACCACGGCGCGGTAGTCGCCGGGGCCGGGCGGCGCGCCCGCGGTGAACGTCCGCTCGAGGCCGGTCGCCGTCGCGGTCGCGTTGGCGGCGACCAGCCGGTAGCGGTAGGCGGTCCCGGGCATGAGGCCGGTCAGCGCCGCCTTGACGTCTTCCGCGGCGGTGCCGCCGCCGCTCACCGTCTCGTCGGGGGTGCGGGCGTCGAACCCCGAGGTCCCGTACTCGAAGTGGTACGTCGTCGGCTGCTTCTGCGGCGTCACCGCGCCGTGCAGGGTGGCCGTGCCGTCGGCCAGGTCGAGCACCGGTCCGGTGGCGACGGCGGGCGCCCTCGACGGATCGATCACGACCTCGGTCACGTACGTGTCGGTGGCGCCGGCGTCGTCGGTGACGGTGAGCGCCGGAAAGTAGCGGCCGCCGCGCTCGTACGTGTGGTGGACCTGCGCCCCGCTGGCCTGCGTCTCGTCGCCGAAGTCCCAGCGGTACTCGGCCACGGTGCCGTCGGGGTCCTGGGACGGCCGGCCGTCGAAGTCGATCTCCTGCGGCGCCAGGCCGCTCGCCGGTGACGCGGCGGCGTCGGCGACCGGCGGCGCGTTGCCGCCGGTGCGCAGGATCGTGGTGATCGACGTCTGGTAGGTGAGGTAGTACGGGTAGCGTCCGCGCATCCAGAGGACGCTCATGTCGCCGGAGAACGGCAGCAGTCCGCGCGGCGACACCGGCCGGACGTTCTTGGTGTCCGACCCGGCGGTGACGGCCTCGCTGGTCCAAGTCGCGCCGCCGTCGAGCGTCCTCCAGGTCTCCACCTCGTGGGCGCCGCCGACGGCGCGCGAGAGGTAGACGACGCTCGGGTCCTCGTGGTCGAGCGTGATGCCGCCGCTGTAGAACGGCTCGCGCGGATCCTCGCTGATCGAGCCGCCCGCCGGCGTGATCTCGCGCGTCACCCATCCCGCCCCGGTCCAGCGCGCGTAGAAGTAGCGGTGGTCAGCGCGCGGGTCCGCGCGGCTCGGGAACGCCGCGAAGACCAGGATCGGCCGCCCCTCGGCGTCGTGCGCGACGTCGTGGATCCAGGCGTTGTGCGGCGCGTCGTAGACCAGGTCGGCGTCGGCGGGCCGGATCGGCGTCCCGAGCGGGCCGATCGCGGTCCCGTCGGCGCGCCGCAGCGCGCCGTCGCGATAGGCCACGTAGTAGATGTTCACGTCGCCCGACTCGGCCGGGTGCGCGTTGGTGAACGCGATGTGGATCGTGTCGGCCCCGTCGCCGTCGTACTTCACGTACGGCCGGGCGCCCGGGGCCGAGATGAGCGAGCGCACCGGCGTCCACGCCTCGCTGCCGTCGGCCTGCGTCGCGAAGGTCGGGTTGTAGTCGCCGCCGCGCCAGAACAGGTACGTCCGCGCGTCGGCGGCGAGATGGATCGGGTTGGGATAGGTGAAGCCGCGGCTGCCGGCCGAGTTCTCGGGCAGCGCGACCGCCGGCGACCACGCGGAGACGTCCTCCGGGGCCAGCGACGTGCGGTACCACATCCGCGCGCCGCCGTGCGCCGAGTAGTACGCGCGCACGTGGCCGTCCGGCAGGACCTGGATCGCGGGATTGGCGTGGTCGTCGACCTCCACGCGGGGCGCGATCAACGCCGTCGTCTTCGCCAGCGTGTCGTGATCGTAGGCCGCGACCTTCACGTCGCCGTCGCGCGCGACCCAGCCGACGTACGTCCGCCGGTGGCGGCCCTGGTGGTGCACCGCGCGCGGATCGGCGAACCACGACCACGCGCCGTCCCCGAGGGTCATCTGGTCGGGCACGGCCGTCCACGTTGCCACGCCCGGCGCGCTCGTGTTGCCGGCGGCGTCGCGGGCGACCACGCGGAGCGCGTGCTCGCCGTCTCGCACGCCGCTCAGCTCGAGCGGGCTGGTGCACTCGCTGAGCGGGTCACCGTCGAGCGCGCACTCGAAGCCGGCGCCGGGCTCGGTGCTCGAGAACACGAACCGCGCGTCGTCGCCGACGGCGACCGCCGCCGGCCGTTCGTCGATCGCCGGCGCGGGCGGCGGCGTGATGTCGACCGTCCACGCGAACGTCGCCGGCGCGCTCTCGTTGCCGGCCGCGTCGCGAGCGGTGACCGCGAACCGGTGCGTGCCCTCGGCGAGCTCCGCCGCCGCGTGCGGGCTCTCGCACGGCGCCCACGGCGCGTCGTCGAGCCGGCAGGCGAAGCGGACGTCGGCCTCGCTGCTCGAGAACGAGAGGCTCGCGCGCGCCTCGGCCGTCACCGCCGCCGGGTGCGCATCGATGCGCGGCGGCGCGGGGGGCGTGGTGTCAATGACCAGCACGCCGGCCGACGACCGGCAGTTGTCGCTTTCGTCGCGCTCGCGCACCTGACGCCGCACGTCAGCGCAGGCGACCAGCCGGTACTCGCCGTCCGGCATCGATGCCGGGATCGCCAGCTCCACCTCGCCGCTCGATTCCGCGCCCCGACGCAGCGCCGGGATCGCGCGAGTGGCGCGCGACGCGTGCGCGCCGAGGGCGAACCCGGTCTCCGACGGCGCCGCGCGGCGGCCGCCACGGTTGACGGTCACGTCGCGCGCGGTGAAGCGATCGCCCGGCACCGCCCGCGCCGGCGGCTCCGAGAGCGAGGCGACGACGAGGTCAGGACGGTGTGAGCCACCGCGCGCGGCCCCCGCCGCGGACGCCACCGGTCCGAGCACCGCCATCACCAGCGCCACGCCGACGCCCCACCGCACCCGCAACGCGAGCCGCGCCATCCCGAGCTCTCTTCCTGTCCAACATCCCTATTCCGGGGACGACGCGACACGACCGCCACGAACGGCCCACAGGCACGCAGCGAAGGTCAGCGCGCCGGCGGCACTCTCGCCGCCGTCCCCACTCCGGCCGCGCAGGGTAGCCACGAATGTTCGCCACACCAATACGAGTTCGCTCACCGGCGCTGCGCGCGCGCGAGCGCGACGGCGCCGAGCAGCTGGTTCACGCCACCGCTCAGCGACGCGAGACCGCAGCACGCACATCCCGCGCGTCTGCCGTTGCGGCCGTTGCGCTCAGCCATAGGACTCGCTCGAGCTGGTCAGGCCGGCCCGGCTGCTCGCTGCGACGGATGGCTTGTCGCAGCATGACGGTCTTGCGTGACCCGATCCGCCAAAGCCGCACGGCGCTGCTGTTGGGACTGGTGTATGCAAGCCAGCGGCCGTCGGGCGACCACGTGGGCGCCTCGGCATCGGCGCGCCGAATCAGGCGGGGGCGGCCACCGTTGGCGCGGAGCGTCATCAGCGCGTTGCGTCCGTCGGGGTTGAATTGCACGAACAGGAGGCGACCGCCGTCGGGCGACCAGGTGAGGTCGGTAGCGTCGGCGGCTGCGAGCAACCTCCGACATGGTTCGGTTCCATCCGCGCGGACCGTGATGTACGGCGCCATGCCGGCGAGGTCGTCGCGGTCGACCCGCCGGCCTTCGGCGACCAGTTCGCGGATCACGGCCGTCATGTCTACCAGGAGCCACATCCCGAGACGGCCATTGCGGGTTTCGGGCGTATCTTGGCCGTACCCCACCCGCGCCGGGCGGCAGGGCGCCGCCCGGCGTGCCATCCTTGGTGCATGCGCCCGTATGAAGGCCTGCTGACGGCTATGGTCACCCCGTTCCGCTCCGACGGCGCCGTCGACGAGGAGACGGCGGTCGCACTCGGCCGGCACCTGCTCTCCAACGGCTGCCACGGGCTTGTGGTGGCCGGGACCACGGGCGAGTCGGCCACGATCACCGACGAGGAGCAGATCTCGCTGGTGGCGACGATCGTGCGCGAGCTGGGTGACGAGGGTGCGATCGTCGCGGGCACGGGGTCCAACGACACCCGGCACGCCGTGCACCTGACCGAGCAGGCGGTGGAGGCCGGCGCGCACGCCGTCCTGTCCGTCACCCCGTACTACAACAAGCCGAGCCGGCGCGGCCTGCTCGCGCACTTCGGCGAGGTCGCGCGCGCGGCCGGCGGGCGCCCGGTGATCCTCTACAACATCCCGTCGCGCACGGCGCTGAACATGCCGCCCGACCTGCTCGCCGAGCTCGCGCAGATCGACGGCATCGAGGCCGTCAAGCAGGCGAACTCCGACGAGCTGCAACTGATCGACGGCCTCGCGGTCCTGGCCGGCAACGACGACATCTACGGCCGCTGCCTCGACATCGGCGGCGCCGGCGGCATCTGCGTCGCCTCGCACGTCGTCGCGCCGGAGATGCGCCGGATGTACGACGAGCCCGATCAGCGCTCGGAGATCGACGCGACGCTCCGCGAGATCTACGCCGCGATGTTCGTCACCGCCAGCCCCGCGCCGGTCAAGGCGGCGCTGGCCATGCTCGGCCACGACGTGGGCGGGGTGCGGCTGCCGCTCGTCGAGTGTGACGAGGGCGAGCGGGCCCACGTCCGTGACGCGCTCGCGCGGCACGGGCTGCTACAGGAGGTTCCCGCCGCGTGAGCGGCACGCTCCGAGTCCTCCCCCTGGGAGGGGTCGGCGAGATCGGCAAGAACCTCACGGTCGTCGAGTACGAGGACCGCATCGTCGTCGTCGACTGCGGCCTGCGCTTCCCGACGGCGGACATGATGGGCATCGACCTCGTGCTGCCCGACTTCACGTACCTGCGCGAGCGCGTGGAGGACATCGAGGCGGTCGTCATCACGCACGGCCACGAGGACCACCTTGGCGCGCTGCCGTGGGTCATCCGCGAGCTCGGGCAGGAGACCATCCCGATCGTCTACGGCGGCCAGCTGACGGTCGCGATGGCGCGCTCCAAGCTCGACGAGCACAAGCTGCGCGAGGTCGAGCTCGACGTGCTGCCGATCGGCGAGATCGTCGACGCGGGGCCGTTCGCGATCGAGCGCATCCATCTCACGCACTCGATCCCCGACTCCTCGGGCGTCGCGCTGACGTGCGAGCTGGGCACGATCCTGTTCACCGGCGACTACAAGTTCGACCAGACGCCGGTGGGCGGCGCGCCCGCCGACATGGCGCGCCTGGCCGAGCTGGGCCGCGCGGGGCTGCTGCTGCTGTGCGGGGACTCCACGAACGCCGACCGCCAGGGCATCTCCGACAGCGAGTCGATCGTCGGGCCCCATCTCGACCGGCTGTTCGCCCGCTGCCCGGGCCGGATCGTGGTCACCTGCTTCGCCTCCAACATCCACCGCGTCCAGCAGGTCGTGCACGCCGCCGCCGCCAACGGCCGCAAGGTCGCGCTCGTCGGCCGCTCGATGCGCAAGAACGTCAACATCGGCCGCAGCCTCGGCCAGATCGACATCCCCGAGGGCCAGCTCGTGCCGGTCCGCGAGATCGAGCAGTGGGCCGACGAGAAGATCGTCGTGATCTCGACCGGGTCCCAGGGCGAGCCGCTGTCCGCGCTGCGCCGGATGGCCTACCGCGACCACCCCCAGGTGGAGCTCAAGGAGGGCGACACGGTCGTGTTCTCGGCGACCCCGATCCCCGGCAACGAGCGCGCCGTCAACGAGACGATCGACCGCCTGTACCACGTCGGCTGCGACGTCATCACCGCCCGCGACGCGCCGATCCACGCCTCCGGCCACGGCTACGCGGAGGAGCTGAAGATGATGCTGAACCTCACGCGCCCGCGCTACGTGATGCCGGTGCACGGCGACTTCAAGCGCATGCTCGTCCACTCCCGGCTCGCGGAGGCGGTCGGGGTTCGGCCCGACCGCGTCTTCCGCACCGAGAACGGCCACCCGCTCGAGATCGACGGCGCGGGCGCCCGCCTGGGCGACAAGCAGACGGCGGGCATGATCTTCGTCGACGGCGTCGACATCGGCGACGTCGCCGACGTCGCCCTGCGCGACCGCCGCATGCTGTCGGCTGACGGCATCTTCATCATCGTCGCCACCGTGTCCGAGCAGGACGGCTCCTCCGTGGTCCCGCCCGAGGTGCTCGCGCGCGGCGTGCCGTTCCTGGAAGCCGACGGCGCGTTCATCGACGAGCTGCGCGAGGCGGTCGAGGAC
>JBIOTP010000029.1:0-4082 GCA_044865965.1 Solirubrobacteraceae bacterium
TGGCGGGCCGCGGTCAGGTAGGTCTGCGCGAGGCGCCGATATCCCGGGTTGCCCGTCCAGGCCGGGTCGGAGAACCGGCGGTCCGGGACGATGTCCGCGCGCCCGACGGCGATCGCGCCGAGATCCCTGGCGGCGTGCAGGCCGCGTCCGACGATGCGTCGCGGGCGGCGCGCGGTCACCCGACTCGCCCCGTGCGCAGCCGCGGCGGGTTCGCAGGCACAGGCGCCATCGTCTCCAGCACCGCGATGAACGGGTCGGCCGTGACCGGCTCGAGTGGGCGGACCTTCTCCGTGACTGTGAAGGTGGCGAGCATGGCTGACAGCGTGGGCTTCGCCGCATCCCTGATCAATGGACCTGCGGCTCTCGTACCGATGCCTCGCGCCTATGCCTCGGCGCGATAGCCGGCAGGCATCGCAGCGAGAGCGTGCGGCGCCTTGATAGGCCCCCGGCGGCCGGCCACGCTGCCCGCTCGTGCACACCGACGACCCGACACTCGATGCCGCTCTGCGCTCCTGGCTCCCGACGCTGGCCGGCTCCGGCTTCCCGATCCAGAACCTTCCCTACGGCGTCTTTCGCCGCCGCGAGGGACCGGCGCTCGCCGGCGTCGCGATCGGCGACCAGATCCTTGATCTCGCCGGCGTGGCCGAGCTCGGCCTGCTCGACGAGATCGAGGACGCGCGCGGGCTCTTCGCCCAGCCTTCGCTCGATGCGCTGCTCGCGGCCGGCCGCCCCACGTGGAGTGCGCTGCGCCGCATGCTCTCGCACCTGCTCAGCGAAGCGACGCCGGACCTGCGCGACCACCCCTCAGCCGGCGCGCTGCTCACGCCGCAGGCCGAGGCCGAGATGGTGCTGCCGTTCCGCGTCAGCGACCATGCCGACTTCTACGGGTCGATAGAGCACGCGACCACCATGGGCCGGCTCTACCGGCCGGACGACCCGGATCCGCTGCTGCCCCAGTTCCGCCATCTTCCGATCGGCGGTCATCGGCGCGCGCGCGGCGTCGTGGCGACCGGCACGCCGATCGTGCGTCCGGCGGGCCTGAAGCGCGGCGGAGACGGCGCGCCGGTCTACGGCGCGTGCGAGCAGCTCGACTATGAGGTCGAGCTGGCGTTCGTCACCGGCGGCGCGACCAAACCCGCGCAGCCGATCCCCGCCGACCGCGCCGGCGAGCACATCTTCGGCTTCATGGTCCTCAACGACTGGAGCGCGCGCGACATCCAGCGCTACGAGGCCGTGCCCTTCGGGCCCTTCGCCAGCAAGTTCCTCGCCACCGTCTCGCCGTGGGTGGTGACGGTCGACGCGCTCGCGCCGTGGCGCGTCCCTGGGCCGCGACAGGATCCACCTGTCGCCGATTACCTGCGCTGCCGCGACCCCTGGAACCTGCACCTGACGCTCGAGACGCGGTTGCAGACCCCCGCCCGGCGCAGCCGCGGCTTGCCGCCCGCCGTCATTGCGTCGACGACCGCCGAGCGGCTGTACTGGAACGCGGCACAGGCCCTCGCCCACCTGACGGTCACCGGCGCGCCGGTGGCCCCCGGCGGGCTCTACGGCCTCGGCACGGTCTCCGGCTGGCAGCCCGAGGAGAAGGGCTGCCTCGTGGAGCGAACCTCCAACGGAGTCGAGCCGCTGACGCTCGACAACGGCGAGCAGCGCACGTTCCTGCGCGACGGCGACGAGGTGTCGATCCACGCCTGGGCCGACGGCGCCGGCTACCGCCTGAGCTTCGGCGCGGCCGCGGGCGCGATCGTCGCGCGCGAGCCGCTCACGACCGACCCGCACTAGACCTCGAGGAAGGAACCGATGCGCTACCACGCCCTGGGTGAGATTCCGGCCAAGCGCCACGTCCAGTTCCGGCGCCACGACCGGCTGCTGACGGAGGAGGTCCTCGGCTTCGAGGGCTTCAGCGGCAACGAGTCGATCCTGTATCACCTCAACCCGCCGACGCGCGTGCGCAGCGTCGGCAGCTTCACGCCGATCGTCCGCGAGGAGTGGGTGCCCGAGACGCACGTGCACCACCACTTCGACACCACCGACGTCGGGCCCGCCGGCGACGTGATCGACGGCCGCCGGCTACTTGCCTTCAACCACGACGTCGAACTCGCGATCGTCAAGCCCGAGCGGGGCAACGAGGCCTTCTACCGCAACGGCGGGGGCGACGAGGTGGTGTTCATCCACGAGGGCGGCGGCGTCCTCGAGTCGGTGTTCGGCCGGCTGCCGTTCCGCGCGCACGACTACGTCGTGATCCCGCGCCACACCACCTACCGCTGGCTGCTGGACCCGGAGGCGCCGCAGGTGTGGCTGTCCTGCTTCACGCCCGGCGAGATCGAGACGCCCAACCACTACCGCAACCGCTACGGGCAGTTGCTGGAGCACGCGCCGTTCTCGCAGCGCGACTTCCACCCGCCCGCGGAGCTCGAGACGCGCGACGAGCGCGGCGAGTTCGAGCTCGTGGTCCGCGCCCGCGGCGGGCATCAGCGCTTCGTGCTCGACTACCACCCGTTCGATGTCGTGGGCTGGGACGGCTACGTGTACCCGTATACGTTCAACGTCCGCGACTTCGAGCCGATCGCCGGTCGCGTGCACCTGCCGCCGCCCGTGCACCAGACGTTCAAGGGTCAGAACTTCGTGATCTGCTCGTTCTGTCCGCGCATGCTGGACTGGGACCCCGAGGCGATCCCGGTCCCCTACCACCACTCCAATGTGCAGTCCGAGGAGTTCACCTACTACGTCGAGGGCGACTTCGCGGCCCGCAGCGGCATCGGGCCGGGCTCGATCACGCTGCACCCGTCGGGGCTCTCCCACGGCCCGCAGCCCGGGCGCGTCGAGGCGTCGCTCGGCAAGAAGTGGGCCGGCGAGCTGGCGGTGATGTGCGACACCTTCCGCCCGCTGCGGCTGACACCGCTGGCGGCGCGGATCGACGACCCCGGCTACGCGCTGTCCTGGGCGGCGGAGCAGCTGGTCTGACATGCGCCCCGACGATGCCCGCACCGCCTTCCTGAGCGGGCTGATCGACGACGCCGGGCTGTTCCCACCGGCCCGCCTGCCGATGGACGAGGCGCTTGCCGCCCACCTCGCGACCAAGGGCGGCCCCTACGGCTGGGCCGTGAGCCGCTTCGGCTGCCCCGCCGGCCGGCTCGGCGAGATTCCTCCGGAGCTGCCGCTGCGGCTCAGCGTGGTGGTGGACGGCGTGGGCGACCTGGCGCACGTGCGCCGCTTCGCCGGCCGCGCGCGCGTCGAGCTGCTCGAGGCGCCGCTCACCGCGGCGCGCGGCTTCGTCGACGCCATCGATGCGAGCGGGCTGCCCGGACCCATGCAGCCGGTCTTCGAGGTCGCGGCGAACGAGATCGACGCCGGCCTCGCGGCGCTTGCGGAGCTGCGGGCCGAGCGCGACTGGACGGGAGCCTGCCGGGCACCGTGGGCCAAGATCCGCTGCGGCGGGCTGACCGCCGACGCGTTCCCCGCGCCCGAGCGCCTGGCCGCGTTCATCTCGATGGCCACGCGCACCGGCGTGCCGTACAAGGCCACGGCGGGCCTGCATCAGCCGTTCCGCCACGTCGCCGCGGACACCGGGTTCACGCATCACGGCTTCGTCAACGTCATCGCGGCCGGCGTCTTCGCGCAGCGCTGCGACGAGAAGCGGATGTGCGAGTTGATCGAAGACATGGACCCCGCGCACTTCTCGCTAACGCGCGAAGGTCTGCGCTGGAAGGACCTGGTGGCGCCGGCGGCCGCCGTCGCCGCCGCGCGCCGCCAGGCACTGATCGCCTACGGAAGCTGCTCGACCGACGAGCCGCTGGAAGCGCTCGACGCACTCGGAGCGCTGCCGTCGACCACGATGGAGGTGCACGCATGAGGATCACTGTCGTCGGTCCCGGCGCGATGGGAGGCGCGCTCGGCCGCCGCTGGGCGGCGAGCGGGCACAGCGTACGCTTCACGTTCTCGCGCGACCCGCGCAGGCTGGCGGAGGCGGCGCGCAGCGCGGGCCCGTCCGCGGAGCCGTGCCCATCGCTGGGCGAGGCGGTGGCGTGGGCGGACGTCGTCGTGCTCACGGTGCCGTGGCCGCTCGCTCGCTCCGTGCTGTC